>CAYZSU010000005.1:39767-53093 GCA_964480565.1 uncultured Myxococcales bacterium | reverse complement strand
AAAAAGAACTTCAGATCCATGCCCTAAATATCTCTAATTTAACCGGACACTAGTGTTTGGGATGCAATATCCATAATAAGCCCTTCAAAAATAACACCTGAAAAATCACAAATTATTTCTGGGGGGCTCGGTAGCGTTGGTTCATTTAGATATTTGACTAGGCCATTGGATAATGCACTGGTAATGATATTAGCAATTTCCTGAACTGCACTGATTGTATAGATATCAAGTTCATCTTCAGATTCAAGATGTTTTCCCAATATAAAATCACGAATTTGATAGGCCATGTGAGGGGGGATCATTAAAAGAAATTCTAGATTAATTTTTCCCTGTAAATGAATGATACTTGCAATCACAGGTTTGCTATTTTCATAATATTGGGCACTGACTTCATTGATATTTTTTTCTTCAACTTTGATTAATTCAATAGTGGTTGATTGGTTGAAAAATTGTGTCATGGAGTCCATTATAGATGGTAAACTATCTTGTGCGATCATTGTCAGTATGTCATTAATTGATTTATTAACAGTCATTTATAACTCCACTTCTTTTTCGCCGAATTGCCGACAAATGATGGTTCCTGTATCTAATTTAAAGTCAATTGCATAGCCTTTAGTACCACCTGTTTTTTCAGCAATAATAGGGATATTGTATTCTTTTAAAATAGAATGAGTGGCCTTAATATTATCTTGTCCAACACTAACGGTAGAGGACCTTATTACAGATGCGCCTCCAAAAATCTTTGCTTGTAATAAACTCTTTTCAACAAAAAATTCTTGTTTCAGTGATTCAAATAATAGCTGAAACCCTGTGTCGACATATTTTTTAGGTTGTAATTCTTGTGATGATCTATTGCATGATGAATCTGGAAGTAATGCATGAAACAAACCACCTACTTTTCGCAATGGTGAAAATAGACAAATACCAATACAAGATCCCAAATTTGTGCGAATCATATTGGGTGATTTGCCAATAGCAAAATCACCGACACCTACAGTAATTATATTTTCAAAAGTGTTAGTCATGCCGCCTCACTGGTAATTTCTTGATGAATCTAAGATTGTTACAGGATCAATGATTAATGCAATATCGCCATCACCAAGTATTGTTGCACCAGAAATACCTTTTAAGTGTTGAAAATGAATGGGCAATGACTTGATAACCACCTCTTCTTCCAGCAATAACTCATCAACACAAACACCAATATTATTTTTACCATCTGAGATGACAACAACATTACAATCGTCACGATTATCCACACATTTGCTTTTTAGCCCGATGATATCATGGAGTTCAATTAAGCTAAGTGCATGGTTGCGCAATTTAATTGTTGGGATATTATCGATAGAAAAAACATCCTGTTTTGGTAGATTGACTACTTCAGTAATATTATCAACAGGGATGGCTAATATTTGGCCATCAATGGATATGAGTAATGCTTGGATAATTGCTAAAGTAAGTGGTATTTTTATAGTAAATGTGGTGCCATGATTGATTTTGGAGTGAATCTCAACAGTGCCATTGATGGATGAAATTTCATTTTTAACAACATCCATGCCCACACCTCTACCTGATATATCAGTGACCTCTTTGGCAGTGCTAAACCCGGGTAAAAACATAATGTTAAATTTTTCTTCTTCAGTTAGGCGTGACGCAGTGTCTATATCGATAATGCCTTTGTCAATTGCATTTTGAGCAATAGTTTCAGGGTTAATTCCGCGACCATCATCGATTACTTGTATAGAAATATTATTTCCTAAATGGGATGCACGAAGTGTTACTGTGCCTTGTTCTTTTTTATTACGTTTAAGTCGTTCTTCTTTGCTATCAATGCCATGATCAATGGCATTTCGGATCATATGTGTTAATGGATTACTTAAACTTTCAATGACTTTTCTATCGAGTTCTGTTTCTTCACCTTCCATTATTAGAAGAATATCCTTTCCAAGTTCTTTGGATACATCCCGAACAACACGTTTATATCGAGAGAACAATCCCTTGATCTGTACCATACGAGTTTGCATGACAGTGGATTGAATGTCCGATGTAATTTTTCCAAGTACGCCAACGACTTCGTCGAGTGATCGGATATAATTGGACAATTCATTGTTTTTGAAAAATGCTGTTGTTTCTTCAATATTTGTTGTGATGGGGTGTACTAGTTTTAAGATATTATCTATGATTGAACGTAAGTAGGTTGGGTTAGTACTATCCGTGGATTTAGTGATATTGCGTTGCATACGATTAAGTAACTTAATGCTATTTCCTAATGTGTGGTTAAACTCACTTTGTGTAAGTGTGAATTTATTAAATAAATTCACTAATCGTGATACTTGGGAGCGTTTAAGAACCAGTTCTCCGGATAGGTTCATCAATGCATCTAATTTTTTTGAATCCACACGAATAGTGGATTGTTCAACTTGTTTGGGATCTGTGCTTATTGCGGAATTTTTCTTCTGTGTGCTTTTTGCAGGAGTGGGTTCATTGTATTGTAATGACTCCACAATAATACCATCTAAATTAATTAAATTTTCAATGTCTGCTTGCTCATGTTGACAGAAACAGTGAATAGTAATGGTTAAGGGGGTTTGTGTATTATCTGGAATATTTTCAATGCTGGGTTCGATGGAAATATTTGAGCAAATAGATGATAATCGCTCATAAAGTAACATTGTTTTTGCACTTTTCATGTCAATAAATGAATCAATTGTCAGTGATATCGTGTAGTTTGTTTGGGATAAAGCCATGTTTTCATTTAATGATACTTCTGAGGATGTTTGCGATGTATTTGGTTGCGATCGAGTGCTATTGAGCGCTATCGCAATATTTTTTAAATCTGTTAGAATAGGTGTGATATCCCTTTGCTCATCTGTATTATCCCTTATATTGTCAATGCATGCTTTTACCTCATCACAACCATTAATCATTGCAGATAATGCCTCGGAAGTAATTGAGCAGGTTTTATCGGCGTAAGTTTCACGGAAGAAATTGAAAATATGTTCAATTTCATGCATGATTTGATGAATAGGCGTGATGCCAAATATGCCTGCATTTCCTTTGATCGTATGGGCAATTCGAAATAGCTCTTGAAGTGCATCGGGTTTAATCTGATTATTTTCTTTTTCAATTTCAAGCAACATCTGTTCAATTGAATTAAGTAATTCCTGTGTTTCTTCTATAAATGGAATAATGTATTTTTCAGAAAGTGCAATGGACTCACTGTTGTCTTGAGCAGCCAAGTCATGATTGCTCTTATAGTGGTTGATTTTATCAATGATGTTTGAAATATCACCTTTTTCTATTCTACTTTCTCTAAGGGAATCAAAGAGATTATGTAAAATATCAGCTGATTCAAACAAAATATCAAAGGCTTCATGGGTGAAACTCATTGTATCTTCACGAATGTCTTGAAGCAATGTTTCCATCTCATGAGATATAGCGGTGATTTTTTTACAATCTAAGAAAGAAGAACTTCCTTTGATTGTATGCATTGCACGAAATAATGCACTGATGATATCTTTACTTACAGTTGGAGTCTTTTTATATTCAGTTTCAGCAATTAATAAATTTTCATTAAAGTCTTTTAATAATTCTTCATTTTCTGATAAATATTCGCCCAACATTTCATCATCGATATCTAAAACAATATCATTCATATCATTATTATTTATCTGTGACATGATTAATCCTTATTGTGTATTAGTTGCTTTATTATACCCGGAATATCATTCAATGCGAGTTCTTTTTTTAAAGCGCCTAGTTTATTAGCTGCTTTAGGCATACCATAGACTGCACAGCTCGCTTCGCTTTGTCCGATTGTATAAGCGCCATTTTTTTGAAGTTGTGATAACCCTTTGGCACCGTCTGAACCCATGCCTGTTAAAATAATGCCAATAGTTCGTCGGGCATTAATTTCTGCAATAGATGAAAATAATGCATCACATGATGGGCAATGCCCGGATATTTTTTCTGTTCCTGAAATAGATGTAAGGTATTGCCCATCTTTGAAGATAATGCGCATGTGATTATTTCCTGGTGCAATATAACAGTGATTAGCTTCAAGATGCATATTGTTCTGGGCTTCTAAAATTGTTAACGGCGATAATGTGTTGAGCCGATTGGCAAATCCTGTTGTAAATGAGTCTGGCATATGCTGCACCCAAACAATGGGTGGAATCATAAAGTCAAATTTCTGGACTAAATAATTAGCAGCTTGAACGCCTCCGGTGGATGAGGCAATAGCAATTAAATTATAAGGACTATTGATTGTTATTTGTGAACGGGTATTGTGTGGTGATGTAGAAGTATTGCTCTTTTGATGTTGATTAGTTGTTTCTTTTAGCTTTGATTGTAATCGCATTAAATGCCAGTTGATATGTGCATGGCGTATTTTTGAAATCAGTTCATGAGAGATGTCCTGTAAGCCCTTTGGGCCATTCACTGGTTTAACGAAAAAATCAACAGCGCCAAGCTCTAATGCTTTTAATGTGATGTCTGTGCCTTCACGAGTTAATGAGCTAAACATAAAAACAGGAAGCGGGTGATCTTTCATGATGTTTTGAAGCGTGTTGAGCCCATTCATTAGGGGCATTTCACAGTCAAGTATCAATACATCAGGATTCAGTTTTTTCACTAAGTCAATGGCTTCTTTCCCATTGGCTGCATCCGCAATAACTTCGATCATATTGCTTTGTTCCAAAATATTACGCAATACTTGTTTGAGTAAGGCAGAATCATCAGCAAGAATGATACGTGTTTTTTGTTTAATTTGCATAATCGATTATGATTCTTTCTTGAAAATTCCAGTGCTTATTAGCTTAAGTGATGTATTTATATCATATAAGCTTTCAGATAAACTAATAAATAAATGGCTATTGGGTGTTAAGCTATTTGTTATGTTATCATGGACTTTTTGTTTTGATTTAGAATCAAAATAAATAAGTACATTTCGAAGAAAAATAATATGAAATGACCCCATGGTGACAGGGTTAAGCAGGTTGTGTTGTTTGAACTGAACCATATTTGAAATTTCAGGGTATAAACGAAAATGACTACCTTCCGCTTTAAAGTAAATTTTTAGTTGTCGATCAGAAAGTCGTTTTAAACTGTGTTGAGAAAATAAAGCATTTCGAGCAGTGTTGATAATGTCAGTATTGATATCACTTGCGGTAATTTCAAATGAAAAATTAGGATGTAATTTTTTATATTCACTGCATGTAATTGCTAGTGAATAAGCTTCTTCGCCTGTTGAGGATGCAGCGGACCAAATCCGGCATTTTTGTGATGGGAAGTATTTCATGAAATCTGGAAAAGCACTTTTTTTGAGATAGTCAAAATGTGCATTATGCCGCATAAAATAAGTTTCATTGGTGCTAACAGCATTAATTAAGTATTGAAGCTCTGTGCGTTGATGGGCATGGATATAGTTGATATAATCAGTAAATGTGACTATATTTAATTCAATTAATCTGGCCCGTAATCTAGAAATAAGTAATGTTTTTTTTGTAGGTTTTAAATTTATGCCTGAGTGTGTATAAATAATTTTTTTTAAACTTTCAAATTCTTGATCCAGTATTTTGAGCGAATGCATTGATATTCCTTATAGTTACTTTTATATTGCCATTAATTGTTCAGCATCTTCTCCAGTGAAAAATGCATTTAAATCCAGGACAATAACAATTTCTTGATCGAGTTTAATAATATTGCGAACTAAATTTTGATTATAATTCTCTCTTGCAATATTAGGAATATCTTCATAATGGCTTTGAACTGTTGTCATAACATCTGTGACGGTATCGACAAAAAAACCAACAGTTAAATTAGGGCGTTCAACAATTAATATGCGTTTATTATTTATATTCGAATTGTCATCAGAAATGCCTAATCGCAATGCAAGTGATACTATGGGAATGATGGTGCCGCGAAGATTAATAACACCAATAATAAAACTAGGTGATTGAGGTAAGTTGACAATATTAATTGGCCGAATGATTTCTTTAACATCATCAATTGGCAATGCAAAAGCATCATTATTAATATTAAAACGTACAAGTTTATTGTGATCAATTCTTGTCATTACTCCCCCAAGTAATTTAGTTATATTGCCTAAAAATGATTATTTAAATTATACTGTGATTTCTTCAGCTCGGCATTATAGGAGCAGTTTATTAGTGCATACTCGCCATACCATTCATAATGACATTATGGACAGTGTCATAGTTAATGATTGTAATCATGCGTTTATTAAATTTTCCAATACCAAGGATACAGTCACGATTGATTGACATATTAATTGAAGGAGGTGGGTCAATCTCTGATGTGCTGAGCTTGATATTATCCAATATTTGATCCACGAGAAAACTGGAAATAACGCCATCTAAATTGATAACTAAAATGCGTGATTGTTTGGCATCACCATTTGTTTTGGGTAGAGAAAATAAAGTTCTAAGATCAAATACAGGGACAACATTTCCGCGAATGTTAACAACGCCGCATACATAATCTGGAACTTGTGGAATAGGTGTGGTATCTACTGTTTTAACAATTTCTTGTGCAATATGAATGGGAATTGCATATTCTTCATTAGAAAGTTTAAAACAAACCAGTTGTTTAAAGGATTCATTTGGATTCATGGCGAGCCCTTTACTGTAATATTTCTGATGTAATCCACTGTTTAATTGCAAGCTGATGTCCTTCATCAATACTGACAAAGGATGCGGCAATATTATAATGGTCTGGATATTGACATTGTTTTCGAATGATTTTTGCAATAGCTGTAATGGGTAAATTCCTATCCGTGTCAGATAATGTTGCAAAGTGAGTGTGCCAATATTTTTGCCATTCTGGAATATGGAGCTTAACTTTAATTAAGCTGTCTTCAGGGAAATCGTGATTGCTTTTAAATAATAAGCCGGATGCGCTAATATTGATAATAGAGCTTTTTTGAGGGGATTGATATTGTTTCCATAATTCAGTGTATGGCATGGGGCTATAAGTGACATTGCCGTCAAAAGAAATTCGTTGATTATAACGCCTATCATTCGATATTTGTATTGAGGATAGCATAACTATGTCCTTTTTCTTATAATATTTAAAAAATAATCAACATATATCAAATAATTTCGCTAAGTTTTTATTTAAACTTAACATCGACTATAAAGATTTTATTGTAAAATATCCATAGAATAGTGAAGAAAATATAATAATAATTGGGAAATATGTTACTTGGATGATAGCAATATTTCTTTGGTTAACTTTTTACCCAATTCAACCCCAGGCTGTGTAAATGGATCAAAATTATAAAGCGCGCCTGCAAAGGCAGTGGCTATTTCATAGAGCATAAAAAATTCACCTAAATGGGTGGCGTCGACTTTTGGAAATGACACGGTTAAGTTTGGGCGGCTTTCTTTTGTAAGTGCATTGCAGGTTGCTTTTTGCTCTGCTTGTAAAATTGTACCAAGCGAGGTGTTTTGGATATAGCTGAAATTCGCATTATCTGTTGTGACACATGTTGTCGAAGGTGATGCATTAAATTCATCGACGGATAAAAAAGTAAATACCTTATCATTGGGTCCTTCCATATATAGCTGTACTTGCGAATGCTGATCTGTCGCGCCAAGTGCTTTTACTGGTGTTTGACCCTTACCATTTTTACCTAAACTCTCTGCCCATAATTGTACATACCAATCTGAGGCAAGCATTAACGCATCACAATATGGCATCATTACGCTGATATTTTTTTTCTTTATTGTATCAAAATGATGATGGTATGCACCGATGGCATAGCCTGGATTGTTTTCTAGGTCTGCATGAGCACATCTATCGGCCATTTGTTTAGCACCTGAAATCATTGCAGAAATATCTATGCCCAAACAGGCTGCTGGAAAAAGTCCAACAGGTGACAATATAGAAAATCGTCCACCGAGTTTGGGTGGAATGCTAAATGTAGTAATATTATGTTCTGTGGCAAATGGTCGCAATTCGCCGTTTTGTGGGTCTGTGATAAATACAAGGTGTTTTTTCCAATCATTGCCCAATGTCTGTTTAAGATGTTCGAGTACAATGAAGAATTGTGCGGCTGTTTCTGTTGTTTTTCCGGATTTACTGATTACAGTAAAACATGTTTGGCTTGGATCTAACAATGACAATAGATTTGAAAATGTATCTGGATCAATATTATCACAAACAAATAATCGTGGTTTATTATTACGTTGTTGGGGTGGTTGTAAATTCCAAAAGGGTGTTAATAATGCTTGTGCAGTACATCGAAGACCCAGTGAGGATCCACCAATGCCTAAAATGACGATATTTTTAAAGTTTTTTGCAACTGCACTTGCTGCGTCTGGGATGCCGTCTATAATTGCAGGGTCATTGATTACATCATAAAATAGGGCGTCTTTAGTTTGGCGCCATTTTTGGAATGTATTGTGTGCCTGAGGAACTTGCTTTTGAATATCATGTTGTTCAGCAGTTGTAATACCATGATCATTTACCTGCTCTGAAAATAAATTTTTTAAATTAATAGAAAGCATGGGGGGGGTCCTTTCAAAATCTTTATAGGTTTGTATTGTTTTTGGATTCAATGACTTCTTTTATAATATCAATTAGATCTGACATGGCCA
This sequence comes from uncultured Myxococcales bacterium, assembly GCA_964480565.1. Classification (GTDB taxonomy): domain Bacteria; phylum UBA10199; class UBA10199; order 2-02-FULL-44-16; family JAAZCA01; genus CAYZSU01. The sequence goes on along the minus strand of CAYZSU010000005.1, from coordinate 44,472 downwards.
TTTTGATGGTAGCGGCTTCTTGCATAGGGTGTTCTTTGGTATTTATGGTATCTTTAATAGAGGAGAGACGGGTGAGTAGTTGGTCAGTGGTCATATTATATACTCCAATTAGGGGCGTGTTGAAAAATATCTGTTTTCAACTATTCCATTATAGTACTCAATTTTACTTGAATTGGTTTTACTTGAATTAGTGAATGAGTCAATGGCAAATTACAAGACTGTTTTAAAACTATGCATTTACTGTCAATTTCATTTTTGAATACTCGCATTATGACCAAATGGATGTGCGTTTTGCAAGTCTGCGCTGAATCATCAATTGTAGCTTCTTATGGATTTGATTGCTGATAATTGCAATCGTTTGATTGCATAATGCATGCTTAAGTTTGTATTTTTGACGAAGATCAATGGGGCGGCCAAATTGAATGTGCCATTTACTGGGTAAAGGCAATGCACCCAATGGGCCTAGCCATGGAAATGTGGATGTGAATGGAATAAACGGTACATTGGCGAATTTAGCCAACCATTTGGATTGCCAAATGAGCGGATGTATTTCTTCAGCGCCGATAATTGCAATGGGAATAATGGGTGCATTTGTCAACAATGCCAATTTGATAAATCCATGATTTCCAAAATGTTGAAGCGTATAGCGTTCATCATATGGTTTGCCAATACCACGCAATCCTTCGGGATAAGTCACTAAAAAATGATTGCGTTCAAGTAAAGAAATTGCATTTTCAGGTGATGCGATCACACAGCCGAGTTGTGATAAAATATTTCCGATATAGGGAAGTTTAAATGCAAATTCATGGGTTAAAAATCGCAAATTATTGAAGTCTTTGGAGTGATTTTTGAATGCCATATGTAGCATAGATGCATCATAGGGCAGTGTGCCTGAATGATTAGCAATAAAGATAGCAGGTCCTGTCTGGGGGATGTTTTGATGGCCATAAATACTTACCGCAAAATAATCTTGAAATAGAAATTCTTGTAAAGGGCTTAGTGTGTGAATGAGCGATGGATTGTATTCATGCCTGTCTTTGGAGAGATTTTGATGTGATATTAAAATGGATTTTCCAAATAATGTAATGTCATCGATGATATGTTGAAGTTCATCACTATTTTCTATTTTTTGTTTCAGCTCTGCAAAATGTGGTGCAATATCGCGAATAATATGAACAAGACGTTTGAAGAGTGGATGGTTCTTAAAGTCAGTTGGATCAAAATGATTCATAATATATATCTTTTCAAAAAAATTAAAGATCGTCAATTTAATATCTATGTAACATCATTGCATGTCCAACTCGATAATCTAATATCTTTGGGTATTTATGGTGTATTTTCTTGCATTGTGTAAGGTAGTTAAGTAACTTATTTAAATACTGCTAGGGGTGCTTTCATAAGGCTGAGATAATACCCTTAGACTTGATCCGGTTAATGCCGGCGAAAGGAAGCAGGGTGCTTGATGACCTTGCCATCCTTTTGGGATGGTTTTTTTTTATCCAAAAATGCTATTAGAATGTAGAACATCGTTAAATAATAGGAAGGGCATTCATATGAGCCAATCAATTGCAGGTCAAAATCATGTAAATAGCATCATAGAAAAAGGAACCTCACATATATTATATGTTTTTATATTGGCAAGTGCGGCATTTGTTGGCTTGATGAGCTACCCCTTTACTCGTACATCGGCGGCTCCTTTTTTTAATGCAGCATATGGAAAGGATAATATTGCATTGGCCATGGCTGCGTCTGCATGTCTAGGTATTATTTCAGTGCTAATATATAATCAGATGGTGAAACGATATCGGTTATTGCCGCTGTCAATCGCAAGTATGGGTGTCGTTATGCTGATTACAACGCTATTTGGTTTTGTAATGGGCAATCATCCGAAATTTTTGTCAGTGCTATTTTATGCATGGTCAGATATTTATGTGCTTATTTTGGTGGAGCAATTTTGGAGTATCAGCAATACATTGTTTAATGAGCATATGGCAAAACGCTATTATGGTTTTTTTCTAGCTTGTTCAGCAGCAGGCGGCGTGGTTGGTAACCAAGTTGTTGCGAAGTATGCGGTCAATATTGGATCTGATAAAATGATTTTTTTATGCAGTGCATGTCTATTAGTATTTATTGGATTGCTTTTCATTCTATATTTTTTAGTAAATAGGGATAGTAGCATTCGAAAAAAATTTGTTATTGAAAAGGATATTGCCGATGCATCCTATTTGGGTGGTTTGTCACAAATAGTGACAAACCGGTATCTACTTCTGTTGGCATTGTTGGTCATGTCGACTCAACTGTATATTAATAGTGCCTATATTGCATATAATAATTATGTGGCCTCTTTATCATCGGTACTAGATAAACAAAGTGCACTATATGGCGAAGTTTTTTCTACTATTCAAATTGTGTCAACACTGTTGGCTTTGATTGTCACGCCTATTCTACTAAAATATATGGGGATGAAAAAAACACATTATACGATTGTGTGCATTATGCTTGTTTTAACTATAGTGTCCCTAGTATTTCCAGGTTTGGGTTTTATTGGAATCGTGTTTATTGGTGCAAAAAGTTTTGATTATTCTACTTATCGTGCGGCCAAGGAATTATTTTATATTCCACTGACTGTTGCTGAAAAATTTCAGGCAAAGTCATTTATTGATGTGTTTGGGTATCGGTTGGCAAAAGGTATTGCTGCGATCTGTCTCTATATGACAGGAAAATACGTGGGATTAAATGAGCATTATTTTGTATTACTTGGAATTATCTCTTGGTTTGTTCTTATTTATTTTTTGATTAAGCGCTATGAATCGGGTGAGGTGCGAAGTTCTTAAGGAGTATTAAAAAAATATTTTCCCATATTTTTTTCTAGCTCTCTAATTTCCAATGATCGCCAGATTCTAAAATATGAACTTGATTGTATACCTCTTTGGGTTCAGCTGCTAATCTGTTCATTAAGCGCTGTCTTGGTTCACGGCTATTTTCCAATGATAATTTAAACGTACTATGATGTATGGGAATCATATGTTTGGCATGCAAGTCCTTAAATGCCAAATAGGCGTCCTCTGGAGTCATGTGATTAAATTTAAGTAGAAAATTAGGGGTATAGCTGCCAATAGGTAATAATGCTAAATCAATATTGGCAAGGTCTGCAGCTTTTTTAAAGTGTGATCCATAAGCGCTATCGCCGCAGAAATAAACTGTATGATTGTTGGATTTAATTAAATATGCATTGGAGTGAGTATAATTCCATGGCAATATACGAAAAGAATGATGTTTTACAGGAACAGCTGTTATTGTCATATTGCCAATATCTTGGTTAGAAAAATGGTTCATTTCTATGACAGGGTTTGGAATAAATGATTGAATCAATTTTGCACATCCTTCTGGTGCGATAATTGGGGTATTGCAATCAATATACTTAAAACTTGGCATGTGAAAATGGTCAAAATGAACATGGCTAATGAGTACAGCATTAACGCTTGGAATATCGCATGGGTGTATTCCTAGCGGTGATTGGCGTTTTTGGGTTAATACACGGTTTCCAAAGTGAGGATCTGTGGCAATGATATGATTGTTTATATGGATGAAAGTGGTTGCATGGCCAATATAATGGCAAGAAAGTGATGTTTGTGTCATAGTGTTCAATTAATCAAGGCATGTTTGAATTGCAATGATTTTCCATTGTGAAGTGGTTTTTTGGTGGCTTCATGACAATAAAAAACCCGAATATTGTTCGGGTTTTTTAGACGATATCTTTTTCAATAGTGGGGTTGCCCTCAAAATACCTATTTGCGGTATTTATTGAACATAGCATCTTTCAACACTATCATAGTTATTAATATCTATTGGCAGAGCCAAGGACATTTTCATTTTTTTCTTTATACATGTCGATTAATTCTGCTCTAGCAGGTCCTAAGTATTTACGAGGATCAAAGTCCGCAGGTTTGTCATTAAAGTGTTTACGAATAGCAGCGGTCATGACTAGGCGTCCATCAGAATCGATATTGATTTTACACACCGCGGATTTAGATGCCTGGCGAAGTTCATCTGCAGGAATGCCAATGGTTTCTTTTAATGCACCGCCGTGAGTATTGATTGTATTGACAGCCTCTTCTGGGACTGATGATGATCCATGAAGAACAATTGGAAACCCTGGGATTTTCTTTTCAATTTCATCTAAAATATCAAAGCGAAGTGGTGGTGGTATGAGATTTCCATTGTCATCTTTTGTGCATTGCTCGGGTTTAAACTTGTTTGCACCATGGGAGGTGCCAATGGATATTGCTAAAGAATCCACACCCGTTCGTTCCACAAAATCCACGACTTCTTCCGGTTTTGTATAGGTGGACTTTTCTGCCACTACATCATCTTCAATGCCAGCTAATACGCCGAGTTCTCCTTCTACAGTGACATTATGCGCATGTGCATACTCAACAACTTGCTTGGTGAGTTCGATGTTCTTTTCATATGAATGGTGAGAACCATCGATCATTACTGAAGAAAATCCACTGTCAATACAGGATTTGCAGAGTTCAAACGTGTCACCATGGTCCAAATGAAGTGCAATTGGAATATGTCCATCCAGGTTGCGTTCTTTTTCTAGCTCTCGAGCCATTTGTACGGCCCCTTGTGCCATATATTTTAATAGTGTTTGATTGGCATATTTTCGATGGGATCGGTTAATGCCGCCGACATTCAAGAT
>CAYZSU010000005.1:7293-39757 GCA_964480565.1 uncultured Myxococcales bacterium | reverse complement strand
GGAGCGCGTGTCTACACATGCGGTAATAATGGATTGAAGCTGTTCCATATTATTAAAATTATATGCAGGAACAGCATATTTTCCTTCAAATGCTTTTTTGAACATTTCTTTTGTATTTGCCAGACCAAGATCTGTATACGTGTTTGACATGATTGCCTCCTATGTGTTTTTAAATAAAAAATAACTTCGACTGAGAGCAGCTCATAGCGTAACTGCTGACAGAATCAAGGAAAAAAATAACTGTTGAATGATAATGCTGTTATTTTAGAAAAAAGAGGCATGATGTCTAAAACTTATAATATTCAGTTGGGTCCATTTTCATTGCACTTATTTGAGCCAATATTAATGTATTTAGGAGGCTGTTCTTCTGAAAAAGAGTGGTTGTCACGAGGAGTTCAAGCTCATCGTGATCCAATCAAAAATGAGCAGCAATTAGCTGTTGAAAAGAAAGCCGCTCATGAGTTTTTAACAACTTCTGAGGGTAAAAAACGAGTGCAGTTATTTGTAAATCGTGTGGCAGATATTTTTTATAAAATATTGTGTGATGGATCTACACAGTGGTTGGATGATATATTGAGAGGGCGAGAAATTGTGTGGGTTGTTGGTGCGCTTCGAACAGGGGGAACGTATTTATACACTGAGTTATCGCAGTTGCATCATATTGATTGGAGATCGCTGAATCAAGGGATGAGCCATGATGGAATGCCGCATCAAGGAGTAATACAATCGAGTATGCATTTATGGTCATGGATTCATATAGCTAGTGAATTAGCGCAGCTTCTTGCTTGGTGGGACTGTGAATGTCATGACCAAAAAATAATATTGCATAAAAATACATCCATTGTGCATGCATTACCTCAGATAGATGCATTCTTTGGATTGCGAGCAAAGTATATTATTACAGTGCGTCATCCAGGTCCTATGGCAGATTCTATTGCCAAGTTGATGTTTTCGGATAATGTAAAAAAAAATATAGGATTGCCTTTTTGGCGAGACTTCTTGGTAAATGCCAATCGAATAAGTGCAGAGAGTTTTGAAAAGGCCTCTTATTATAAAAAGGCCTTTTTGTATTGGGATTATTACTATGAGATTATCGCTAAACAGTTACCTGTAAACGGTCAAGTCGACGTGGTTCCTTTTGGAAGTCAAATGCCACACTATATTAATACTATGGCAATGACTTTAAATCAGCAATATGAAGCAGGGAAGTTTTATGCATCATCAAAGGATTATTGTCAGGATTGGTTGCCTTGTGATGATTTTCAAGAGATGTTGCATCGTCAAAAAAAGCATTGGGAGTTAAGTCGTATTTCCTTTCCAGATATTCAATGTCAATAATGGGATTATCCCACAATGCATATATCGATTGTCATTTGAAAACTCACCTGGGGTGTGATACAAAATATACGAGGAATTTCTATGTCCCAGCAAATAATTGGCGTTGATATTGGCAGCTATTCTATAAAAGTGGCTATTATTGAGAGGAGCTTTAAGGCTTTTTCTTTTGTAGGATTTTATGAACGTGATATTCAGTACAGTGACGTGCTAAGTGATATTGAAAGTAAGACAATTGCGTTGCAGGGGCTTATCGATGATCACGATATTCAATGGGATATTGCTTGTGTGGGATTTCCATCGGAGCTTATGACCGCACGCTTATTATCATTTCCATTTGCTAGCCGGAAAAAACTGGATCTTGCCATTCCTTTTGAAGTGGAAAGTTTTATTCCATTTAATATTGATGAAATGTTGATTGACTATACTGTTGTGTCTCAATCTAAACAGTTGGCACGTGTACTTGCGCTGTATGTGAATAAAGGTGACATTGCGAAAAAATTATCTTTATTAGAGTCTGTGGACATTGATCCTCGATATTTAAGTGTAGAAGGGTTAGAACTGCTGCATCTTGTTAATATGGGGATGGTACCGCCGGAGGGCGTGTATGCAATTATTGACATGGGGCATAGTAAATCAACCATTGTTATTTGTCATGCAGAGGAATTGGGGTATGCAAGGGCGATTTCAATTGCAGGTAAATCGATTACAGAGGCAATAGCAAAGCGGTTAAATGTTCCAATTGAAGAAGCTGAAAATTTAAAGATTGAAATGGGTCAATTGCCACCAGATGAAGATGTCGATCAACTGGATGAGATTTCCAAGGAAATTGTAGTTGCAATTAAACAGGTGATGACAGATTTTTTTCTTCATTTAAAACAAACTTTTTTTACTTATCGAGATCAGGATGATACTCCAGTAAGTGGCATATATTTATGTGGAGGGTCATCACGTATCCCTGGTATTGATCGTCATATTTCAGAAATCATGAATCAAAATGTATCTTACTTGAATTGCGCAGATTTTCAGTTTACGAATCTTTCTCGTGCAGATGCGCATCGCCACATTATTCCAATGGCATTATCTCATGCCATGAAAGGGATTGCTGGTGGTGAGACAGATATTAATTTGCGAAAAGGGGAGTTTGCCTTTACTGGAAATGTGGAGGAGATTGGCGGGAAATTAAAACGCATTGCGCTTATTATTGCTTGGATTGTTTTTCTCGCATTGACTAGCTTTACTGTGGAATATTATGCGGTAAATCAGCAAGTGGACAAATATCAACAAGATATTAAAGCTTTGATTAAACAGAATTTGCCAAATATAAAGAAAAATGAGTTGAAAAAGATTACAAACGCTAAGTCTGCATTAAAGCGTATTCGCGGAAGAAAAAGTACGATTGATATTAAATTATCTGAATTAAAACAAATTCAAGGTGTATCGCCTGTGGATGTATTGAATGAATTTTCTAAAATACTACCTACCCGAGAGATGCTGGTTGTGGATGTGGATACATTTACTGTAAAAACGGATACCTCCAAAGTGATTATCAAGGGGATTGTTCCTTCTCATGAAGCGGGGGATCAGTTAAAACCTGCGATTGAAAAATCATCCATGTTTAAAAGTATTACAAGTAAGGCAGAATCGGCAGTGAAAGGTGTGAAGTTTGAATTAACGATGTTGATTATTGAAGATGAGAAGTGTCGTGCATGTAAAGGGTGCCGTGTAGTCAATAAAGATAGTTTGGATAATTGTGATGATAGTTGTAGTATGTGTACTGAAGATTATGAGAGTTTTTAATTTAATGTATTGATGATGTGTATTTTCGAATAATACTATAAGGTAAATAGTCTATATGGGATTTAAACTACCACATATTTCATTGCATCGATTAAAAGTCGATAAGCTTTATAATATGTATTTAGGGATGAATGCGAGAGATCAGCTGATTGCTGCAATTGTCACCGGAGTGCTTTTGGTCGGTATCGTATTAATTCCAGTGCTAGTTGCGTCAAGTTGGTTGAATAGTATGGAAGAGAGTATATCTCAGTCAGAGGCTGATATCCGAAAGGTAATGACGGGTTTGACGGAATATAACCATGCGCAATCTCTCTATAAATATAGGCTGAGTATGTATAGTGATGGATTTGATCCAGGGATGTCTGCTACATTGGAGTCGATTGCGCAGCGTATTGGCATTTCTGAGCTCATCGATAATATTCGCACAGTGTCTGAAAAGGGTACGGATGTATTTGAGGTGGTGAAACGAAAAGTGGTAGTAAAAAAAATCAATTTAGAAAAGTTAATTGAATTTTTAGTGGCAATTGAAAATCATGATGTAAAGAAATTAAAAATTACAAGTCTTACTATGAAGCCGTTATTTAAAGATCGTCGTCAAATGTCAGCAACATTTGAAGTATCTACATATAAACCCATTGCGCAGGAATAATTATAATGATCAAATTTGCAAAAATTATTGGATACCCACTATTATTTTTGATTATGTTTTCTTTTTTCATTTATTATACATTTCCATTTCATATATTTAAAGATAAGGTTTCTTGGGAGATTGAACGATTTCTTGGAAAAGGGTATCGCGTTAATATTGCACATTTAGAACCGGAATTTCTATTAGGCGCAATGTTTGAAAATTTGGTGATTGAAAAATTGGATCAAGGCAAAAACAATCAATTAATTCAGGTGAAAAAAGCATATATATCCAAGTCATTATTTTCATCTGCGATTGATTACTCCATTCAAATTGGCCGTGGTGAGATCGACGGTTGGGCCTCTATAAATAGTACTTCTCTGGATTTAAACCTGGAGTGCGATGAATTGAGTTTAAACGATGTTGGTTGGGTGAAAGAGTTATCAGGTTTTCTATTTCATGGGCGCATTGATGGGGATATTGAATTGGATTTAGATTTAAATCGTATTAGCCGAAGTAATGGTAATATTGCGATTGATTTAAAAAATATTGAAATCAATGATATTATTACTTCTGTAAAAAAAGTAATCGCCAAACAGAATAATCCAATGTTAGCCAGTGTGCCGGCAATGTTAAATGATATGAATATTACGCGTTTGGTATTATCTCAAAAAAAAGGATCGTATCTAAAGGGTAAAATTCGAAATGGTGTATTGCAGTTGGAAGGATTTCGATTAACTCAGGGAGATATTGAATTGGAGTTACGTGGACGTGTTACGCTGAATCGAAATCCAAATCGAATTCGTTTTTCAGGTGTGCAGGGCTATATTTCCGCGGGTGAGAAAATGGAAAATTTGCTATCATTTGTATCTGTATTGGGTGCAAAAAAAGATCAACAGGGACGATACAAAATAGAGTTAAAAGGGTCTGTGAACAAGCTAGATATCCGTATTGGTGGTAAACGATTGCCATTATGATGTGTAAGGGAGTCCTTTCTAAGGAGTGCTCATTGATGGGGTTTTCTGGACAATCTGTGAAGATAGGTATTTTGATGGCAATCCCATAAAACGTTTAAGTTATCTCTACTAAACTACCTCTAATGTCATGTTTTTCTTAATTTTTCTTTGCTATGAAAAATCAAAGGGGATATAATCGCGCTACGTAAATCAAGGGAGTCATGTATGTACTTGAAATTTTTTGGCTTAAATGACCGACCGTTTTCAATTACACCGAATATTGATTATTTATATATGAGCAAGCAACATGAACAAGCCTTGGATACTATGTTGTATGGCATTCATAGTCGTATGGGATTTTCAATGTTAAGCGGTGAGGTGGGTACGGGTAAAACATTGCTATCACGTGCAATACTATCGCGTTTGGGCGATTCCTGTGCAACGGCGCTGTTAATTAATCCACTACTTTCTGTTCCTGAGCTATTGAAAGCAATTACAAAGGACTTTGGTATTGCAGTTCGCTATACGTCTCCGCAACGGCAAATTGAAGCGCTAAATCGATTTTTAATCCATCAGTCAGAAAATGATCGAAATGCAATTGTGATTATCGATGAGGCGCAAAATTTAAGTACAGAAGCATTGGAGATGATTCGTTTGTTAACTAACCTAGAGACGGATTCGACAAAATTACTTCAAATATTGCTTGTGGGGCAACCAGAGTTAGTAAAAAAAGTGAAGCGTTATGATATGCGTCAGCTTGAGCAGCGAATTATGACGCGCTATCACCTTTCACCGCTTACACAAATGGAGACCATGCGATATATTAATCATCGGTTATATATTGCAGGTGGTGGTGGAAAGGTCTTTTTTGAACCCAAAGCGCATAAAATTCTTTTTAAAGCCTCGAATGGGTATCCGCGTTTGATTAATGTTATATGCGATAAAGCTTTGATGGCTGCTTATGTAAAAGAGTCATATGTGATCGATGATCACTCAGTAAAGTTAGCGATAAAAGATTGGAGAGGTACGTCTAAACGTCAGCCATTATCTTTTTTGAGGCGTTTGATTTTTCAATCATAGTGGGACTACTTTTGAAATGGCAATTTGTGGGAGTGTTCAAAAATGCCTAGATTCTAGGCAGACAGTAAATGCAATGAGGTCGTATATATAAGAGTATGTAATCGAATTAGATTTGGCTTTACAATACTGAAGATGGGTGGTTTTCAATAACCCCATAATTTAGGAGAGCGTATATGTCATTGATTCATGATGCACTGAAAAAAAATAACGCACAAGAGTCATTGGAGCAGAACTTAGGTAAGGGGCTAAGCCAGTTTCAGCAAGTAGCGGATGCTTCTACAAAAAAAGCACCTTTACGTATTATTATTTTAGCAGTGCTACTTCTTTGTTTGCTATCTGTGATTATTTATTTGCGGCTTAAGCCAAGTACAGAGCCAGATTATGCAGCGTCAGTGAAAACAGGTGTTGGAAAAACTCATACGGCCAAGCGCGCGATTGCAGCGACAAATAATGATATTGAATTGATGAAGAAGAAGTCAATTGATGCTTATAATATGCAAAATTATAAGCTTGCTGAAGCACAGCTTTTATCCGCCATTAGTATTAATCCTGCAGACCCAGAGGTATTTAATAACTTAGGGGTTGTATATAAGAAACAAGGAAATCTAGAAAAATCTAGAGAATTTTATATGAAGGCGCAAGGTCTCAGTCAGGAGTACCCTGAATTGCTAAATAATTTGGCTGTGCTTGAGATGGATGAAGAAAAATTTTCTGATGCGATAAACTTACTTCAAAAAGCGCTTGAAATATCCCCCTCCTATCCAGAAGCAAATTTTAATTTGGCGTATTTATATGATATCAAGGGCAAAAAACAAGATGCCATTGACTATTATCGTCGATTTTTAAAAGTAGGTGGAAGTTATTCAAGTAATATTATTGATGAAGTTCGTTCCAGGGTTATGGAGTTAGAAAAGTGAGTGTAATGAATAAATTGACATCGTTATTTTCACGCCGTCCTGAATGTATTGGGCTTAATATTGAGGGCGGTTGGGCTCGTATGGCCAGGATAAATCGCAATTCGGACGGTCATTTTGAGTTAATGGCTATTGGCGAAGCCAAGCTATCTCTCGAATCAAAAAATGAAAAAGATCACATGCCGTTTTTATTGGAATTTAGACGTGTGAGTGCGGGCAATACAAAAGTGGCCGTTAATGTAGAGGATGAAAGTTTACGTATTCGCCGGATGGTATTTCCTAAAATGCCAGAAAGTGATCTTCTTGAGGCAATTAGATGGAATTTTAGAGAACACATTTCAGGTTCTATTGATGACTATGTTGTGGGGTATACGCCGACTGAAGGTGTTGTTGATGGAAATAAACATGCGATTACTGCCTATGGTATTTCTCAAGAAGCAATTGATAGATATTCAGAGTTTTTAAGTTCTCTAGGTTTAAAACCATTGATTGTTGAACCTGCAGCATCGTCGCTTTTAGCTGCATTTGCAAATACATCACTTTTAGATGAGAAAAAATATCGTGTGTGTATTTCATTTAATGAACGATATTCTTATTTTATTGTATTTAGGCATAGGGAGCTTCTTTTTTCACGACCATTGGCTGGTTTTAGTCAGGAAAATTTAATTAAGCAGTTGATGCGTGATACAGGGGTAGATGATGAGGATGTTACTCTATTGCTAAAAGACTGGATGGCAAAAGGTGTATTAACAAAAGATGATGTTAATGTGTCTGTTGAAGCTCTTAATATGTTCTATGCAACAATTAAACATGTGTATAGTCAGTTGGTGGTAGAGGTTCAGCGTTCGATCGATGCATTTTGTATTTTATGTGATGTTGAGCGGATTGATTCCATTCATGTGTGCGGCATCGGTGTGTATTATCCAAAAATGCTCGATCATATTCAACGAACATTGGGTGTGGATACAGTTATTTTTGATTCATTTGAATCTATATATAATGCGGACTATTTTAATGATAATAATGAAGGATTAAGGCAATTAGGGCCAATGTATGCGATAGCGGTTGGCCTAGCAATGCCATGATGGATTATTATGGATAAGCAATTAAAACGAATGAACTTTCTATCCCATACTCATAAGAGTTTAACATATGGGGCCTTGGTGAAGTTGTTTGTGCTGTGGCTTGTTTTCCTAAGTGTGTTATATGCAGTGCAGTATTGGCGGTTTTATCAAATGGATGCAGAGGTGCTTAAGAGTAAGACTTTGATGAGACAATTATCCCGGCAGCTAAGTGAACAGCGAATACAAACAACATCAATGAATCGTGTAAAAGCTAATATCAGTGGTCAAAAGAACTTAGCGGCAATTTTACAAAGTCGGATTGATTGGTCAAAGTACTTGCATATTATTCCACGGTGTTTGCCCGCGCAGGTATGGTTGGATGATATCGATGTTCGCATTGGTGAAGATAAGCAGTATCAAATTATTATTAATGGCAGTGCTTTTTTATCTAGATATGTGCAGGAGTTTCGGTTGAATTTAGATCAATCAAAATTATTTTCATCAACAACTGTAAAAACAACGAGTGTTAAGGATTCACGATCGAAAGTAGTGGAGTATATGATGTTAACTTATCCACAAGTACGTCGAAAGTAGAGTAAGAATAATCATGAAAATGAGCAAAGGGAATATGAATTTAAATAAAACACCGTCACTTCGTGAAAAAGTGATGTTTGTGGGTGTATTATTGACAGTTCTTTATCTATTTTATGATTATTTTTGGACAACATTGGATGTAAAAATTATACAAGCCAAATCAAGGTTTGATACCACGCATGAAATGGTTAAAAAAGTTGAGGATCAAATTGATTTGCTCACAAAACAAATTCAAGTTAGCCAGACAGCAGGGAAAAAACATACGAATTTAGCTGAAAATGTAAAGCAGATCTTAAAACGACGCATTGTGGATATTAATGACGAGATTAATGCGACCATTCAGGAATTAGGGTCTGCAAATTTTTCAAAATCCATACAGATTAAGCAGATAAAAATGGGTCGAAAAGTAGAGGAGAAAAACTACTTAAAAGTGCCTATTGTTATTGATTTAACAGGGCGATATACTGCTATTCGTCGATATTTTGAATCAATAGAGAAGATGCTGCGGCCTGTTATTATTGATACATTTTCGATTGAGAAAAATGGTATGTCCAAATTATTATCTGTTAATATGAAATTAACATTGTATTTGCCTAAGCTATAGGAGCGATGCATGAGGGATTATCAAAAAATGTGGTTATGTACTTGCGTGATAATATTGGCATGTATTTCTGTTTGTGATGGTGCAGATGCGCAATCACTTTCAGATATTCAATGGCAAGCATTCCAAACATTAAATCCAAATCAAAATGTGATTGCGCATACAGATCCATTCTCTAGCGGACATGTGAGTTCACATGACTTGGCAATTGAGGAATTACAAATTGCAGGTATTATTTATGGCGATGAAAACGAAGCATATGCGTTGATTAGTGGGTATTTACTAAAGGCAGGGGATCATATTGCGGGTTATCGTGTGGATATGATCGAATCAGATAAAGTAATGCTGCGACGTATTGATGAAGTATTTATTTTGTCCTTGGAAGGTGGTTTATAATGGGACGGTTAAAAAATAGACAACTGTGGTGGGTCATTGTTGTAGTATTATTTGTTAACTCTGTACTCTTATTTAATGCAAGTGCTGTTGATACAGGTAATATATCACAAGTACGTACGAATAGCATGTTTGGTATTCAGAATGAAAAAAAATATGATATTGTATTTCGGCAAGCCACATTGCGTGAAGTGCTTCAATTTATGTCCAATATTGCGGGTGTAAATGTGATTGTGCCTGAAGGAATTAATGGAACCGTCAATGTACGTTTTAAGCAAATTACATTGGCAAATGCACTGAATGCAATTATTCGCGCAAATGGATTGGAATATACTATAGAAGGTGGTGTTGTGCGTTTGGGCAATGGCGCGCAATTTAAAGAAACCGGCGAAGATTTAAAAACAGAGACCTTCCGTTTGCAATATGCGTCAGCTGAAGAGATGTTGGAAAAACTTCAACAGTTGCTTACAGCAAGAGGGTCTGCTGTCTCAGATGATCGAACAAATTCAATTATTGTTCGTGATATGTTATCAAATATGAATAATATTCGTCGTTTTATTGAAGATGTGGATGTTCGCGATGCACAGGTGTTAATTGAATCAAAAATTTTAGAGGCAACGCGACAATTTTCACGGGATTTAGGTATTCAATGGGGTGTAAATAGCGGTGAAGATGGATCTAAATTACGAGTGGGTGGTGTCAGTGCCATCGGGCAGTCGGATGCAGGTCGTAGCTTAAATGCAAATTTATTCTCTGGGTCACCCACCAGTGGATTGATGATTGGATCATTACTAGGTTCAACCAATATAGATCTTCAAATTTTGGCTGCTGAGCAACGCGGCGACGCATATATTCTGTCAGATCCAAGCATTGTCACCTCAAATGGAAAAAGCGCGCATATACGAAGTGGTGCAACACTTTTAATTCAGACGCAGTCAACGAGCGAAGAGGGGGCCTCTTCTACGGGCTTAGAGGAGATTGAAACAGGTGTAGAAATGTCAGTGACCCCTCAAATTACAATGAATCGGTTTATTAAATTGCAAATTGAAACTGAAACATCCAGTCCTGATTTTTCTCGTGAAGTACAAGGAATCCCAATTATTGTTGATAATACAGCCAGCACCACCGTGCTAGTTCGAGATGGAGAGACAACTGTCATTGGTGGATTGACGCGGTACACCGATAGTGTAAGCAATCGACATGTGCCATTTTTACATAAAATACCTGTTTTGGGTAATTTATTTAAATCCAAGGGAAAGCGAAAAGAAAACTCTGAATTAATGGTATTTATTAAGCCCACTGTCGTGCGTGCACATAGTCATATTCCAGCACAAATGCGCATTCGTGAGATTGAAAAACGGCGCGCAGGTATGCGTCTTGATCCTATTGTAGATGAAGCAAAAAAATTGAAAAAAAAGCGTCGTAAATATGAGAAAGTAAAAAAACGCACTGGCCATAAATATGTTCGCTAAAATAAAGGAAATATCCCATGTCATTGTACTGTTTGCATGTAATGTCTAGAGTGAAACATTGGCTGCCAATTTCATCTCACCTGGGTACATCCCATGCAGAGGTTGTTTCCAATGATATGTTTTCTAAGGGAACGATTGTGTCCATATGGGTTCATCAGGGCAAGGGAGTTCTTAAAACAAATTCTGGCAAGGAACTATCCTTTGATTGTGCTACCTTAAATCTCATTGATCCCAACCAACATTTTTATGCATTAACGCCAGGTATGGCAGTTGGGTATGATAAAGGCCGAACTTCATTGGGTGAAAAAATTGTTACGCTATGCGTGTATTAGGATTTTTGGAATTGAATAACGTACCAATTCTTTCATCCGCGAAGCAATCACTGCAGTCCCATCACCCGCGAGGCAGATGAAATCTGACGAAGCAATCCAGAAGATTTGGTTTTTAACTGCAATCCTGTGGCTTAAGCGGAGTCAAAGGGTAGTTGCACGAATCTCACTTAAAACCCATTTTCCTGGATTGCTTCGTCGGCCTATGCGGCCTTCTCGCAATGACGACGTTTTGCTATTTTCATGTGGCAGTTTCGTTGTCACCCGCGAGGTAGATGAAATCTGGTGAAGCAATCCAGAAAATTTGGCTTTTAACTGCAATTCGATGGCTTAAGTAAAAGAGTTTAAAGTGTTGTTGTCCG
Source organism: uncultured Myxococcales bacterium (assembly GCA_964480565.1). Lineage (GTDB taxonomy): Bacteria > UBA10199 > UBA10199 > 2-02-FULL-44-16 > JAAZCA01 > CAYZSU01. The sequence goes on along the minus strand of CAYZSU010000005.1, from coordinate 28,229 downwards.
TAAATATTGCTATTTTTCATAAAAAAATAGCAAGTATGCTCAACTCACCATCTGTCTAATGTATATAATAGCAGGTGGTGAGATTTGTTATCTGTCAAGCTCTAAAATTGCCCTGCTTTACCATTCAGCACGCATTGACTTTCGTCAGTCTTGAGGCTATGAACGGAGTCCATCAAGGAGCTCCATGAATGGATTTGTCATCGATTGATGCCATAATTAAGCGTTATGGCACTGATTTATCTGCCTGCATACCTATTTTGCAGGCTGTTCAAGCACAGTACCGGTATATTCCAAAAACAGCTATTGATTATATGGCCAAACAAACAGGTATTCCATCCAGTCATATTTATGGTGTGGCTACATTTTATGCACAATTTCGTCTGCAGCCGGTAGGTAAGCATATTATTAAAGTGTGCCATGGCACAGCCTGTCACGTGGCTGGAGCCAGCCGGTTAAATGATGCCTTGTCATCAGAGCTTTCCATTTCAGCCGCAGGTGGCACTAATTCAGAAAAGTCCATTACAGTTGAATCTGTCGCATGTTTGGGATGTTGTTCTCTTGCACCTGTGCTTATGGTGGATGATCGCATTCATGCGAATGTGGTTCCAGGTGATATTCCAAAGCTGATTGTAAATACAAACTGCAATACAAGTGCATTTGACAATGTGGGCATGTGGCAGTGCTTGAAAAAAGAAAAACAAAATGTGCGCAAACCAATTCAAGATTCTATCACTCATATCGATGTTGGTATGGGAAGCTGTGGCATTGCCAGTGGTGCGGAGGATGTATGGCAATTACTTGCTGATGCAAAAAAATATTTGCATTTAAATTATGATCTAGCACGCGTGGGATGTATGGGAAATTGTCATGCAGAGCCGATAATAAGATGCATTTATGCCTCCGGTGAAGAGATAATCTACGGTAATATGCAGCCGGATCATGTGATTGAATTTATTGAAAAACAGATTTTATACGGTAATAAAATGCGCGGCAAGCAAATCGATATTGATTCCATTAGCGGGCCTGCGCAGTTTTATAAAATGCAGTACCGTATTGCATTGGAAAATTGCGGCCATATCGATCCAGAGGATATTCAATCCTATGAAATGGCAGATGGGTATAAATCTTTGCAACGAGTATTGAGCAAATTATCATCTGAAACAATTATTGATGAGATAGAAAAATCGGGTCTTAGAGGTCGTGGCGGCGGTGGTTTCTCAACCGGTAAAAAATGGCGATTTGCCAGTCAAAATAATGCCGATCAAAAGTATATTATTTGTAATGCAGATGAGGGTGATCCAGGTGCATTTATGGATCGCTCCATATTGGAAAGCGACCCTCACCGCGTGATTGAAGGGATGATTATTGCAGGATATGCAATTCAAGCGAGCAAGGGGTATATTTATTGTCGCGCAGAATATCCCTTAGCAATTAAACGTTTAGAAAATGCTATATCGCAGGCCATTCAAAACCATTATTTAGGCAAACATATTTTAGGCTCTGACTTTTCATTTCATATTACGATAAAATCCGGTGCAGGTGCCTTTGTATGCGGCGAGGAAACTGCATTGATTCAGTCCATTGAAGGTAATCGCGGAATGCCGCGTCATCGGCCGCCATTCCCAGTGGAAAAAGGATTGTGGGGACAGCCCACATGCATTAATAATGTGGAAACATTGGCCAATATCCCTTGGATTATTCGCCATGGTGCAAAAGCATTTTCTGATATAGGGTCGGAGGATAGTAAGGGGACAAAAGTATTTGCACTTGCTGGTGATATTGCACGCGGTGGGTTAGTCGAAGTACCTATGGGAATGAGTTTGCAGGATATTCTCTATAAAATAGGTGGTGGGTCATCGAGCGGTAAAGCTATAAAAGCCATTCAATTGGGCGGGCCATCTGGTGGGTGTTTACCGATTGATATGGCGCATACAGAGATTGGCTATGAGTCGCTTCGGCACACTGGTGCAATTATGGGATCCGGTGGTTTGGTGGTGATGGATGCAAGTACATGTATGGTGGATATTGCCAAATTTTTTCTAACCTTTACGCAATCAGAATCCTGTGGAAAATGTACATTTTGCCGTATTGGCACGCGGCGTATGCTGGAAGTTTTGGAGAGAATTACATCCGGTCAAGGGCGTGTGGGTGATATTGATCTGTTGGAGGAGTTAGGCCAGCATATTAAAGCAGCTAGTTTATGTGGTTTGGGCCAAACCGCGCCAAATCCAGTGTTATCAACTATTAAACATTTTCGTGCTGAATATGAGGCGCATATCCTTGAAAAACGATGTCCGGCGCATCATTGTCGGGATTTAATTTCATATCATATTATAGCGGATAAATGCATTGGTTGTGGGTTATGCGCGCGTGTTTGTCCAGTGGATTCAATTGATGGTCAGCGCCATGAAATCTATAGTATTGTATCCAGCCAATGCACGCAATGCGGCGCTTGTCAGCGTGCATGCAAGGTGGGTGCAATCGACGTAATATAGCGATATAGTTAAAGGATTTAGATAATGGTAGAGCAGGTTTATATTACAATAGATGAAAAACATGTTCAGGCATGTATTGATGATACCATTTTAAATGTGGCGCGTCGTTGCGGAATTGATATACCCACTTTATGTCATCATCCCGAATTAAAACCCTATACTGCCTGCTTTATCTGCGTGGTGGAAGTTGTTGGCAGTGGAAAGCTTATTCCAGCATGTTCGACAAAGGTCTATGAGGGGCTTTCCGTGATGACAAATTCTGACCGTGTGCGCGCTTCCAGAAAAGTATGCATTGAGCTATTATTGTCCGATCATGTGGGGGATTGCAAGGGCCCGTGTCAGATTACTTGTCCTGCAGGTATTGATATACCCGGGTTTATTTCATTGTTATCGGAGAAAAATGATGCAGAATCCCTGCGCTTGATCAAACAGGCCGTGCCATTTCCTGCGAGTTTGGGTCGTATTTGTCCCAAGCCCTGTGAGTCGCAGTGCAAGCGATCCTGCGTGGATGAGGCTGTATCCATATGTTTTTTAAAACGCTATGTCGCGGATACGGATTTGCAAAGCGAGCATCCTTATATTCCTAATATTGGCAATGATACACATAAGCGCATTGCGATTATCGGTGCAGGTCCTGCAGGATTAACAGCGGCCTTTTACTTGCGCCAATACGGGCATCAAGTTAGCATTTATGATGCACATGAGGAGCCTGGTGGAATGCTTCGCTATGGTATACCTGCCTATCGATTGCCGCGCGATATTTTAGCCAAAGAAATTAGTATTATAGAAAAAATGGGTGCTGAGATTAAGTGTAATCAGCGCTTGGGTACGGATATTCATTTGTCAAATTTACGAGTTCAGCATGATGCAGTGTTTATTGCAATTGGCGCGCAAAATGCATCGGATATGCGTATTGATGGTGAGGATGCAGGTGGTGTAGTTTCCGGTATTGCATTTTTAGAGGAAATTGCCAGGTTGGAATCACAGCCTAAGGCATTAAATGATATGCAAGTGGGCGATCATGTAATTGTGGTTGGTGGCGGCAATACAGCCATTGACGCGGCACGCACAGCCATTCGATTGAATGCAAAAAAAGTAACTGTTCTCTATCGACGCACGCGTGATGAAATGCCAGCAGATTCAGTAGAGATTGATGCTGCCATGCATGAGGGCATTCATTTCTCTTTTTTATCCGCACCATTATCATTGGATATAAGTGATGCGGGTGTGGTACTGCATTGCATTCAAATGAAATTGGGTGAGCCAGATGCCTCTGGCCGCAAGCGTCCGGAAAAAATTAGAGGATCTGACTATAGCTTGTCGGCATCATTAATTATATCAGCCATTGGACAATCTGTGGATAGTGACTGCGTCGATGCATCTGAGAATTCCATTGATATTAGTAGATGGCATACATTGGAAATTAATAAACATACCTTTCAAACACAATGTCAGGATGTCTTTGCCGCAGGTGATTGTGTGTCCGGTGCGGATAATGCGATTAGTGCGATTGCGGCTGGTCGAAAAGTAGCGGTGTCTATCCATCAATTTGTCAGTGGTGAGCAGGTTAAGGGTGAGCCAAAAGGATACTTGCATTCGATGGCTGAAAATCCATCGGATAATCCTAGTGAGTTAAAAACATTGATACAATCCAGTCAGAGTCAACGACAATCAATGCCTGAAGAAGATGCAAAAACGCGCATACATCATTTCAAAGAAGTCGAATTGGGCTACGATGCAAATCAGGCGGAAGACGAAGGTGAGCGCTGCTTGGCATGCGGGTGTCGCTCATTTCAAAGTTGTAAGATTCATCAAATTGCAGATGATTATAATGCAAAACCAGAGCGGTTTTCTGGAAGTACGCGAACATTTTATATTGATGATAGTCATCCTCTGATTCAATATGAATCCCATAAATGCATTATGTGTGGATCCTGCGTGCGCATGTGTAAAGAAGTCAAAGGCCTTCATGTGCTGGATTATGTGGGTCGTGGTTTTGACTCTGTGATTATGCCCTCATTGGGTATGTCTTGGAAAGAATCCAATTGCGATGCGTGTTTAAAATGTATTCCAGTATGTCCAACAGGTGCAATTTCATTAAAGACAAGTCCTGCAAAAGAAATTCTATCTCAAAAGAATAGTCATGTCGATGCATCCAAGTGCATTGATACTCATATAATCTCAAACCCTCCCAAGGAGAAAAAACAATGAGCACATTTGATCATCTATTATTGCTGGGTCGGCCAGCGGCTGGAAAATCTGAATTTATTGATTTTATGAAAAAAACAAGTGATGTGGAGCGTGGGCAATTGTACCACATGGGTGCTGTGGAAGAAATCGATGATTTTTTCTGGCTTTGGGAAAAATTTATGGAAGATGATTTATGGGAAGAGGCTGGTTATGACCGTATTTATTCCAATAAATTGGAGGATGGCAATTATCATGTGAAGCATGATATGGCAAAATTATATGACTTTTTGTTCTCTAAATTTAATTATGAGATTGAAAAAAAATATTTAAACCGTTCCAGTTTTTATGGAGAAAATACATTGATTGTTGAATTTGCGCGTGGCGGTGAGGAGGGCTATCATAATGCCTTGTCACGCTTAAGCGCGGATGTATTATCGCGTGCAGCCATATTGTATGTGGAAGTCACATTTGACGAATCCTGGCGTCGCAATGTGGCGAGATATCAGGAAAAATTGAAGCATTCCAGCCTAGCACATATGGCGCCCTATGAAACCATGGAGCGCTATTATAAAATCGACGATTGGCGACATGTAACGGGTCCTGAAAATAGCGGTTATATTACATATAATGATGTAAAGATTCCATATGTTACAATGAATAATGAGCCAGAGCTAAAGGAATATGATGCACTAGCAAAGCGCTATAAGCCGATGTTGGATGCATTGTATGAATTGCATGTAAAAAAATAAACAAATAGGGCTATTGAAAATTAGAAAGGACGCATTTGATGTCAACATTTGATCATTTATTACTATTAGGCCGGCCAGCATCCGGTAAATCCGAGTTCATTGATATGATAAAGAAAATGGATGCACGCGAGCGAGAAGAACGTTTTTTTATCGGTGATTTGGATGAAGTGGATGACTTTGTATGGATTGCCGAAAAATTTGTAGAGGATGATTTATGGGAAGCTGCTGGTTTTGATCGCATCTATTCCAATAAAGAGGGAAATAATGCCGGCCTTAAGCCAGAGATGGGCAAGTTTTTTGATGTGGCCATGTTAAAGTTTAATGATGCGGTTGGTAAAATGACAGATATGCCATCATACTACGATGCACATACTCTGTTTATTGAATTTTCTCGTGGTGGGGATTTTGGCTATGCGCATTCATTTCCATTTCTTAAAAAAGAAATTTGGGAGCGTACTGCAATTTTATATGTGGATGTCAGTTTTGACGAATCCTGGCGTCGAAATAATGCGAGATATCAGGAAAAATTAATGCATTCTATTTTAGCACATAAAGCCAGCGATGAAGTAATGAATGCTTTTTATAAAACAAATGATTGGCATGAGTTGAGCAAAGAAAAATCATCCGGTTATTTGCCCATCCAAGGATTTAATATTCCATTTGTCAGTGTATGCAATGAGCCAGAGATTGTAGATCCGATTAAGCTAAGCGAGCGCTATGCGCCTGCAATGGCAACATTAAAAACACTTTATGATAAACGATAGGGAGATTTGTGTGACTATATTTAAACATTTATTTGTATTTGGCCGGCCAGCATCCGGTAAATCAGAGTTTTTGGATTTTATGAGGCATTGTGATGCTACTCGCCGTGCACAGGAATTTCATATTGGCCATATGACGGAATTGGATGATTTTGTATTGCTATGGGAAAAATTTGAAGAGGATAATTTATGGGAAAAGGCTGCTGGAAAACGCTTTCATTCCAAACGATCCGACCATGCCTATGCATTGGAAGATGCGAGCCTATATGATTTTGTATTGTTAAAGATCAATGATATTGTTTGTAAAACATATTTGGATGATGAGTCATTTTATCATGACAATTCATTGTTGATTGAATTTTCCAGAGGTGGTGAAAAGCCATATTTGCCAGCCATTGAATTATTCGATAAGCGCGTATTAAATGATGCTGCGATATTATATATTGATGTGCCGCCTGAAGAGTCTGTTCGTCGTAATGAAGCCAGGTATCAGGAAAAATTAAAGCATTCCGTATTAGCCCATAAATGTCCGGATGAGGATATGAATCGTTTTTATAAATACGATGACTGGAAAGAGATGACAGATCGTAACGCTTCTGGATCGATAAGTATCAAGGGCGTGGATATACCATTTGTAACGATGAATAATGAGCCAGAATCCAAGGATAATGATGTATTAGCGGGTCGATATGAGAATGCACTGCGCACATTGTGGTCATTAAAGAGTGGCAGTTAATACATTAGAGGAGATATTATCATGGCGGACGTAAACTGCAATGCATTGGGACGACAAGTGCCAGAGTCCTATCGCCCATTTGAGCATCCAGAAATTCAAAGTGCGCCAACGTTTATACCTGAGGCGTATCGCAATACGCAGGCAATTGATAAAGTGCGTCCGCGCATTGAAGATGCCATCGAACATTGTGGGTTGGTGGATGGGGATACGATTTCATTTCACCATGGGCTTCGAAATGGCGATCAGGTATTGCAGCAAGTCATGCGTGCGATTATTGATATGGGTTTTTCTAATCTAATCTTAGCGCCTACATCATTATTTCCATGTCAAATTCCGATTATCTTAGAGGCGATTGATAAAGGCGTGATCACACGGATTCGAGGTGGTTCGGTGCGTGGGGAGCTAGGTCAGTGGATTGTGTCTGGCAAGCTAAATAGCATATATGAAGCGCGCAGTCATTCCGGCCGATGTGCGGATATCGAAACCGGGCAATTACCTATTGATGTGGCATTTTGTGCGGCATCGTCATCCGATCGGTTTGGCAATTGTAATGGATGGCATGGCAAGCCCAATTCCATGTTTGGCATATTGTCGTTTATGGCACCGGATGCAAAATTTGCGAAAAAAGGATTTGTTGTTGTGACGGATACGTTAGTGCCTGGAATCAATGATTTTATGGGTATTGGCATGCAGCATGCGACGGATGTGGTTGTAGTGGATAGTATCGGCGATAATCATGGTTTGGATTCTGGCGAGACTGTTATACAACATATTGCGCCAGAGCGTTTAGAAGCATTAAGCTATTTGGTTGAAGTGATTCGAGCATTGCGCATTACAGATCGAAAACCCTGCGTGCAATTGGGCTCTGGCATGGGTCTGGCAGGTATTAACTACCTAGCAGAAGCTGGCATTGATATCGATATGATGATCGGCGGAGTGACAAAAGATTTAATTGCTGCTGTGAATGCAGGGATTGTCACGCGTCTATTTAATGGCCAATGTTTTGATCGCGTATCTGCAATTACATTAAAGAATCAATGGTCATTTACAACACCCATGGATATGTTTCAATATGGGTCGCCATATCGTGCACCTGTGACAGGTTTATTGGATGTGGGTTTGCTCGGCGCCATTGAAATCGATCGACAATTTGATGTGAATGTTAGTTCCTTTTCAAATGGCATTCCTGCCAAGGCCATTGGCGGGCATACGGATGTGGCGCGAGGAGCGGGTGTTACGATTGTACAAGCGCCGCTACACCGAAAAGCCTATCCCATTATTCGTGAGCGCGTCACCACGCTTTCGACGCCTGGACGATATTTTGTGGATTTTATCATGACACCGAATGGTATGATCGTTAATGATACTGCATTTAATACCAATGCAGACCGCAATCATGTGTTGAGCAAGGAATTGATTAATAAGGGCGTGCCATTTTTGAGCATGGATGAGGCGATTGCACTCGCTAAAACAAATGCCAGTGAATTTCTCCAGCCTGTATTGCCGCAATTTGGCGATAAAATTGTGGGTGTGGTGAAATACTTGGATGGCTCTGTGCTCGATAGTATCTATGAAATTACGAACTTGGATGAGTTGTAGGAACTTTTCTTTTCTCACCTGCATATAGTAATCATTCTTTTGTCATATAACGTTGACAGTGAATTGACACTATGTATAATCCACGAAATATTTTCCTAGAATTAAGTAAATAATAAATTTTCTATTAATAATGGTCGGTAGTATTTTCTGAAAAAATTAGAAAGAAATTATGCATATATTTAGAGCTTCCATGAGCATGACGCCATCCTTACTATGCCCAAAAGCTATTATAAACGTAGCTGCAGTACCAGGAATATGTTCTGCTAGTAATGGTCCTAAGCTAGTAGGGGGCGGTGCTTCACCTCCAACATATAACGATTTAACTGCATCGATGGTTCAACTTAACAAAATACTACAGGGGCAACAGTCTCGTGAGAATTTACTTCGAGAAAAGGAATTAGCGCTGTCTCAACGTGCCTTAGATGCCAGGGCGAGCTTGGATGGGTTAAAAGAAATACACGGTCAACTCACAGGTCTTCATGGGTGGTTATTAAGTACTGTAGGAATACTGGAATCATTTGGGAACATACAATTGTCTGGAACTCGTTTGAGTGATTTAACAGCGGCAATAGAACTTCTAAGTGATCGATCGGGTACAGCATTAAAAGGTGCAGACAAATTGCTATTAAGCGTAATGCCATTTTTACCTCCTGTCTCAGATACAATTGAATCTATTCCTACAGAGGTATTGCCAAAAGTTGCTTTATCAGATGATGACTTACTTCTTAATACAGCAACCAAGCTGCAATTAACTGACGATCATCAGCGCATTCTCAAAATATTATTTAATAAAGGTGATATCAGTAGAGATGATCTAAAAATGCTTACAATGGAAGAATTTGGCGTATATATTGATATCTATCAAGAAGAACAAGAAAGTGCTGTACAGCAAGCAGCTTTATTAGAAGCCGCAGAGCTTGCTAGATTGACTGCACAAAAAGCGAGTGCTGCTGCTGAGCCTATTGACGATGTATATGCCACTCAGTGTAATAACTGGCAACGACAGATAGAATCATTGCTTGATAGTGATCAGGCATTTGATGGCATGAAAAACACCTGGGTGAAACGAATTAAATCCGCATATACAGCATTACGAACATTATTGATGGAAGAAGGCAATTGCAGGGCTATTATAGATGCAGCAAGAAAGGCAATAGATTCCTTGAAAAGTAAAGAAGATCCGAAAAGTAGTATATTGCCAAGTCTTCAAGATGCGCTAGTTCTTGCGAAGACGATCCGTCAATGGCATCTCAATCAAATTGATTAAGACCTGATGTTTTTCACATATGAACACTATTATGATAAGGGAAATAGAAAATGAATTTTTCAATACACAGATTACCCATTATGCCAGGATTAACAATGCCTATGGGATTGGGTCGTGGATTAACATGTTCAACAATGGATCCTAGCGCGAGTTCATTTACAATGATGCCCATGCATCCAGGGGTATGTTGTATAACGGATGTGTCTGCTGTAACTGGTGCTGGTTCAGATATTGATTCATTGATTCATGGCATTGAAAATGCGATGAACGCACAACAAACACATATGGCTGCATTGCAATCAGCAATTACGGGCCATGAACAAACTATTGAGGGCTTGGCTGCATTTCTAGCCGATCATACTGAGACAGAGTTAACAGCGCAATTAGTAGAAGGTGCTCAATTAATGACTCAAATAAGTGGGATATTGGAATTTATTATTAGGCTAAGAGATAATGCAGGATGTTTAACAGAGCTTGATGGTCAGCAGAAGCTTGCAGTTACGTTTCTTGCACAGATAAGTGATGCAACAGGTGAGTAGGGTTTTTTTAGCAATTTAGGGGGAGACATATAATGACTATCCGTATGATGCCATCAGTTATGAGGCCAGTTGGCATGCCACGTATGATGAGTATATCAAGTTTTGGGTCAATAGATCCAAGGATGTGTTCGATTAATTCGGGCAATGTGATTGCTGGTGGAACACCGTCACATAGTACGCCATTAACATTATTTGGAAAACTTAAAACTGCGATTAATTCCTTGCAGAAAAAAAGCGCACAGCAAGAATTAAGAATGTCAGCATTAACTCAAGAGTTGTCAACATTGGTGCGTGAAAAGGAGTCCTTAGAAGACCAATTACGTGCAATACAATCGTTGGCCCACAATGCAAGTGAGGCGTTTAAAAAAAGTAGTGACTACTTTGCCAGGGCATTAATTCCAATACGTGCACTGGTGGCATTTAATGGGAAGAGCGATATTAATGATATAATGTCTCATGTCCAAGGTTTACAATCGATGAATCCCCAAATAGCTAGTTTATTAGAGTCTAATGATATTAGGGAGTTATTGCTGCAGGCTCAAATAGGTGATGTTGGAAAAAAAATGACGAGGGGCCTGCAGTTGCATTACCAATAAAATCCAGTGATAAGGCCAATGGACATATCGGTAGTAGTAATGCCAATACAGTGCTGAACATTATTAAAATTCAAGTCGATCACGTGCAAGCGGGTATGGTCATTAATGCAGGTCGAATTGCCGAACTATCTCAAACGATTTTGAGTCATACAGATGCTAACACGGGATTACAAAGTCAAATAAAAGAAGCAACTGAGAATTATGCTCCATTGAAAGATCAACTCACAGGTGCATTATCAGTGTATGGCCTAATAATTGAATTATTAGGATGGATGCGTGAATTGAATAGTGTTCAGGGTATCGCAGTTTATACAATGATTGGTAGTATTCCAGAAAAAGCAAATGACGCAACGGATCTAATGCATGCAATCACTGCCTGGCAGAAAAGTGTTGGCATTACAGTACAGGACCAATTAGAGCGCGATCATTTACTTGATGTAAAAATAGAACTTCTAATGACATATTTAAACAGACATAGGAATGAATTTTATTTTACAGATCTCTTAGATAATATCACCGAAGAGGCTAAGCAAATAATTTCAGAATTAATAAAGCCAATGCCTGACAATGAGAGTCTATATACGCCATTAAAGACAGTTAGGACAGTGGTTGGCCGATTATTGAAATTAGAGTTAAGTTTACTTTTAGACGATGGGGATGTGCGTTTAGCTGTAATTGAGCGATTGTGGAATCATAAGTTTTATTCTCAATTAGCAGGTGGCAATGGCGTAACGATCAAAAAAATTAATATTCTTGGTGGAAATAAAGAGGGGTTATTTCGCATGATTATTGATTCATTGAAAGGTAATGAATCGATGAAAGAAAGAGCGCTTCATACCTTAATAGATAAAGCCATAGACGATTATATTGACCAGTTAAAACAAGCTGTAAAATCCACTCCTCCACCTGTTACCCCCCCCATAAAAGAAACAATTGGCGCGAGAATCGATGGAATTAAAAAACAAATCCATGATGAATTTGGAGATACTTCTTCAGAAAATAGACGCATGAGGATAAATGCCGCAAAATTAAATGCACTGATTGCACAGTTAAAAGACGGCGATTCGACTCAGCTAAAAAAACAAATTTTACGAAATAATATATATAAAATTGGACTTGCACGAGAGTCTCAGCCCGTATGGATTGTTCAATTAAATGAACTGTTAGCTGAAATTACAATTAATCAATAATGGGACTGTCCTCGGATACTTAAATCAGGACGTTAGTCCGATGCGGGCAGATATTTTCTGCCATCTTCAAGACTACTGTTAAAAAATAAAACAACAATAATTTGTTTAGAGTAGGATCTCTGATCATGTCCCCTAGTATAACAATAACCCCGCCATCTGCGATTGGTATTCGAGCACGAATAGTCGGCCCTATTGGCCCAGTAATGGGTATGCCAATACTGGCAGATGCAGGCAGGAGCCTTCTTGATTGTAATCAACAGGTGAAATGGGCATGGAATTGTGCAAAGGAATTGGATCAACAAATAGGATGTACGTATTCTAAGCAAGTAGTTGGATACGCCCTTGACCAATTAACCCATGTACTTCATGCGGTGCCACATGCTCAAATTTATAATGCACTACAATCACCAAAGATGCGTATTTTAGAAATAGCTATTTATCGCATTCAAAATACATTGATTCGATTAAATGATCGCAATACACAACATACAATGGATGTATTATCTGCATATCATGGTGCCATTGCATTGGCGGGTGGTGTTGCAGCTATTGCTGATAAAATACGATCGTCAATGCCTGACTTTTATAAACATGAGATACCTAGAAATATAGCAATTTCTTTTTTTAAAAGTGCTGAAAACTATGGCATGAGTGGCAATGATAGTAATACCTATTTGGCTCATGCCGCACAGTCATTTTTGCATGTAGGGGATTATCTGTTAGGACTAACAGAATTGCAGACAGATTATGCACGTATGGAGTCTACAGCCTTAGCATTATTGGAGGCGGCAATGCGATTGTTAGATAATGTCGCATATGGCAGCGATGCATATCCAGTGATTGAGAGTTGTGTGTCGGATATTGATACTTTAGTAACATTTATGGGCTTAGAGCCTATTGTTACCGATGACGTGCATCCAGCATTTTTTCGATCAGTTCATCAAAATATTAATTCACATTTAATTGAAATAGCGGGTCGTTTAATTGCAAGTTCTAAACGACAATATGGGCAAGTAATGAGCGGGCTTGACTCGTATATGTGGGCATGGCCACGTAAGGATCAAAATAAAATAGAAATACAATGTATTCGACCAGTGATTCGATTGGTGGCATTGACCAATAATTTGACCAGCAATAATTGTGATATGACAAATCTCTTTCCTATGACAATCAAATATGGTGATAGAGTAGACATAATAAATAATCAAAATGACTGGACGCAATGTTTAATCCATATGCAACGGCAGATTGCAGATGCTGTATCCAATGAGGAAGTCACTCGGCCCGAATTACCCACTAATTTATCAACTATTATTAAAAAAATAAGTAAATTATCAAATGATAATTCATTGGGTCAGTTTCTAGGCGTCAAATCAACGCGCCCAGATCATTTATCACATTCACCCCATTATCTATTGCCTGAAAAAAAGAGGGGTCAATCGGATATATTAAGACATTTTTCAGATGAGGATGAATTGCTGGAACATATTATTCGACCATGGTTTAATGCCAGGCGTATGAGTGGGCGAGCATCCATGTATGCCAAATTACTTTTGGACTATCAATCTCTAAAAGGAAATTTTGAAAAGCGATGGAGCCAATTGATTGCATCTAGTAATATTTCCATAAGTCCTCATAAGCAGCGAGATTATAAAGTAGGATTAGAAGCCTTGCTCGATCATATCGAAATGGTGAATGCCAGAGATGAAATCCCATTGATTGATAAAAAATTATCCCTACCAAAAATGGGCACGACAGTAGTTGTACATCCATTGCCCAGTATCGAACGGTTGTCTACAGGTATCTTTGATAGGAGACATGCGAAAGAATTGCTGATGTTGCCAGAAACGCTTAATAGCGATAATGCATCGACTCCAGGTGTTTTATTAGGTACTGCGATGAGTAAATTAGAATCGGATTTATTGGCAGGTGTTGATGGCGATGTATTGACTGGCTCTGCGCCTGCAATGATGTCACGAAGGGGTGGAAGCAGTACGCCATTGGGTGTGCAAACAATGCGCTTGGAGTTACCCCTTGGTTTGCGAACAAGCAATCGATATATTGAAGATGAAACTATATTGGAGTTATTAAGCGATGGTTCGTTTATTGATCTTATTCTTGATTTACAATCAAATTTGCAATCAATGCAATCGCAAGCAGATCCATTTGGGGTGAAACATTTACGACATGAATTGGAATTGCTTGAAATAATGCAATTAGCTATTAAAGATAACACTAATTGTAATGAATTGACAACTGATTGGCAGGCTGATTTAAAACGATTGGATGATGTGGTTCACGCGATGGATAAAAGAGAGTCATTGCAAATACAATTGGATCAATTGATACAGACACAGCGTCGGTTGTCGGAAAATGAAAGACAATTATCCGATCAAGAAAATGCACGAAAAGCAAGCGAGCTAAGGCAGAAAATTGAGGGAATGAATCAAACGATTGAGCAATTAAAACAATTGGCTACATTGCATAATAAAACAAAGATGAATCAGACCGAATTAAAGCGAGCAGTTCGTTTGATTAGAAACTACTCAACAAATGTAGCGATAAAACAACGAATGAACCAATTACAGTCAATGTTACAGACAGTTGAGGCCTGGGAAGTGTCATGGTTTGCTCAAGTTGATCAATTAAAAGTAGGCACTCGCGATAATGTTAATAGCAAGGGAGTTTTGCATGGTATCGACCACTTAGCATCTTCATTGGAAAGCACTTTAATTGAATTATTGGGGCAATTTGTAAAAACGCAGTTTAATCGAAATGACTTGCAGGATGAGTTGTCAGAGTTGTTAGTTTTTTATGATAAATCAACTATAGAGTTAGCAACTATCAAACGGTTGATGAAAAATATTAATGATTTTCTTGATAGTGCGGGTGGAACATCTGGCAGTGCGTATGAAGGTATGCTGAGGCAGTTAAAACATTCTTATAATATTGTAAGAACGTTTAAGACTATTTATTTAAGAACGGAAAAATTGAAATTGCGTCTGGAAGTATTGAATGAATTAACCGCATTATTTAGAAAACATATCGATCGATCAATTGATAAAAATCTAGCATTTCCACCTGCATCAAAAGTAGAGGGAATCATGCGGCAAATAGCAATAGAAGGTGAGCCATCGGTTGCATTGCCATCTCCTGAAGCCAGAGAAATGATGGGTGGCGACTCAGAACAACGGGCAGGGGAATTGACTAAAGATGTCGCGTCAAGGCAATTACCGGATGAAAGGTAAGTGAAATGCCGCCACTGTTATTGAGTCCTGTCTGCCGTATTTTGCCTAAAGCATTGGCTCCGTTAATGACTGGGCCTGTTGCAGGAATATCTGGAAATAGTTCTCCTGGTAATACTATATTTGAAATGCCATGTGCGAATTTAGCAGTAAGGCATCCATTATCCCATCCATTTTTTCCACAGCAATCAATTTCACAAATTTCAAATTCCTATCCAATTGCTATTTCACAATTTCTTAATGTGGTGGATTGGGGTCAATTTAAAATGCCATCCGATATTATGGAGTTAGTGCCTATATTGATAACAGTATTAAATACGGCGAGCTATTCTGTAAGGGAAAAAGATGGGCGCCTGAATGTCCACTATGATAGCTCACAAAATCATATTACAATTGATTGTCCAGTAACGGCACAATTGGAATACATTGATCCTCTGCATATACTCATCGCGATCATGCCAGAAAGTCAAACAGGTATTAATAATTTAAAATATTGGAAACAATTGGAATTAATTCAACAAAAAGCAATTGCGTGGATTTTGGATGCTGCACAATGGCCGTGGTTAAAGACTAATATGAGGTGTCGGTATTTATTTGCGTCATCCGGACAATCAGTTCAAGTTAATATAGAGAATCATCATTCAATGTATTGCATTGATATGCTTAGGCATATAGCGGCTTATTGCCATAAAGAGAATTGCAAATTGCCACCTGTATTTCAAAATAAGCCATTAACGATTAGAAAAACGTCAGGGCCAGAGGGATTATGGTATGATGACGATGAAAATATAATTGAATGGAATCACTCGTTTAAACAAGGCAGATCGCCAGCGTCATTTTTCTATTATTATTTAATTAAAATATTTGGATTGCCCCGGTTAAAAAATTCTGAAATTCAAAGACAAAATAATGTGTTGCCGATAACAGGTAATGGTGCATTGGTATCTTGGAAAGATAGAATTCTAAGTGTATCAGGCATTAATATGAGTCTTGCATTTACAGATACGCTATATGCGCAACGCGATTTAATCGCAGAAATGGTATATAGTATCATAGATACGGTGCATTGTGCATTAGAACAGACTCCTTTTTTTCTTTTCCTATCGCAAATTAGACGGATTCATTTTAACTGCTATAGAGGAAACTGTACGTATAATGAGTCTTATCCAGAAGAGGAATATATTGATCGAATGATATTTGATACTGGCATGACTCGAGATGATATTGCGATTACCATTCATGGGGATCAGTATCTTGGTTTTTATTTTGGGAGAAAAGATTATATTGATAATATTTCAGTAGAGGGGTTTGTCCAATTATTACATGCTGCATGGCGACTAAAGAGAGCAGGCATTGATAAAATATCAAGTCTGATACCATTTGAAACATTGCATTCGATTGACATCGATTCACAGTTTATGAAAAGTATTTCTGAAAAACTGTTTGAAGTATCAGATAGAAATATAGAATTTAAGTTAGTCGATGCTCAGCCACGATATGTCGAATTGTCAGGAAGCCGCAGAACAGCTATTCATAAAGCAATTGAGTCGTTAACAGGTGAGGAATATCAGCGATTATTGCGTATTGGGCATACGATAACCTTTGTTGAAGACGAACTATTGCCGCCTCATACAATAAAAATAACGTCAGACAGAGGTCGAATAATCGCTTCGTTTTCTAGTGGGAGATTGCCTAGTAAAGCTCATTGGAAGACTGCATTGCAGGAATATCCATTGCTAGAGCCATATGTACATATATATGAGATGGGTAAAGGGATGTCTTTTTTTCAAATATCCCATGCAGATTATTCATCTAGGAGTAGGGGGGTAAAAGATATTATTTTTCGTGATAATTGTCGTCAATTAGTCGCACATTGTAGTCACTTAATATGTACATTGTCATCATTGAGCACCCATTATGAGCGTATTGCTGGACGGATTGGGCATAGTCTTAAAACGATTCATATTCGCCTAATCTCAGATAAAGGCACAATAAAAATAGAAAGAAAAAAAAGACAATATGGTAGTTATGATTTTATTTTGATGGAAATACCTCAATCATGTACTTCAGAAGAAATATTATATGTATTGATCAGTTATTTATTTGGCGAATGGCCAACCTTTGGAAAATCAGTTCAAAATAAAGTATTTAATGATCCGTTTGCCGATTTTTTATATTGTCAAACTATTGCATTGCATCGGCAACAGAATCGTTTGACAGAGTATTCATCTATATCTTCTGAACCACTAAAATTGCGTGAGAAACAATCATGCACTCCTTTGGGTAGAGAATATATACTACCCATATTAGCGGTGTTACGAGATAGTATTCAATTGGCATCCCAAGATGATTTTTCAGCATTAGCAAAAAGGATAAAAGAAATTCATACTGTTTATCATGGTATAAATTTAAATGGGGATGATGGCTCCAATATGCATATTGCCTATTTGGTGGATGGGGAATTGCATGTAATTTTTACTAAAAAAAATGATATAACTATTTCGCCAAAGCATCTCATTCATGTCATTATAGCCCTATTGCAAAGTTCACATGGATTGGTCGGTTTTAATCGATCAACAATTTTTAGTAGTGATGACAAAACATCCTATCGTATACTAACTGATGCAGAAATGATTGTGGCTTATTTAAGAAAGATGCCAGGATTTGTTAGACAGCTATTGGGTCGTGTGGGAAAAGTGGGTCCATCATCTCGCCCGGGTAGTGATTCTAGAAGAAGTCGTCTATTAAGAGGGCGGCGTGGGAATCGAGCTGCATTTATAGATGCGATCAATACTATTAGAGAGATAACAAGTACAACCATTGCACCGACTATTACGGCTCAGGAGTTTACCTTGTTGAGGCGTCAATTGCTTTTACGCTATCATCCGGACCATGGGGGAGATGACTCTGAGTTTCAACGGCTTTTACCTGCATTAAATACTATCGAATTATATTTAAAACGTCAGTAATGGGTTTTATAGTGGTCTAGTAAAACCGAACAAAAAATAAGGGATTGCTAAGTGGACTTACAGGGGATTAAATATCCCTTACGAAAGAGGTTCATAATGATAAAAAAACGAAAGGTGTATGACGATCAGTTTAAGGCCAAAGTAGCCTTGGCAGCAATCAAGGAAACAGAGACAATCGCAGAGCTCTCCAGTCGCTACAATGTTCACTCCACCCAAATTCGAAAGTGGAAGTCAGAGTTTTTGGAAAATGCAGCAAGCGTATTTAGCGGTGATAAAGACGCCGCTGCTGAAAATAAATCACTTCGGAGTGAGCGCGATGCCCTTCATAAACGCATCGGTGTGCAGACGATGGAAATCGACTTTCTAAAAAAAAGCTTAAAGAAAGTGAGCTTACTGTGAGAAAATCGATGATAGAGCCTAAATCACCCATACCTATCTGCCAGCAATGTGATATGCTGAGTATATCTCGTGGATATTATTATTACCATCCTGTGGCATTGTCGGATATGGATTTAAAATTGATGGAAAAAATAGATGAACTATATACGGAAGATCCCACCCGTGGCACCCGGCGATTAAGCCGTGCCAAGGTGCGTCGATTAATGCGCATGATGCGTATAGAAGCTATCTATCCCAAAAAGAAATTATCCGTATCAAATATGTCACACAAGAAATATCCCTATTTGCTGCGCAATTTGGCAATCACACGTCCAAATCAAGTGTGGTGTAGAGATATTACGTATATACGATTAAAGCGTGGCTTTGTATATTTAACCGCCATTGTGGACTGGCATAGTCGATGCGTTTTGTCCTGGCGAATCAGTACGACATTGGATCGCAGCTTTTGTATCGATGCGCTTAAGGAGGCACTGTCTAAATACGGTCGTCCAGAGATATTTAATACGGATCAGGGGAGTCAATATACGAGCGATGAATTTACAGGGATATTGCGAAATAGAGGTATACGCATTAGCATGGATGGTAAAGGACGAGCACTGGACAATATTATTGTTGAACGGTTGTGGCGGACAGTAAAGTATGACGAGGTATATTTGAACAGTTATCAGAATGTTCAGGACTGTAAGGATCGGATTGGGCGATTTTTTGATTACTATAACAATCGGCGCGAGCATCAGAGTTTGGATTATAATTATCCTGCAGAGATATATTTTAAGAAAATTGAACTAACAAAACAGGCAGCTTAAATAACACTAATCTACTTTAAAGTTTCTTATTTACGATTGATTTCTGTTTGACATACTAGACCACTATAGTCCTTAGCTATCACAGGATCTAAATTTCTAGTGTACTAATCATATAGAAGCGTATATGATATTTTTTTGGATATGGGGATGGTTCCCCGCAACTTTACCAATATTTTAACCAGCGAAGCAAAAATCTCGGGGGATTGCCATTGTGCTAGGTAGCTTTCATGCCGTAAGTATGATAGATATTCAGTATGAAATACGTACATGATCAGTTGAAACAAGAAGAAAAAATAGAAAAATTGCTCAAGCAACTGAAGCTATTTTGAGTATCATTGAAACTCGGGATTTACCCCCCCCGAATAGTTCATACAAACTGACCATATTGTCAATTGAGAACCTAATTGAATTCTTAAGATAAACTGAATTTGGAGAATATACATGGATTTTGATCAATTAAAAACAGCCATATTTCGTTTTGAAGAGATGCTCAATGCCTACAAAAATGATACTGGAAATCGAACAGAAATAGAACGAAATGCTATTCAGGATTCTTTGATTAAACGTTTTGAGTATACGTTGGAAGTTGTATGGAAAAGCTGCAAACGATATCTGGGTGAAGAAGGTTTTGTTGAAGCAAGCACCGGAAGCCCAAAATTCATCATGCGATTAGCAAGCGAAGCTGGAATTGTTCGCAACACAGATGCTTGGATTCGTTATATCAATGCCAGACAAAGCACTTCTCATGATTATTCAGAAAAAAAAGCCAGTCATGTACTGGCAATAGTCGATGATTTTTATGTGGATGTTACCACTCTTTATCAAACTATGAGCGGAGAGAAATGAAATAATGGGCAAAGTATTTCAAAATATTGACCTAACCGTTTCTCAGCGAAAAGAAATTACATCGCTATTGAAATTCTATCTGCCTAATACCGAAGTATGGGCATATGGCTCACGGGTAAATTTTACAGCTAAATCCCATTCCGATCTGGATATTGTTGCCTTCGCCTCGCCAGAACAGGAGATGGCTATTCATGACTTAAAAGAAGCGTTTGATGAGAGTGACCTGCCATTTCGAATAGATCTTTTTATCTGGGATGAAATACCTAAACGATTTCATAATAATATTAAAAAAGAGCGAGTGATAGTGCAGGAAAAGAAAGAAAGATATTAATCATCAAATTAAAAACGCCATTTATGCAAAACATACATTTCTTCTGAGAAAACTGAAAAGTATTTTGTTGTCAGTTTCTGAGCGATTCGTTCAGATCGATTCAGCAACCGTATATCTATACGGCTGCTAAGTGAAGTCTTGTTTGCTAGCGCTGTGACAAAAATGGTGATTATTAACCAAATTTTAACACCCCATGTGAAATAACCACACCGAAAAAA
>CAYZSU010000005.1:0-7283 GCA_964480565.1 uncultured Myxococcales bacterium | reverse complement strand
GTTATGTGTTTTTTGCTTGGGGTTTCAAATTTGGGTTTTTTATTACAAATTTTGTCACAGCGCTTGTGCATTACCGACAGCGAAAATATAATAGACGCTGTCTCGGGCATCCGCAAACCTATAATCGTAGCGACCATGCGAGTATATGAGGGTTGTGGTTTTTTCGGGAAACACAGAAGATGTGTCCCCAAAGGGCAACTCCAGCTTATAATCCCAGTACAGATAGTAGTCAGAGTTGTATGATTTAAATGAATATTTACTGCTAATTGCTTGAAAAATAATGAGAAAATGATTTGTTTGAGTTTGTGAGTTTTTTTCACATTTTGGCAGTTATCCACGCAACTTTTTCAGCCAATTGTCGATAAGTAATTAACAGATAATAGTTTTCAATGAGGATACAACCATGATTTTATCACCAATGACGAGAGGGCCTCAAATCGTTTTAATTCCAAAACCAGTTATTCCAAAAACTTTCTCTTCTGCAAATACGGGTATATCCTGTATGCGGTCTTGGTGATTAATTCTAAACAAATGTATACCTAGAGCTGTACCACGTGCATTAGGTGCTAATCTAGTTTCTACAACTATGGGACCGCCTGTAGGTCAAATTACTTCAGTGCATACTGGACAAATTATGCCCGCAGTTTCTGCTAGGCCTGCAGGTATGGAAAGATTATTTGTGGGTAATGTGAAATCTATTGTTGAGTGTATGTCATCGCTTGTGTCTGCTGCTCAATTAGCATCAGCGTCAGTTCTTACTTCAGGATGTAATGCAGGTGAAATAAGTCGATTTGAGAATAGACGGGTAATGATAGAAAATGCATCTACGGGTGGATTTTTAAATGGAGTGCCATATGCTGCAGCGATTAGCGTTGGACTACTACTTGCGTTTAAGTTTAGTAAGCCAAGTGCACCCCCAGGGCCGATTAAAGCCTTGGCTTCCATGTATATGAACGGTGGTTGGCTGGTTGCTTCAGCTTTATCTCTGTGGCATTTGTATGGTTAGTCATTATGCATATGAATTAAGATAAAATGTCGGGCTTGTATAATCGAGCCCGGCATTTTTTTATGCTTGCGTGTTCAGTGGTTCAATTGATAATTCCTACTCACATAAATTTAAAATTTCCTCAATCGGAATATCTGCATGGCTACCGCTGATGCTGTGAAATTGTTTGTTTGGGAATGTAATCGCATGAAATAATGAATTGCCTTCTTCAAAGGGAATGATTCTATCTTCGGGCGTATGCGCGATACAAACAGATGCGTGAATAAACGGTGCTAATTGAGCGCTATTGTGAAAATGATCAGCAAAATAACAAAATGGGCCAAATTGTCGTGAGCACATGGATTTGATGCTGTGAAATGTATTGGCTAGGATTATCTGTTTTATATCAGGATATTGGGTAGCCGCGTATACAGCTGGATTTCCGCCTAATGAATGCCCAAGTATAATGACTTGTGAATGCGGGATGTTTATTTTTTTTATAAATGCCATGGCAGAATCAACTGCATGATAAAATGTGTTTGTGGATGATGGAATTGTGGTGCCATGAAATCCAGGGAATGCTGGCGAGAGGATAGAGCCAATCTTTTGAAGGTCATTAATAATCTGTGGTAATCGGCCGGTGTTGCCATGAAAATAGACGAATACAGGCTTGGATTGAAGCTGTTTATGTGGCATCCATAGATATTCAACGGTGTGCGAGGCGTGTTTATTATAAATTAACTGTTCTTTGGGCCAATTCATTGGTATTTCAAGCTCTGGATGGTAAATAATTTTGGATGCAAATAAAAAAAGCAATAGCGAACATACAATCCAACTTAGCACACAATAAAAAATAATTCGAAAAAATACTGTGTGAAATAATTTCATAATAGACCTCGTCTTGCTATTTGATTAATGCCAATTTTTGTTCACGAGATAATTTCTTTATCGCAATTTCACGTTTTAATGCCTCTGATTTTGTTTGTACCTTTTCAGTATAGCAAAGGGTAACAGGGAGCCTGACGCGTGTATACTTGGAAGCCAAGCCATTATTATGCGTTTGAATGCGTTTTTCTAAATCATTTGTAATGCCAGTATATAATGTGTGATCCGCACATCTAACGATATATGTGTACCAGGAATTTATCATAGTTTTTTTCAACATTCCCTGAATAAATAATCTGTTAGCACAGGCATGGGTAAACCAATGATACTGCTAATGCATCCATTAATGGATTTGATCAGTGACATGGCATTGCCTTGAATGGCGTATGCGCCTGCGCGATGTTGCCATTCGCCGGTGTCTAAGTACCAATTAATTAAACGATCTGACAAGGATCTAAATGTCACGTTGCTTATTTCAGTACGTGTAGTGATTTCATCATTTTGCATAATGACCATCGCTGTAAGTACGCGATGTGTTTGTCCGGAAAATGCGATGAGCAATTGTTTGGCATGCTTGTAGTCTTTTGGCTTGCCTATAATTTGATCATTAAACTCAATGATCGTATCTGCAGTGATGATGATATCATGAGGATTATATTGTCTCGCATGTTTAGCTTTTTCTAAGGCAATGCGCTGGACATAATCGTATGGCAATTCACAGGAATGTGCATGTTCGTCAATGTTACTCGTATATGTATCAAATGGAATATTTAAATTTGAAAATAATTGCCGTCTGGCAGGGGATGCGGTTGCTAGCAATATTTTACTCATAAGTATCTACCAATTGCTTGTGAGTTGCAGCATTGAAGAACTCGTAAATAGCTGTAATGGCGGCATCTTTATCCGTAAGACGATGATATATTCGCATAAATGCTTTCACATCGGGCAATCCCTTTGTGTATCTAGGAAGAATTGATCGCATGATCAGTACGGATTTTTGATTGCCTGCATGTTGGGCCAATAGTTCAAAGTGCGTGATTGCTAATTCTTTTTTTTCATGCAAGGGGATGGTTAAGGGGGTATTGTCGATAATATGCTTAAATATCCAAGGCTTACCAATGCTCGCTCTACCGATCATGATGCCATCGCAATTAGTTTGTTGAATCATTTCAATGGCGTGGTCTCGATGTAAAATATCACCATTGCCGATGACAGGGATGGAAATAGCCTCTTTTAATTCGCGAATATGCGCCCAGTTGGAATGCCCCTTAAACATCTGTTGGCGCGTGCGCGGATGAAGTGTGATTGTATCACAGCCACAGTGCTCGGCCATTTTTCCAAACTCAATATAATTTAAATGATCACTATCCCAACCCGATCTAATTTTTATAGTTAAGGGTAATTGGGTTGATTGCCTGGCTGCAATGACAATTTTTTCAGCACGTTTAATATCGGTCATAAGTGCGGCACCCGCACCTTTTCGAACAACTTTTTTAACTGGGCAACCCATATTAATATCGATGATGTCGACCGGTTCATTTTGGATTGCATCCAATGCACGCTTAATTGCATCGGGGTTGGCTGTAAATAATTGAATGGCAAACGGCCTGGCAGATGAATGATTTTGATAATAATGCTCAGTGGCTGTTTTGCCATATAGTATGCCTTCGGCAGATACCATCTCAGACATGACCAATCCACATCCCATTTCACGTACTAATATACGATATGGTAGGGATGAAAACCCTGCCAATGGTGCGGCAATGATATTATTGTCGAGTTGGCATGTGCCGATAGTTAATGGTTTAAAAAATGTCATGAGGGGGATGTAATTGATTTTTGTTGATGTCTCAAGAGTATTTTTTCTGAAGGCATGATAATTGTTACGCCCATCGCCACAAACGTTCGGTGAACATAAATGGATTCTCCGGATGAGGTTCGATGATGAGCTCAATGGATGTGGGCTGCCCTTTTTTCAAAGGTTTAACCTCCAGAGGTAAAATGCCATGATGCCAATGCGTGAGTGGTTTATATGGGGATGCATTTGTAATGCAATCTTCTGCCCACTGAACGATCGGCCATACGGCCAGGGCCTTGGCTTTTTTATCGCATGTAGCTGTAAGGGCTATGGTATTGTGAATATATGTATCCGCATAGGTATATAAATTGGTATGCATAATACGCTGGACATTGGAGATAATGCGCTGTCTGGAAACGATTCCTGTTTCTTTGATTTCATCCATGGGAGGGATATAGTCGATCAATGCCCCCATCAGTGTTAATTGATTTGGAATAATACGCCCATTTGATTTTAGGAATCGTTTTTTTGCATCATCTAGAATTAATAGTATATTTTCATCATAGGCAAAGCTGCCCACAATTTCGCATAAAATAAGATCTACTTTTTCAGGTAACTCAATATCAAAGCTGAGTCCGTCAAGGAATGTGATTTTTTGATCAACACCTTGTTCGTTGGCGTTTTGCTTGGCACATGCGAAGGCATCGGAATCATATTCAATCGCATACACTTTTTTTGCACCGCATTTTGCCGCATGAATAGCTAAGATGCCAAGGCCTGTTCCGATATCAAGGACAATAGTGTCTTTAGTAATGCTTGTTTTAATCGCTTGTAATAATGGTTTTGTGCGATGGATGTCATCGATCATATAGGCATGGCGATCGTTGGCTGTTTGTGTTGTTGACATGATTACATCCTATCTGGGATTGCCCTCAAAATAGACATTTTGTGGGGGTGTTCAAAAATGTTCAGATTCTAGGCTTCCGAAAATTCGTAACTGGAGCGTACATGCAAGTACGTGAGGATTACGGATTTTCGGGAAACACCGAAGATGGGCATTTTTGGACACCCCCCTATCCACAAAATTCATCATAAAACACTCCCCATCTAACACCCCGGTCACTGATTGTGACAGTGGATGCGCGTAAGTGAGTCATGAGTTCATCTAAAATAATAGCGCCTGAAAGAATTACATCTGCTCGCTGTGGATGTAATCCAGGTAGTTGTTTGCGCTCAGCAATTGTTTTTTTCTGGAGTAGCTCAATAAGTTCCTTTAATTCATTGTGCATTAAATGTTGGCCATGAACGAATTTGCTGCCATAAGTACTGAGTTCAAAATGCATGGCCATCAATGTTGTTGCAGTGCCAGCTGTGGCAACAAGGAACTCATCGTTTTTTAATGGGTCGATAGTTGCAAAAAGTATTTTTTCTTGAATATAATGCCGTAAATCCATGACTTCGTCATTAGTAGTGGGATCAGATGGTAAATAATTTTCAGTTCCGAGAACACATCCCAGTGGAAGGCTGTGAAGTTCAAGGCGCGCAGTTATTTCTTGACTGCATGGCCGTATGATTTCAGTCGATCCACCGCCAATATCCACAACAATAATGTTTTTCCCAAAGTCTTTTGCACTGGCTTCATAGGTAAACCGGGCTTCTTCTTCACTGGATATGATTCTAACAGCTAAGTTGAACTCTACTTTGGCGCGCATGATAAATGCATTGGCATTGCTTGCTTGTCGTAAGGCTTCTGTTGCAACGATTGCGATGCGATGGACACCATGTGATTTGCATATGGCCTGATACTCTTTTAAAACATCAATTGTACGGTCAATTGATTCCTGGCATAATGTATTGCCTTGATACAGGTTATGGCCGAGTCGTGTGATCTGTAGTCGATCGTCTACGAGTTCAAATCCACCGTCCGATGTGGGTTTGCCGACAAGTAATAAAACAGAATTTGTGCCAATATCAATGCTTGCAAACATGATTGCCTCGGTTTAGTTGGCTGGATGCCTTTAAGTACAATTTTATTAATCGCTTAATCGTGGACTCCAGCTAGGCAATATACCGCTTCCTTGAGATACACGTGTTTGATTGGATCCATTTTCTCGCATAATATAGATTGCCGGGCTGCCTGTTCGTGTGGATGAAAAAGTAATAAACCGGCCATCTGGAGAAAAACTAGGATGTTCATTGCTGCCAGAGTGAATGGTTAATCTCTGAATATTACTACCATCAGTATCCATAATAAATATATCAAATGTTCCCATATCTCGGCCTGCAAATACGATTTTATCGCCTAATGGTGACCAGTCCGGCATATCGTTTTGATATCCCACATAGGTAAGACGTTCAGTATTGGTATTGTCCATATTGCCTTTGAACAGATGCAGTCCGCCCGCCCGTTCAGATGCAAAAACAAATTCATTGCTACTTGGCGACCATGATGGGGAAATGTCAATGCTGCTGGATTTGGTGATGCGCTTTAAATGTCTCGATCTGCTAGGCAATGCATATAAATTTGATGGACCATGAAGTGACGATGCAAATAAAATATATTTTCCATTTGGCGACCAGTCGGGTGTAATATTAGCGCCACTTTTTTTCGTGATTTGTCGAATCGCCAGGTTTCGTAAATTAGCGGTATACAAGTCAGGAAATCCTTTAAAATAAGAGGTGTATGCCAGATATTTGCCATCATGCGACCATGTGGGGCTCAAATTGAGAGACTTATTTTTTGAAATGGATTGCATATTATGTCCATCCATATCCATAATAAAAATGGATTTCATTCTTGGGCTTGGAATGGCGGTATAGGCAATTTTTGTTGTAAATACACCGGATAATCCTGTAAGGACTTCAAGTATTTTATCGGAGAATCGATGTGCAAGATGGCGAAAGTCATTTTTATCCACGACATATTGCTGGCCATAAATCATTTGGCCGTTGCTAGGATCAAATAAGCGCAATACAGCCGTGATTTTTTTCCCTTTTGATGAAATATGCCCTTTGACAAGAACTTGTATGTCCACACTATTCCAGTATGAAAATCGGATAGACTCTGCCGTAATTCCTTCTTTTTTTGCGACACCTTTATGCATGCCAAGTGGGTGTAGATCAAAGTAATCGGACAATGTCATATTATTTCGAATGATATGCGTGATTTTTTTCGCATATTTATCCCCGCTAAGCATGGGAATGGCCATGGGTAATTTTTTGTCAGATGCGTGATCAACGAGTATGTATAGTCTGGCATGAGCTGTATGAGGTACAAGCATGGCGATCATATATGCGGTTGCAAATATAAGAAAAAAAACTCGTTTCATAATATCTCCTAGATTGTTTGAACACAATCAATTGTATTTACGCGTTTAGGCTAAAATAGCCCTTATCAAATGCTTGATAGAAATCAATATAATAGTCGGTGAGGGGCCGATTATTTGTAGGTAATTGCTTGCCCAAAAATACCCATCTTCGGTGTTTTTCAACAACCTCATGAGAAGCAAGTATCATCACATGTTTTCTTTTACGAATGGGTAAACGAAATAATTGCATACATCCTACATTCCCGGCATACTCATAACGAGGATGGCGGTTTAATCTCCAATGCGT
>CAYZSU010000004.1:0-53704 GCA_964480565.1 uncultured Myxococcales bacterium | reverse complement strand
ACATGCCCTTTTTTGCGTAGCCGATACATTTGAAGGCGACTATTGGGCTTATCCGAAATGGTGCGTTCGATAAGTCCCTCATCCAACGCAGGTTTAATATATGCTTGCCGCACATAATTTCTATCCGTTAAATTGAGCGCTCCCCTAATTTGTACGGCACTCAATTCACCATTTTCATGCAATATATCCAGCAACAATCTGACTGGTGGGGTGACTGGTGGGGTGACTGGTGGGGTGATATTATTTTTTTCTTCATTACTGGCCTTACCCGGTCGTGAAAAAGTAAGCCCAAACATATAATGATAATCCACTTTTATATCATCGCATTTTGCCTTTTTTAAATTATCACGGATGCGTTTAATGCCTGTCCCCATTTTTTCTATATACTCACAGCGAAGCATTAATGATGCAATGATTGAATTCCGGCATATACTTCGTGTGCCAAATTGTTCAGGAGAAAGCCCTTTAGGAAGCCCTCCCGGATTATGAATTTCCACTCGGTCATCAAATACTTCAATCATTACCTGTGCACCTTTTTCATTATAATCGCGATGGATAATGGCATTAATAACCGCTTCTCGCAAAGATATTTCAGGTAATTCCATAACTTCTTGATGCTGAAGACTTTCCGATGTAATTTTCCAATGAAGCTGAAGATGTTTTTTCAAAAAAACAATTGCATCCTCAATATTTTCAATCAAATTTCCTGCAAGCTCTTTCCTGTCGATAATATGAATTTTTTCTACTCCCTTATAAAGCGCACATATTACACTAACATGAAAAAGCCGTTTTGTTGGATCTTTTGCAAATAAAAGCACGCCTGCCTGATTGAGATAGAATTCATTATCATGATAATCACCCGCGCCTAAGTTAAGAAGTAACCCCTCTACATCCTCCCTGGGACGAATTTTTGATAATTTTAAAAAGTGATTTAAGCGCATATCATCAATTTCATCTCGCCAATCAAGATCAAGACGCAGCTGCTCATCAAATCGAATTTTTCCTTCTGATTGAATAAAATCTGTAATATCCTGTGTATTCATTTTCTGAGAATTCGCACCATTTCGTAGAAAAAAACCTTTGCCACATCGATGTGGACGATTAGCGCCCTCTTTTACATGAATAACGATAAGACTGTGCGCTATAAGTTTTTCTATATCTATTGTAACTGGTGGGTCACAAGACAGCGCAACATCTTGAATTTGTGATATTAGTTTATCCGAAGATTTAATACCCACAACGTGCCTATTATCATCAATACCTATAAATATTCGCCCGCCAGAGGCATTAGCAAAAGCAATCATTTCTTTTGCTAAATCAGAATTTACACTCTTTTTAAACTCAAGAAAATACCCTTCCCCTTCTTCAAGAATAAGCGCCAATTCATCTTTAGTTGTTTTTCTGTATTTGAACATTTGCTTAATCTTTTTTAATGGAAAAATATATTTTACAATTAAATCGTTTACAGATTTGCATCTGCTGGTGTTGCTGTGGGTTGTCTAGGTGCTTCTTCCATCAATACTTGACGTTCAATATACAACCAAATTTCATTCACAGCTCGTTTATTCAATTCGCGCTGTTTATTGACTGATGTTTTGATTCGCACTTTGGATTGCAATGCACTTTCTTCTTTCACTAAAATTGTCAGTTGCAACATTTCGTAAACTTCACTATCCGGGCGCTTGGTAAACTTACCATCAATCCATGTCCATTCAGATCGTTTTTTATGTCGCTTCTCACCCACGACAATACCGCTCGCTTTATCCGAATGTGCAATGGTATAGCCTAAATCAAAAAATGCCTCTGTACTTGCGGCATACACATCATTAAATGATGCATCCACTATTCGCGTTTCAAAATTCTTAATTGCTGCTTGGCCCATTTTGGGTTGTTCCTCAAATAGCATGCAACCTGTTGTTGCGATAAGCATTGCCATGCACATGAGTATACTTGCTTTTATATTTTGAAAATAAATCATCGTATCTCTCCATTTAATTAATACCGTGCCGCACTTAAGCGATAATCTTTCACTGTTTCATCTTCATCAAAATAAATGATTAGCATTATCGAACGAGTACTTTGGGTGCGCTGTTGCGTGGTTCGACCTGCAATCAAAATCGTTAAAAACCCTTGGCGCGCGCGCATTTCATGAGAAATTTTATCATAGGTCCATACTTCTTTACCATGCTTATGGCTCACTAAATCCGGTGGACCAAAAATTTCCATCACGTCTATTTGCGTAGTTTTGCCAGGATAAATATGCTTCTTTGCCATGCCTGGTGTAAGTGGGCTTTTTTGCTCAACAGGCTCTTTTGTTCCGCAGGCCACTGCACCAATGCTACATACAATCATTGCTATTATCATAAATCGCTTCATTTAATCCTCCATCCACTCGTTTATTATCCTGTTAAAATTGTTTATACTGTAATGTACTGTGCAACGCAAGAATGTGAAATAGTTGTCCTCTATTGGGGATATTTGATGGCGGCCCCCTCCTGGATTAAAAAAATTAACAGTATCTAAACGATTTAAAGTCAATTTAAGTCTGAAATAGTTTCCAATAGGCGATAGCTTGTGCTTCGGCCTTTACCCGCATTTTGAATCAATATACCACGTGCCTTTAAATATTGAATATCTCGCAATGCGGTATCTGTTGAACATTTAGCTATCTTGGCATATTTTGACGTATTCATATGACCTTGAAAATTATCCTCAAGCATGCGGTTGATCATCAAACGTTGACGGTCATTAACTGCTTCCTGATTGATTTTATCCCAAAGCTGCGCCTTAAAAAGAACAGCGCTCAGCATCTTTTCCGCATTCCTAATTGCACGGCCAAGGCAATCCAAAAACCAATCCAACCAACCTGTAATATCAGGTGTCGCGCGTTGTTGCAGTTCTAATTGATTGTAATAATCCTTACGCTCTGCTTCAATTTGTGTGGATAAACTGTAGAATCGCTCTGCTATCCCATCTGCTCGAGCCAATGCCATGTCTGCAATTGCCCGAGCAATACGACCATTGCCATCTTCAAAGGGGTGAATTGTCACGAACCACAGATGCAAAAGACCCGACATTAAAACTGAGTTTGTGGTGGTTTCACTTTCAAACCACTCAAGAAATGCAGCCATTTCCTGGTCAATCCTGTCAGCAGATGGTGCTTCAAAATGCACTTTTTCACGCCCGATTGGTCCAGAAACCACTTGCATTGCTCCTGAATCTGAACTGCGCCACGCACCAACTATAATCTTGTGCATGCCGCTACGCTCGGTTGGAAATAAAGCCGCATGCCAGTCAAATAACCGATTTTTTGTTAGTGGTTTTGCAAATTGCTGTGTCGCGTCCAGCATCATTTCCACAATACCGTCAACATTACGGCTTGCAGGTACAAGACCCGCAATGTCCAGTCCCAATCGGCGGGCAATGGATGAACGTACTTCATCAATATTCAGATTTTCACCTTCAATGGCTGATGATTTCACGACATCATTTGTGAGCATGACCAAGCTTGCTTCTTGTTTTAATGTAAACCCAAGGCCATCCATTCTACCCAGCAGTCGTCCTTGCAAGTGGCGAATATCTGCTAATTTGGACGCAAGTGTTTCAGCATCCCAAGTAAAATATGGCCAGTCATTGTGTGTGTGCATCCACATATTAATCACCGCAAATCATGCTGTAATTATCATACTTAATCACCGCAAAAACAAGAAAATTTGTAATTGG
This sequence comes from uncultured Myxococcales bacterium, assembly GCA_964480565.1. Taxonomy (GTDB): domain Bacteria; phylum UBA10199; class UBA10199; order 2-02-FULL-44-16; family JAAZCA01; genus CAYZSU01. Next base: position 49,981 of record CAYZSU010000004.1, on the reverse strand, counting down.
TCCGCATATTTTGTGGAGTTGCTATTAAAATGTTTTTTTTAGCAAGCGCCCTTGAAATAGCAATCATGGGGGATTGTCTATTTCTCAACAGTCTCAATATACTCAGCCAAATCTTTTACACACACATACCATGTTTTACCTTTTTTAGTTCCCTTTAATCTTCCACGATTGATGAGATTTCTGAGATAATCTGGAGAATAATCGTAGATATGGGCAAGATCAGAAAGTGGTAATTGAGCCTCTTTATCAACATGCTCAGCATCTATTTGTTTAAGATGCAAAATAGAATCTTCCAATCGTTCAACTATAATAGATACAAATTCATCAAAATTACTTTTGTGAATAAGTTTATCAACATCAGCTATATTAAACTTTTTCCCTTTTTCAATGTCACGATGCATTTTTTCAAAAACATCATCTGCTTTTTCAAGTGATTTATAATAACGATTTCTGTCTTCCTTTGATACACCTTTGATGGCGATATTAATTAAACCACATCCGATAAGAATGTATGATAGTAGTATTCTACCTGAACGCCCATTGCCATCACGGAAAGGATGAATAGATTCAAACCATACGTGAGTCACTGCAGCTAATCTAACTGGAGTATAAGTTTTCTTATTTAGATGATATGACACCCATTTGACAAAAAGCTCCATAACTTGTCTTACATAAAATTCATTAATAGGAGTAAATGTTGACAATGAAACTTCTACTGTTTTCTTGCGAAATTCACCCAGCTCGCCCTCATACAATCTCATCTCTTTTTCATATCTCATCAACATTGTATGGATTTGTCTTATGTCAGACATCCTAAGTGAAAATTCTTTTTCCTTATATTGATTTACAGCATATTCGTAAATTGCTGATGCTGAATCAAAATATCCTAAAATGGCGGCAGTTTTTTGCTTGTCTGATCGTTTATTTTTTTCAAGCACATCCATAAGGTCGGTTCGATTAGTAAAAATACCTTCTATAGCAATGGAATTGCGTATTTCATCTTTAAATAGTGAATACCATTCTTTATTTGAAATATGAATCAGACGACCATATTTTTTTTGAAGATTTTTAATTTTACTCTTAATACACGGTATTTCCATAAAATATCGAACCTTTCCGAACCACTGGTATATTATAATGCTTTAATATATAAACAATTATTTCAAATGTACCATACTGAACCTCATTCATGATTCGATAATAGTATATCACGATTTTAAAAAAAACTGCAAACCATACCTCTCCCACTACCGAACCTACCGAACCATTGGTCAACAATAACCTATTTATATCAAGCAGTTATACTTATAATGATATCGCATCAACCATATAGGTTCGATAAGGGGAGTATTGAAAAATGCGAACTAATTGCTTGTGCCCCTTATCATATGTATTTCAACTAAATTATTATGAACTGGATGCATCGTATTTTTTAACGATCAATTTATTCTCCGTGGCATCAATACCAAAACTCTCCTGATCCGACTCATCCTGCGTACACGTCATGGTCATAATCAAGTCGCGAAAATACGCATCACCACTTGCATCCTCGCCTATGCGAAACATAGCTCATATTGGGGCTGTTGAAAAACGCCCATCTTCGGCGTTGTCCAGCAAATCCAAATCGGTTACATACTCTTATGTATGCGCCCTCATTGAATTTGCTGTCTGCCTTGAATCTGAACATTTTTGAACAACCCCCAAAATTGCTATTTTTCAACAGTCCCATATTGTCTACAACTTACTTAGGAGTTATGCTTATACTCTTTTTTTTATGTGATAACAGAGGATTCTAAAAATTAATGAATTATATGGACTCACCATCGATCATATTGATAATTTGCTCACTCCAATCATCGGATGGCTCAACTCGATTGGCATCGTCATACAATTGATTCAGGATCATATTTGCATACGCACTGTCCTCGGACAATTGAATCAACTCTTGCAATGCATATTTCTGCACTGATCGGGATATACCATCTATCATCCAAATAATATCCACAATATAGTGCAAAGCTTGATCGCACACACCTATAGGCGCATGTGTTGCCGCATTGATCAATATATTTATTTCCTCTTTTTTATCCGCATCTGATAGATGAAGAGTTGTAATGGCCACAAAACTCATATCCAGCGCCATTCGCGCAGTCGCGTGAAATACCATGGCCGATTCAATCGCAGGACTACCGTCTATAGAATCTGTATCTGTAGGCGACATATAACTACCCATTGCACTGCTATAAGATCTCCCTGTGTATACATGAATACCTTGGTGATCCTGTTCGTTGTAGGTGTTAGGCAAGTGATCATTGCCTGAAAATGCAGTACTACTATCTGTTGGATCCTGGCCAATAATCGTATGTTGTGGCTCACTATTATCATTCCCCTGTTCAATTGCAGCGTCTTTAGCTGCTCGTTTTTCCATACGATCGATTTCCAAATCAAATGCTGCAATGCGCTGAGTAAGCCCCTCTAGCTCTAAAGAGTGCTCATATTCAAGCAACTTTCGAAATGCAGGATCCAATTCATCGTCCACATAATCTGGCAAATCAATTTGATGGGTTAAATAATTATCTAAACCTACTATGGATTGTATGTGCTCCTCACTATCCATGGGTTTCCCCAGATTCAATAGTAATTTGGCAGATTGGTGACTGCGCGTGGTCCACGCATTTTCACTATCATAATGTACTGATACATTACTACCCAAAGCATCCCATGCTCCAGGGATATTTTTCTTGGCAGCGTATTTTAATAGGCCAAATGATTTTCGGTTAAGCATTGAATGCGTAAACTCGGATAATGTATGCACTTCCAAGGCATGAACAATTTTACCCTTATCAAATTTAGTATCCGTATTTATCAAGAGTTCTTTAATTGGGCCAATCATTTCTATATCGCCTTTTTCAAAACGCGATACAATAACATCCATGGCATGGGTATTTCCTAGCTTGGCAAGTGCAAGCAGTTGAATCAGTGCGTTTTTTGATTGGGCGGATACTGTTGATCGATTCAGTTGCACATCATGAACATTCTGCCGCATGAGAGCAATTTGATCTGCAGGCACCCCTAAATAATGAAGCTCGCTAATATAATCCAATTTAGTTTGGACATTGGCATCACTACTATCCGGTAAATGCACATGTATTCCTTGCGCCCTATACGGTACAATAAATGAGGCTAGAGCATCCACATCCATAGCAATCAAATTATCTACTAATTCCCCCTCATGTATTTTATTGTATTTAAGCAAATATTCAATTGCAGTAACTGTTAATTCATTGGCCTGCACAGCAATATCAAATATATGGTCGATATATATCGGATGTCGATTAACCACATTGTCATGCGTACTTTGCGCTAATTCCTTTAGATAAATCCATGCATGCTGACTGGCAGGCAAATCATCGACAATAATATCTCGCAGTACTTCTGCAGGATTAAGCGGTTGATAACTATGCGACAGCGCCATTTTTTTTATTATATGAATATAGTGATTTCCAACAACTGATTTTGATAAATTGGCAATGAGTTCAAATGTATTTGCTAGAGGGTCATTTTTTTCTTTGGATTTAAAAAACTTCAAATGCGCATCAATAATATTATCAAAAACATATGTCCTTTTCTTTTGCATTGAATAATAATCCGTTAATGCTCCCACATTCAATCCATTGCTAAAAAAATCAGTCACATAGTCTGCAACTTGAGACGTGTGAGAATCACAAATATTGCTGGCATTACATTTGGGTGAGAGTATACCGACCTCTCCCTTATCTATATCCTCCTTAGCCATAAATTCTAAGCATGCTTTTTCGCGGTTACATGAAAATAAATCCACTAATACAGTGAGTGCCGCTGTTTTTTTATCTGTTGAATTGACCAAATACATTAATTGCCGCAATGACGCATCCAAGGACCATGCTATCGAATGCTGGAATGCATTTGGATCCACCCGTGCAATGCGCTGCAATTGTTTTTCAAATTGATCACCCTCTGTTTCAACAGCTGCCATACGCATATTAACAAATGTTAATGGTTTATATTTTTTGGGTGGATCACTTTTTTTTAAGCATTCGGCATATGCGTTTTCAAATTGACAAAATGCATCCATATGCCCGTCCATTAATTGTGATAATATAATGCCTGAATGAACATTATTTTGCCGATATAATTGGGGAAGTTTTTTCTTAAACGTTTCTTTGATAATCCGATAGTTTTCCATAAATGATGGATGAATATCACCCGTTTTATGAGAATATAGTAATTGAGTAAAGATACGCCCTAAACTATGCCCATTTTTATGAAGTAACATTAAATAATCATTTGATGGATTAAAAACAATGCGACTTAACTCTGTCAAGGCCTGTGGATGTCCTCGTTCAATGCCCAGTGCAAGTAATTCCAGATATATCTTATATTTTCCTTGGTTTTTGCATTGTGTAAAAAAATGATCCAAGGCTTTACTGGACTCATCCACATTCGTATCGGTGAACAGCCATTTTTCCAAAGAAGATTTTTTTTCAATAAATTGACTCAATAATAATGAATGCATATAGCTTAGAGGTATTTGCTTATAATGATGTGTAAGCGCTGTAATGGCTACTTTTTGAAAGATTTGTTTATTTATTTGTCGTAGTCCATTTGATGCGCATAAAATATCCCAAAATGGATGCACGTCTGTATTTGGAATTGCACCTAAATTAATCCATATCTGTTGAACATCGGACTGCGTGAATGGATGCCAGTCTATTTTTTTTAATAATTGAGATTGTTTTTTCCATAATGCATAATCAGGAGTTTTTGTAGCAATATATCGCAATGCCTCTGCTTTAGCTAGTGTTGGTACATGCCAAATATCATCGTTGTTTAGGAAGTGATTCTGAACACTATCCAAATAAATTTGAAACTCAATTGTACCCACCTTATGCAAGGGCATATTGCATGTCTCTGTACCCAGCGCTGCTGGCTTACAAAAAATGTGCGGTGCCGCATTTCTAAATATAGTGTTTAATTTTATAGCTGTTTTTGAGATATTGGAAATCAATCCCAATTCTTTCATTTTTTCTGCAATGCCTGTAGCTGTAAATGCATCTGCTTTAGCGGATTTACTACCCTGAGAGAAAAGCAATGAATCGTTTATTGTATTATATGCCCCCTCTGCATCAACACGGTACACGCGTGTCTTTTCTTGAATATCAACCATTGCCTACACCTCATTGTTGTCTAATCTAATTGGTTTATCGGTTGATTGTCAGAAAAGTTGCTAAGAAAATGACTGTTTGTGCATATAAGAAGCTGCCCTTGGAAATGGATAATTTATGATGATGGTCAAACATATTTTGGATTTCAAGAAAAACCGCAACTATCATAGTTTCACTGCAGTAAAATGCATAGCCGCTTGATCAATGTAATGATTACATCCGCACTCATTATGCTGTCATCTCGCTAAATAGAAAATTCCATAAAGATCATGGTTATATGAACATTACGAGTATACTGATGAATTGGATTTGGCTCTCCAATATCGAAGAGGGGCATTTAGAAAGTCAGTTTCATTAATTACAAATAAAAATGATGGGAAGCGATCTTTGATAAATATGGGTGACTTGGTTGCATAAGTGAATCCAAATGAGCGGCAGTCATATGATTGATATTATCTCGAAACCTCTCTGACCCTGTAAGTAAATCAATGGCTGGAATATCTTGAATAAACTCATAGGGCTGATCGCGCCATGAAAACCCCTTATGCTGATACAATCGATGCAATTCATAAACTAATATGAGGCCCAATTTATAGCTAGGCAATGTCCGAGCATCCGTCACATTAAATGCTATGCCGTGGCACTGGTGACCTTCCCATTTTTGAAAACAAGGCGTAAACGAAATTGCTTGAAATTCAATACCAGGAATAGTCCATGCCTGCAATGCATCGATGAACTCCTGGCTATTCACATAGGGTGCGCCGATCTTTATAAACGGATGGTCCGTGCCTCTGCCTTCGGACATATTGGTGGCTTCCAGCAAACACATGCCAGGGTATACATAGGCAGCGTTCAATGATCGCATATTGGGCGACGGATTTCGCCAAGTGAGCCCAGTATCCGAATAGTCCATATCGCGCGTCCATCCATGCATGGGAATCACGGTAAGTGCATGGGATAGATTATGCATTGCCGCATAGTACGACAGTATTTCAGCAATCGTTAGCCCATGGCGATTGGGAATGGAATAATATCCCACAAATGATTCAAAACCTGCATCAATACCGCAGCCTTCTTGAATACAGCCATTAATAGGATTGGGCCGATCGCACACAATCATCTGTTTATTATATTTAGCCAAAACAGTTAAACACATGCACGCAGTCCATACATAGGTGTAATATCTGGAACCAATATCCTGTAAGTCCACAATCATTACATCAATGAGGTCGATCATTTCCTTGGTGGGTTGTAATGTATCCAATGATTCCCCGTATAAGCTAAATATGGGAATACCTAAATCCGGATGCTGCGAATGGTTTACAGTTTCCATGTCCTGGGCAACACCTGTTATTCCATGCTCTGGCCCAAATATTGCGGTAATTTGATCGCCAATTTTTTCATGTAGTAAGTCCAAAGTCGGTCTATTTTTCTCATCCACACTCGCATCATGAATGAGCAATCCAGCGCGCTGATTACTTAGACTGGATAATTGTGATTTGATTAAGGATGTAATTCCTAATTGCATAAAGACACCTTTCTTGACAAGCCAATCGTTCTCATTCATGTAAGCAATAGATTGATAAAAAACAAGCGTAACCCTATTCATACGCAAATAAAAATGGAGAACCTTATGAAAGATCTATTGCTTAAAAAACTACTAAACTATGTAAAAGTGAACACACAATCCAATATGGACAGTATGTCTGAACCCAGCACACCTGGGCAAATGGATTTGGCGCGCATAATTGTTGATGATTTAAGGCAAGCGGGTATTACGGATATTGAACTCACTGATACAGGATTTATCTATGCCACAATTCCCAGCAACTTACCTGCGGATGCGATAGAGCCACCTGTTCTTGGTTTTTTGGCGCATTTGGATACAGCCACTGAGGAAAGCGGCAAAAATGTAATGCCGCAAGTAATTGAAAACTACGATGGATCGGATATTTCATATCCCAATAACCCGAATCTCACATTAAATAAAACAACTGCTCCTGAACTTGCCCACTCCATTGGACATACCCTTGTCACAAGCGATGGTACCACACTTCTTGGTGGTGATGATAAAGCGGGGCTCTCCATTATTATTGCCCTTGCCACATATTACCGGGATAATCCCGATCATTTGCACGGCAGCATTCGCATCGGCATTATCCCCGATGAAGAGATTGGCATTGGTACGAACCGGTTTGACATCAAAAAATTTAATGCAGATATTGCCTATACTATCGATGGCACAGGCATGGGTGAGTTGGATGTAGAGAGCTTCAATGGCTTTTCCGGTACAATCACTGTAACCGGAAATAGTGTATATCCAGGATACGGCAAAGGCACGTATATTAACGCATCCCAGGTTTTATCGCAATTTATATCGAAAATGGATGATGCCATGTGGCCGCAATATGCGCAAGACCGTGATCCTGCTTGGTGGATTCAAAAAATTGATGGCAGTGTTGGCTCGGCCTCAGCGCATGTATTTCTTCGCGCATTTGATTTGCATGATATTGACCGTCAAAAAAATATGTTGGATGATATTTCAAATACCGTATGTGAGGCTTTTCCTGGTTCACATATTAATATCGACATTTCAGAAACCTATTTAAATTATGGAAATAAATTAGCGCAGGATAAACGCATTGTGGATTTTGCCAAGAAAGCCTTTGTTCAAAATAATATCGATGTTCATGAAATGTCATTGCGCGGCGGTAATGATTGCTGTCACCTATGCGATCATGGACTATTATCCACCAATTTATCCGCTGGATATTACAATATCCATAGCTTGATCGAATGGGTAAGTATTGATGCCATGCTTGTATCGCTTAAAAGCACCATTACATTATGTGATATTTGGCGGGATTCTGCAAAATGACCGGTATAGCAATTTACGCTAAGTCCTATAAATAAGATATTTGCAGGGTAGAAAACTTTCATCCTGCAAATTTCACATTTGATACTGCATCACCTGCGAAAAACGAAGTGATGAAGCGATCCAGTCTGAATCGCCACGATGCCCATCGGGTCTCTCGCGATGACGAACAGGCCTGAAGCAAAGCAGACTGACCAAACCTCTAAAAGAAGTATAATGATTAGCAAATCATGCATATGCGCCATTGGTGATGACGAAGATTTATTATGAGTAATTATATTAGGCGTGAGCAGTGCAGAGTTGTACAAATACGTGTATAATAGTTTGAAAGAAAAATTTAGTATTCCAGATGATGGGGCTGCCCTCAAAACGCCCATCTTCGTCGTTGGAAAGCCAAATTCAATTCAGTTACATACTCGTATGTATGCGCCTTCATTGAATTTGCTGTTTAGCGATATGACAACTTGGGTGCAACGTCAGCCAAGTTGATCAAGCGCTTATGCATTACCGACAGTGAAAATATAATAGTCGCTGTCCGCCTAGAATCTGGGCATTTTTGAACAGCCCCTAAAATACCTATTTCTCAACAGTCCCATGATTGGTAGGTATTATCATTGTTTATTAAGGGACTAATGTCTGGACCCACTTCGCTGGTCTAAAGGCCATTTCGCAATAACACAGTTTTGTTAAACACCTATAAAACTGATACGTTTAAACTTGTGACTAATCTTAAACCCCCCTACGATTGCCGTACATACTTGATTTGTCAGGCTTCCAATATATGCAGTCAATACAAATACAAAAGATTACAATACCATTTTAAGAGTAGTTCCATAAAATTTAAATATCCAAATTCTTCACGGATAGGGCATTTTTTTCAATAAAGGCGCGGCGGGGTTCTACCTGATCCCCCATAAGAATAGTAAATATATTATCCGCTTCCACAGCATCATCCACATGAACTTGCAATAATGTCCGCGACTCTGGATTTAATGTGGTATCCCATAATTGATCCGGGTTCATTTCACCCAACCCTTTATAGCGTTGAATATCTTGCCCTTTTTTGGCCCGCTTAAATATGAACTCACGCACATCAAATAAGTGATTGATTGTCTGAGTTTCTGTATCCGTCATTACCTGATATGGACCGTCGCCAATTTGTGAGAATTGATCGTGTATTTTTTGCAATTCAAGATATTCGGGTGTTTCAAAAAAATCAGTATTAATACGTGTTGTGCGCTTAAATCCGTTGAACACGCTCTTATATATTATACATTGCGAATTATGCTCAGTATCGTCCTCTATATTGACTTGAAAATCAGCCATACCTGAATAGTAATCATTGAGATAGGCTCCCATGCTATCCAACATAGAATCAATCTGCTTTGCTGTACTGCCCAAAGTTTTAGCTGACATACGGCTGTGAATCACTGCATCAATAATTCGTGGATCAAATCGAAATTTAAGTAAATTAAGTGTATTATCATAATGAACCAATTGTTGGACGATTTTTTGCAATGATTTGCCAGATAATGTTTTATCTCGAACATTGGATTCAAGTTTTAAACCATCCGTACCTATTTCCAGTAAATAGTTCTGCAATGCGCGATCATCCTTTAAATATCTAATTTTCTTTCCTTTTTTCGCTCGATATAGCGGTGGTTGCCCAATATACAAATATCCTTTTTCAATAATTTGTGGCATTTGCCGATAAAAAAACGTCAATAATAATGTCCGAATATGTGCACCATCCACATCAGCATCTGCCAATAAAATAATACGGTGATAGCGAATTTTATCCACATTAAAATCCATATCACCAATGCCAGTGCCAAGAGCAGTAATCACTGTTCGAATTTCATCAGATGTTAACATTTTATCAAAACGTGCTTTTTCTACATTTAAAATTTTACCTTTTAATGGCAAAATCGCTTGAAAGCGCCTATTGCGGCCTTGCTTGGCTGACCCACCAGCACTATCTCCCTCAACGATATACAATTCAGACATTGCTGCATCGCGCTCCTGACAATCCGCCAATTTTCCAGGTAAGGTCCCTGTTTCCAGAGCATTTTTACGTCGTACTAAATTCCTAGCTTGCCTGGCAGCTTCTTTGGCACGCGCTGCTTCGACTGATTTTGAAATAATTTTATTGGCAATACGGCCATTGCATTCAAAAAACTCGCTGAGCTTATCGTTCACCGCTTGCTTGACAATCCCTTCTACTTCAGAGTTTCCCAACTTACCCTTGGTTTGCCCTTCAAATTGAGGATTTGCAATTTTAACTGAAATCACTGCAGTCAAGCCTTCACGAACATCATCGCCTTCCGGAGCTTTTTTCAATTTCTTTAGTTTTTCATTTTTCGTTGCATAGGCATTGACTGTTCGTGTTAATGCGGATTTAAGACCGGACAGATGTGTTCCGCCATCGCGCGTATTAATATTATTTGCAAACGAAAATAAGTTTTCCTTATACCCTTGATTCCACTGCATTGCCACTTCGACAATCGCATCATCTTTTTCCGTTTCAAAATACACCACTTCCTTGTGCAATGGATCCTTATTTTTATTTAAATATTCTACAAAACTTTTTATCCCACCATCATACTTAAACTCGTGATTTTTTTCTTTCTCATCCCGTTCATCTGTAATTGTAATTTTTAATTATTTAAAAAGGACAACTCGCGCAAGCGCTTGGATAATACATCAAATGACGGTTGAATAGTTTCAAAAATTTGGCTATCTGCTAACCACGTGACCTTAGTTCCTGTTTTCTTGCTTGTCCCTGTAACTTTTAATGGTCCTTTGGGATTGCCGCGCATGTAATGCTGCGTATATACATTGCCATCTTTTCGAATTTCTAATTTCAAATGTTCGGACAGTGCATTAACGCAGGAAACACCCACACCATGAAGTCCACCCGATACTTTATATGCAGAATTTTCAAATTTACCACCCGCATGAAGCTTTGTTAATACCACCTCTGCAGCAGAAATTCCTTCTGTTTCATGAATGTCCACAGGAATACCGCGTCCATTATCCTCAACTGTAATTGAACCATCCATGTGAATGGTCACATCCACCTGCGTACAAAACCCAGCCAACGCTTCATCCACAGAATTATCCACCACTTCATACACCAATTGATGCACACCATTGATATTGGTTGAGCCAATATACATGGCAGGCCGCATGCGAACAGCATCCAACCCCTCCAGCACTTTTATTTTTGAGGCATCATAGGAATGCCCTTCCTTTAATACTGTATTTTTATTGGTCATAATAATTCCTTTGAATAGCAAATAGTAGTATAATACTTAAATTAAGATCGGCTTTATTATCATACGCCGCCTATAGAGTAAAGGAGAAATAAATCAGTAATAGCGCTTTAAATCAGTTTATATCAATTGTTAGCGGGATTTGATTTGACCATCGCAAATATCAAATAGCTGAGAATGAGCTGTTGGCAAGTAGTGAATATCAGTTTCATTTGTTGTCGTAATAAATACTTGTCCGTTTAAGTCACTGATATACTGGAATAAAAATGCATTGCGCGTTTGATCCAACTCACTTGCCACATCATCTAAAATGAGAATAGGAAGATGATTTAAATGATGTTGTAGAAATGAAATTTCTGCCATCTTCAGTGCTAAAATAAATGTTCGATGCTGACCTTGAGAGCCAAATTGTTTAATACTTTTTGTTCCAATGCATGCATCAATATCATCGCGCTGTGGTCCAATTAGCGTAATACGGCGCATATATTCGTCTTTTTGCCGCATATGAAGCTGTTCATGGAGTATATTTGCAAGCATAGATTCATTTTTTTCCAAATGCATGGCGCCACAATTTGGCTTATATTGAAATGTCGACAATTCATCGTTCGGTGCAATTGCATAATAGCACTTGGGAATCAATTCATTTAGCTGATTTAACCAATAATGCCGTGCTGAAATCACCTTTGCACCCAATACAGCCAATTGCTCATTCCATGGAATGAGTTGCTGATGAATGTGCTGTATGGATAAGTCTGCCGATTGAAGCAATTTATTTCGTTGTGTAACGACCGTCTCATATTTGTGCAATACAGATTTATATGTTGTGGATACAATGCCAATTAGCCGATCAATATATTTTCGCCGTGCAGATGGTGAATTACGGATTAAAAAAATTTCTTCTGGAGAAAAAAGTATGACGCAGCATTTGGAAGGGGTTGCACGTGCTTTTTTTTGATTTCGAAAAAAAATCTTTTTTTCCTGATTCAGCGTCATACGAAGATGATCATCGCCCAATTCATGACTAATATGTGCATCTATTTGCGCATGATCATTTGTCCATGCAATTAGATCACGAAATTCCTTACTTCGAAATGATCGCCCATGCGATAGCATATAAATTGATTCTGCAATATTTGTTTTTCCTTGCGCATTGCGGCCAATCAATACATTGAACTTTGATTCAAAGGACAATGTATGGCCAATGATATTTCGATAATGCAATAAGGATAGCGACTGAATATGCATTGATTGCGATTAGACGCTTTGTGATTTGAGTAATCGCATTGGCATAATCACATGCGTAAATAGCGGATCGGATTGGCTGCGTACAATGCATGGCGTGGTTTCATTCCCGAGTTCAAGTATGACTTCATCGTCGGATATCGCAGCCAATGCATCCAATAGGTATTTTCCATTAAATCCAACATCAAAGGATTCGCTTTTGTATGTAATACCAATATTTTCCTCAGCTTCTCCCATCTTGGGATTATTGGTGAACATATCTAAATTATTCGGCGAAAATGAAAATTTAACACTTAATGTGCGATCCGTTGTTAGAATCATCATGCGCTTTAACGATTGGACTAATTTCTTGCGATCAATTGGAATCGAGGTATTACAGTTTTTTGGAATAACACGTTCATAGGGTGGATAATTGCCTTCAATCAACTGCACTGCCATTTCAATATTGTCCTTATTAAGAAGCAAAAATTTTTCCGAAAACTGAATGGTAATATCTGAATCGCTTATATCTGCAAGCCGTTTTAATTCACTCACACCTTTACGCGGAACGATCATTCCTGTTTTCATATCCCATTTTGATGCGACATTTCGTTCAACAATGGATAATCGATGACTATCGGTTGCCACGAATCGAATACAAGGATTGCCTGTTTCAGTAATTGCATTCTCAATGAACACGCCATTCAATGTAATTCGTGCATCATCCGTGGACATGGAAAACGATGTTTTGGCAATCATTTCATTGATCACTGCACTGCTTACAGAAATGCTTGTATCTGAAATTTTACTATCTGGAATATCTGGATATTCATCAGTGGGCAGTACATTAATTTTAAACTGACTGTTACCACACTTGATATCCAATTGGCTATCACTGATAGTTTCCATATGTATCACATCACTTGAAAACTCCTTAACAATATCATGTAAATTACGTGCATTGATTGCAATGCGTCCATTGCTAATCACATCCGCTTGATAGCTACATACAATCCATACTTCTGAATTAGAAGCGGTTAGTCTTATGGTCTTGTCTGTTGCGTCTATAATTACATTGCTTAATATTGGCATGGTTGTTTTTGATTCTGCAACACCATTTGCTAGATTGACTGCTTTATATAATTCATTTCGATGTATTTTTATTTCCATAAATGCTCCTATTAATTTTTATTTATAAATATTTATTAGTAGTAGTAATAGTACCTGTGAATTAGTGAATAAGTCTGTTAACTATTTAGAATATAAGTTAGTTTACATTGGATAAGTATGTGAATGAATACTGTATAAATGACTACTTACTCACAGCAAATGTAGAATTATCCATATGGTGTAAATCTGTCAACAGGCAACTCTTATTTTTACACAATGTTATTCACATCTATCCACAATGTTATTCACAAGCTTGATTGTATCTATAAAAATGAAAACGTGTACTTCTGTAGTGTTACGTGAAAGCGTGTTATGGTATTCTTTATTTATTGAAGTAATTGTTTTTCAAGAATGGCTATATCATTTTTCAATGTAATATTATCATTCATTTCTTTTTCTATTTTTCGACATGCATAAATAACTGTGGTGTGATCTTTGCCGCCAAATTTATTTCCAATATCAGGAAATGAACTTTTGACTATTTTTTTAGACAAGTACATGGCAATCTGACGTGGGTGAGCAAGTCCTTTTGTTCGTTTAGGTGATTTTAAATCCGCAACAGTAACATTATAATAATGAGCCACTGTTTTTTGAATGCTTTCAATAGTGCATATTTTTTTGGCTTGATCGATGATGCTACCAAGAACATCTCTGGCTAAATCAATATTAATTGTTGTTCCAGTAAGGGATGCAAATGCATTGATCCGAATTAGTGATCCTTCCAATTCGCGGACATTGGTAACAATTGAGCTTGCTAAAAACATAAATACATCTTCGCCACAGTGAATATTAGCTGCATCGGCTTTCTTCTTTAAGATAGCAATGCGTGTTTCCAAGTCAGGTGCTTGAATGTCAGCAATTAAACCCCATTCAAATCGGGATCGTAAACGCTCTTCTAGACCAGGAATTTCACGAGGTAATTTATCGCTAGTAACAACAATTTGTTTTTGCGATTCATGTAAGGCATTAAATGTGTGAAAGAATTCTTCTTGAGTGCGCTCTTTACCGCCGATAAATTGAACATCATCAATTAATAGTATATCGCAGTTCTCACGAAATTTGGCCCGAAATTCATGCATTTTTTCATATCGCAATGAGTTGATAAGCTCATTCATAAAGCGCTCAGCACTCATATATATTAATCGTGATTGGGGACGATTGTGGCCGGCTTGCAGTCCAATTGCATGCAATAAATGCGTTTTACCGAGACCGACACCGCCATAAATAAATAGCGGGTTATAATGGCCGCCCGGTAAATCTGCCACGGCTTTGCAAGCTGCATGGGCAAACTGATTGGAACTACCTACCACAAATCGATCAAAGCTAAATTTTGAATTCAGTTGTTCAATGGATTGATTGATAACTGTGGGTGTATCTGGGATTTGAATGATGGGACTGTGAATAGTTTTTTTTTCCTCTTGTTCACTTTGTTCATCCACTTCAAATGTAAGCCGATATTCTATTTGAGTCATTGCATAGAGTTCATGATGAATCATGTCCGCATAATAGTCTATAATCCAATCGGACACGAATTTATTGGGGACGATCAGACAAAATGTATTGTCTTTGATCACTGCATTTTTAATAGGCTTAAACCACGTGGTAAAGTTTAACTCACTGATTTTACTATGAATTCGTGATTTTAATTGTTCTAATATATCGGTCATATGTATTTTTTAGTTATCCACAAGTGTGGATAACTCTGTTGATAATTTTTATATTTGGACTATCTAAAAAAACGTCCAGCAGTAAATCTTAATGCATGCTTTATTTGCGATTGCACGGTTTTCCTATATTTTTTTGAGAATCCCATGAATGGTTGTTTTTCAATACTATTAACTTATTAATGAAGTAGGTGATTACTTATTTTGAAAATTGCTTTAAAACAAGTGGAAAGCAACATGGAGTATAATTATTTTTGATATATGATTGTCTAATCTCACAATGGGCGTTTTGAGGGTTTTTTTTAAATAATGTAATCACTGCCAAGCGCTATGATAACGTGGGCATTTGCTAATATAAGCATTCCAGTTGTCATAATATTTATACGGCTGCTAAGGCTAAAGTCGCTGTTTATGCCTAAAATCTTTAGTAATTCGATAGAAGCCCAAGCAATCTAGGTATTTTGAACACTCTTGTAAATTGCTATTTTGAGGCCAGTTATATGAGAATTTCGGTATTATGCTCATGAAATACAGTAGATGGATGTTTTTCAAGAGTTCCAGCAATAAGTAATCTCATAATACTCATTTTTATATAACTTTAATGCGTTTGCCCTGATTAAACTCTTGACTGTCGTACTTTTTTGTGGTTTTAATCGTAAACTAATATTCGCATATTGGCGGCTTATGCTGTCTTTTTTTTAGTTAAATATTTAAATCAGTAAAGAAGAGGTCATTTTATGAAACGTACATATCAACCCAGTAATCGTAAACGTCGTAATAAGTTTGGTTTTTTATCTCGCATGAAGACAAAATCTGGCCGTAAGCTGATTAATCGTCGCCGCGCAAAGGGTCGTGTTAAATTATCCGCTAGCAGTGAGTGTTAATATCGGATGTAGTAGATAATCATAGTTTTTTAAAAACAGCGCGTATGTCACGCGCTGTTGATTTTTTAAGGGTCAAGCGACATGGGCAGCGGTTTCGCGCCAATCACTTGACCCTTGCTTTTTTATCAGGTAGCACATCACGACTCGGTTTAATTAGTATGCGCAGTGTGGGACGAGCGGTGGATAGAAATCGCTTAAAACGAGTTATTCGTGAGCTTTTTCGTTGTCATCGCGCAGATTTTCCAATGGGTGACATTGTAGTCATTTTTGCGCCTCGCTCTGGTAAATGCACGAATCAGGCAATTCGCAATAATTTTTGGATGGCTTTGAAAAGATTAAACCAATATTTGAATACAACCGGGTCATTATGAGTTGTTTTATAATTATTTTAATTACATTATATCAACGATTTGTGTCCCCCATTTTTTTTGCATTGGGAGCGCATTGCCGTTTTTATCCCACATGTTCGGAATATGCAAAATTAATGTTTCAGTCGCATTCATTTTTTCAGGCATTTTATTTTAGTCTTATCCGTGTGTGTAAATGCGGTCCCTGGCATCCTGGGGGCATTGATTTTTCGAATACTAAGGAAAAGAGGAGATCATGACAGAAGGAAATCGCACATTAATTGCAATTGTGCTATCAGTTGCAATATTTGCAGGGTGGAATATTTTTTTCAAACCAAAAACTGATTCTGCACCATCAATATCCCCTACAAACACAAGTCAGCAGGCGGTTACTGCTAATGAGTCAAGTAGTGACCATTCAACATCACTGCATTTGCCAAGCACAAAAAAGGAGCCAGTTGATTCTAAGGCATCCACTATTCCTGTAAAGACATGGACAATGGAAACACCATTGCTTGCGGTGACTGTTAGCAATGATGGTGGGGTGGTAACTCATTGGAAATTACAGAAATACAATAGTACGACTGATCTAACCAGTCCGCCCACTGATCTGGCAATGCATGATATACAGACCATGCCTGCACTGACATTGACTTTTGAGAATGCCAACTTTTATTTTCCAAAAACGCCGCGTTATGAAATTATTTCTGCGGATAAGCGAGATATTCGTTTGCGTTGGCAATCTAAAGAAGTTGAGATCATTAAACATATTTCTTTGCATCCCAATACATATATGGCGTCAATTGATGTTGAGGTGACAAATTTAACGGATCGTTCATTAACAGGACAGCCTACATTAATGTGGGGTGCAAGTTTTTTAGGCAAGCCAACGGGTTTAATGGGTATGTTTAAGCAAGCTCCCTTGGATAGTATGACACCTATTTATTATTTAAATAATGAAGCAGAACGCGATGCATCTGTCAAAAAACTGCCTTTATCTACATTCCAAACAGGGCATATTGCATGGTCTGGGTTGGAAAGTCGTTATTTCATCAATGTCATTATCCCACGTCAAATTAGTTCAGACATTTCAGCACGATATGGTCGATTAAATACAGCACAAAATCAATCAGGATCTGATGTGTGGTCTGGGCTTTCTTTGTCAAGTGTTGCATTTCCAAGTCATACAACGACAACGTCAAAATTTCTTGCATATGCAGGTCCAAAGGATATCAGTATGTTAAAAACTGCGAATGTTCATTTGGAGGATGCGATTGACTATGGTTGGTTTACTGTTATTGCGGTTCCAATTTTATATTTATTACAGTTTTTTTATGGTTTAATTCAAAATTACGGTGTAGCAATTATTTTGTTAACAGTATTTGTCAAATTATTGCTTCATCCTATCAATGCAAAATCATTAAAATCAATGAAGGCGATGAGCGCATTGCAGCCAGAATTAAAGGCAATGAAAGAAAAGTATGCAAATGATAAGCAGCGTATTAATCAGGAAACTATGGCATTATTTAAACGACATGGTGCGAACCCGCTGGGTGGTTGTTTGCCGATGTTGCTTCAATTTCCAATTTATATTGCGCTTTATAAGGTTCTTTGGAATTCCATTGAGTTATATCATGCGCCATTTTTCTGGATTTATCAGGATTTATCTGCGCCAGATCCATACTATATAACGCCTATACTTTTAGGTATATTTATGGTTGCTCAGCAAATGCTAATGCCATCTGCAAGTGCAGATCCTGCTCAAAAGAAAATGATGATGATGATGCCAGTTATGTTTACTGTGTTAATGTTATTTTTACCTGTGGGTTTGGTAGTATATATTTTGGTTAATACGGTTATGAGTGTGACTCAGCAATGGACATATAATAATGGATATACCTTATCTCGATTGATCAAACGGAGTTGAAGGGCACTGGTTTTAGCGGGATCAAAGGATGAAATAATATTATAAATATTTTATTGGATAAAGGCGATTATATCGCCTTTATCTCATTTAAGGTCAATATGAATTTTAGCCATCTGCTGGATGATAATACTGAGCTTGTTAAAAAATATTATGATTTGTTTGTAAAGTGGCATAAAAAGATAAACTTAATGCATATTGCGAACTATCAGCAATTTATTGATAAGCATGTTTTTGATGCGTGGCAAGCATGCCCTTTACTGGCTTCTTCGCAACATATTGTTGATTTGGGATGTGGTGCTGGAATTCCTGGTTTGGCATTGGCCATTGTATGTCCTGATATACGCTTTACATTGATTGATTCCAGACAAAAACGTATATCTTTTTGCAATCATACAATTGCATCATTGAATTTAAAAAACGTTCACTGTATATGGGCGCGAGCGGAGTCCAGTGAATGTCAAAAGCAGATTGGTTTGGCTGATACTCTTGTTTCACGTGCGACATGGCAATTGGATGATTTTTTAACTATTGCATATCATTATATAGATACAATGTGTGGTCAGGTCATTGCTTGGAAAGGTCCCAATTGGTCGGTGGAATTAATCGAAAGGCCTTATGATAAGCAATGCTGGTCCTTGGATCAAGTGAGTGATTATACCTTATTGTCTGGGGAGCATCGTTCCTTGCTTCAATTTCATTTAATCTCTAAAAAATAATATAAAAACTATAATCATATCGATGTTTCACGTGAAACATCGGTCATTGACACCGCCATACTCCTCTGTCTCGCTCATAATAGTATCTTGTTGGATATACCTATTTTACTAGGGATGTCATTTGAGGGGCAGTATGCGTCCTAAAGTGTGTTTACAAATTTAAACGTATCTATTCTATGGGTGTTTAACAATATCGTGTCGCTAGCGAGAGAGTCTTTAGGTTAGCAAAGCAATTCAGCTATTGAGGGTGTAAGCAAAACCCAGATTTCAGTTTGCCCTATGGATGACGCTGTTTTTTTTAATGAAGTTAGTAATGAAAATGTATACATAAAATATGTAACTAATCATTGGACGCATCACGTCCTTCCAATTAGTGCATGTGTATGATTTGTTGGTCGTTATTGATCTGGGTACTCTAACCAATATGTCGATGTTTCACGTGAAACATTGGTAAATATATTTAAAAAAAGCTTGTGTTTTTATAGAGGCATTACTATAGCTGACGCATGGCAAATATAATTGCAATTTGTAATCAAAAGGGAGGGGTGGGTAAGACAACCACATCCATAAATTTAGCTGCTGCTCTGGCTGCAGCTGAAAAGAGAACTCTTTTGATCGATTTAGATCCGCAGGGAAATACAACCACGGGCTTGGGTGTAAATAAGCATATGGTTACTGGAAGTATTTATCATACATTGGTGGATAATTATGATATTTCAAGTGTGATGCAACCTACGGAAATTAATTATCTGAAATTGGTTCCTGCAAATACTCAATTGGTGGGCGCAGAAGTGGAATTGGTATCCGTTGTTTCACGTGAAACACGTTTAAAAGCAAAGTTGGAAAAATTGCATGATGATTTTGATTATATACTAATTGATTGTCCACCTTCTTTGGGATTGCTCACATTAAATGCGCTTTCAGCTGCGCATTCGGTATTAATTCCAGTCCAATGCGAGTATTATGCATTGGAAGGTATTGCTGACCTACAACGAACCATTACATTGGTTAAAGAAAATATTAATCCCAGACTTCATATTGGGGGAATAGTATTAACCATGTTTGATGCACGAAACAATTTATCACGACAAGTGGAAAATGAAGTACGAAAACATTTTAGAGAGTCTGTATTTAATGTGGTCATTCCAAGAAATGTTCGGCTGAGCGAAGCGCCTAGCTATGGCAAACCAATACTCCTATATGATATTAGCTCAAAAGGATCATTGTCATATTTTGAACTAGCAAAGGAATTGATTCAAAATAAGACCGCTGTAAAGCAATCAACTGTATCACAAACTGCTTAACTAGGATTGGACGTGAAAGGAATGTTATGAAAAATAGTTTATCCATTGAAACATATGATAGCTCTGATGATAGTAAAAATAAATTTAAAAAGGTATTGGGGCAAGGATTAGGGTCATTAATAAAGTCTGCAAATACAGTGATGCCATCATCTGAACAGGCAGTTGTGACTAATAGCAGCCAAATGATTCCAATTGATATTATCGCACCCAATCGTATGCAACCACGAATTACATTTAATGCGGATAAATTGGAGGCATTGGCCGAATCAATAAAAGAACAAGGTATATTACAGCCATTGATTGTGTCTAGTTTACCAAATGGGCATTATGAATTAATTGCCGGGGAGCGTCGTTTACGAGCATCTAAGTTAGCGGGGTTGAATGAAGTACCTGTGGTGGTTAAAGAAGTTAATGATGAACAATTATTAGCATTAGCTATTCTTGAAAATATTCAACGGGAAGATTTAAATTCCATGGAAGAAGCACGGGCCTATCAAGAACTAATTTCTAAGTTTGACTATACGCAGGAAGATGTGGCAAAAAAATTAGGTAAATCGCGGGTAGCTATAACAAATAGTTTGCGATTGCTCAAGTTACCTCGTTTGATACAAGAGGATGTGGCCAATGGACGATATAGTGCGGGGCATGCACGTGCGCTTGTTACAATGACCAATCTACATGATCAGTTAAAGCTGCGTGAAAAGATAATGAAGGATATGCCAACTGTACGGGAAGTGGAACGTCTGGTTGGCTCATTTTCCAGTAATGGAAATAAGCGCACTATCACTAAGAAGATACAACAAGTGCCGGAACAATATCAGGAGTTAATAGATCGGCTAAAAGTAGAATTAGGCACTAAAGTGGGAATAACTCATAGCAATGATAAGGGGAAAATTTCCATTGATTACTATTCAGCGCAGGACTTGGATCGTATTTACAATAAAATAATATCTTAAATATATATAATATAAAAAAAGGTGTGTTATGGGATTTTTTAATAAAAAAGAAAGTACAACTGCTAATTACTTGGGTCAAACAGATGAAATTACAGAAAAAATAGAAAAAAAACAAGGAGGAGGGGTTATGGCAAGAGAAGAAGGACGTATAAATGGATTGATTGATAAGGGTTGTAGTATGGAAGGTAAGTTGGCTTTTGATGGTACAGTGCAAATTAATGGAGCATTTCGAGGCGATATTGTGTCTGATGGCACATTGATTGTCGGTAATGAGGCACAAGTGAATGGGACCATTAAAGTCAGCACTATGATCGTCGAAGGAAGTGTGCAAGGAAGTGTGGAAGCAAAGGAATCGATTGAGCTACGTACTGACAGCCGATTGATTGCTGATATACAGGTGCCTTCAATTGTCATTGAACGTGGTGCGACATTTGATGGGCAGTGCCGTATGTCCACGGATGGAGCGTCATCAAATGTGACAACATCCAAATCAAAAGCCTATACACCGACATTGGCATCGGATACATCACTGGCAACAGATGCGGATGATGACTCATTGATGATGTAATAAATAGTTGAAGAAAAATATATAGAAGTCGAAATAAATTATTGTAATTAAAGATAATTTAATGTATTAATCTTTCATTGTTTTTTGCCCAAATGAAATAAAAGGGGGAATCGTGGAAGATAAAATACAGCACAATTGGCAGGGGGATGACGGGGCAGAGCTTAATAAGCTAATTGCAACACTTCGTTATGAGGGTGTAGAAAAAGGGGAATCTGAGAAGAAGGAAATCATCGAAGGTGCCCAGCAAAAAGCCGATTCAATTATAGAAAATGCAAAACTAGAGGCTGAAAAACTCCTTAAAAATGCCAAACAACAAATCGAAGAAGAAAATAAACGCATGCATAGTCAAATGCAATTGGCTATGCGTGATTTTTTATTGCATGCAAAATCAGAATTAGAGCAATTAATTACATTAAAACCTTTTCAAGAAACAACAGCCAATGCAATGTCAGATATTGGTTTTATCAAGCAATTAATTGAATCCATTTCACTGCAATATTTACAAGCTCTTGGTAAAACAGCTTCTGAGCAGATGAGTGTGGAAGTGCCTGAATCCATGAAAATTCAGTTGGAAAAAGAATTATTTGCACAAATCAAAGAAAATTTACCAAAAAATATTGAAATAATTGGGAAAAAAGGTGTGGCAGGGCTGAAATTTAAATCAGAAAAAGAGGGTGCTACTTTAGTGGTAGACTCTAACTCACTGACCAATGCCTTATTACCGTATATTTCAGAACGTTTCCATAAATTATTAGATAATTCAAACGCATAGGAGGTATGCATGGCATATGAATACCTGTTTGCGTTATTACCACCTCTATCACCTGCTGCTGAAATGCGTATATCGCTATCACCGAAGCAGCTCATGCAATATATTCAAGAAGAAGATAGTGCGATCTATATACCTATTCGTACAATTCTATATAGTTTTGATATTTTAGCCCATACACGCCGATCCATGGAAATTGATGCCAGTGATATCGAATGTCTCAGCATGGATGATTTTAATGATGTGATGCAGCAACCTCAATGGTTGCGCAATGCCTTAGGACAATGTACGGACCAGGAATCGGGTGGACAAGTAAATTTATGGCATCGCTATTATTGCGAACTCCTTGAGGTGGCCACCCAATGTCAGAGTGTATTTTTAAAAGAATGGGTGGAATGGGTGCTTGGATTGGACGCTGCATTGTATCAAATTCGGCAATCTCATACCCCATATGGGGTATTGCCCAATAATCTGATTAGTAATAATATTTCAAATCAGTATAAAAATATATGTGAATCCATTCAAAATGCAATGAATCGAGGGATTTTAGCGTGGAAAGAGATGGATTCTATAATTATTCAGGAAAAAATAAACAAAGCCAGTGAGCTTGCACCATTATATCAATTTAATGACGATGAGTTATTAAGTTATGTGATTCAGTATTGCTTACATAAACGGCACGAATACCTATAGGCGAAGGAGGGTATTTTGAAAGAACGTATTGCGACTATTTTAAAAGTGGATGACAATTTGGTTGTTGCAGATTTACTCTGTGACAATGGTCAAAAAATGACATGTAAAATGAATGAAGAAGTCTTTGTGGGGTCATTAAATTTGCGTGGCGAAGTCATCCGTGTGCGCGGTAGTGACGTGGATATTCAATGCTATGAAGATACAACCGGGTTAAAAGTTGGAGATCAGGTGCGCTTAACCGGTCAATTGATTGAAGTCGAGCTTGGACCTGGACTATTGGGTGCTACTCTTGACGGATTAGGCAATGTATTATCTGGTTTTGGCGATTTTCTACCTCGCGGTGAAATTATTCCAACCTTGGATCGTGAAAAAAAATGGGAATTTGTATCGCTTGTCAATGAAGGGGATACAGTGCATCCAGGTGATGTATTGGGGACAGTGAAAGAAACAGAGCTAATTGTTCATAAAGTTATGGTGCCACCACATTATCACATGGGTAAAGTCAGTGGTATTGCCAGTGGTTCCTACACTGTGACACAGGATATTGGAACAGTGACAGATGATACAAATAATGAGCAAGCAATTAAATTAATGCAGCGCTGGCCCATTCGACGACCACGGCCTGCCGCAAAACGACTAAAACTCAGTGAAATTTTAAATACTGGAATTCGGATTATTGACGCATTTAACCCTGTAATGCTAGGGGGAACAGCTTGTGTCCCAGGTGATTTTGGGACAGGAAAGACAATGTGCCAGCATGATTTAGCTCGTCATAGCCGCGTGAACATCGTAGTTTATGTGGGATGCGGCGAGCGTGCAGGTGAAATGGTGGAATTAATGAGCGAATTCCCAGAGTTGATCGATCCAGAGTCGGGCCGTCCATTAACGGATCGGACGGTATTATTTGTAAATACCAGTGCCATGCCTGTGGCTGCTAGAGAAGGATCCATTCTTGTAGGGGCCACTGTTGGGGAATATTTTAGAGATATGGGGTATGATGTGCTTTTGCTCACAGATAGTTTATCTCGGCAAGCACAAGGAATGCGCGAAATGAGTGGTCGTATGGGTGAAATTCCTGGCCCTCAAGCATTTCCAGCATATATGAATGCTTACTTAACGCGCTGGTTTGAACGCGCAGGACGCGTTGAGTGTTTGGGAGAAAGTGCGGGCAAGAGAAAAGGAAGCATGACAACCATTGCTGCTTTATCACCGGATGGTGGTGATATTGCCGGTGATCCTCCATCTCAGGCTGCTATTCAAACAGCCAAGGTTGCGCTTATTTTATCCAGAAAACGTGCGGCTGCACGACTATTTCCTGCATTTGATCCATTGGAATGCCATTCCAAATATCTGGATTCCTCACAGGAGTCATTGCAAGAATATTTTGATTCCCAAAATTTACCTAATTGGTTGAAATTTGTACATGCGATCAAGCATGCGGTGCGTGAAGGGGAGCGTATCAAGGAGCAGATGGAGATATTGGGTGAAAAAGGGATTGGTGATGAGGAATATCGCAAATTACTTTTGGGTGATTTGATTCAAAAATCGTATTTAAGCCAAAATACATTTGAAGAGTTTGATAGTGCCAGCCGCTTACCCCGACACTATGGAATGATGCAGTTTTTAATCAAAATTATGGATGTATTTCCATTAAATGAAAAACGTACAATGCGTCGTGCGCAGGAAGATTTAGTCTATAATATTGTACAAGTGAATTATTCAAAAGATTATGACGCAGGTTATAGTCAATTACTAAGTCAGCAACAGCAATAAGTAATCAAGGAGGCGCTGTGAAAGCAGTCTATTGTGATATAGTGAATATTGATGGACCGATTTTGCAAGTCAAGGGTGTTACAGGTGTAGGAATGGGTGAAGAAGCCATTTTACCTGGATATGGCCGTGCAAAAGTTGTCAAAATTGATCGGGATACGGTGTACATGCAGTCATTAGCAGGTAGCTTAGGAGTAATGACTGATCAAAGCACTGAATTTACGGGTCGGCCATTTGAGCTGCCATTTGATGCGAAATATATTATGGGACGTATTTTTGATGGAACGGGTCGTCCACGCGATGGAAAACCTGCGATTCAAGGAAAACGTGTGCCAGTGGAAGGTCCAGTGGTGAATCCAGATCGACGTGCGCTAGGACAGGGATATATTGAAACAGGGATTCCATCCATTGATGGTGCAAATACCATTGTGCGCGGTCAAAAAATTCCTATTTATAAATTGCCTGGCGAAGATATCAATCACATTGTGGCTCGTATCATTCGACAAGCCCGTGTGGCAGGACAGGAAAATTTTAGTGTGGTCTTTGGTGGTTTGGGCTTACTCAATGAAGAGTATATTTATTTTAGGGATGTACTTGAGGAAGCCAGTGAGCGTACAATTATGGTGGTTAATCTAGGAAGTGAATCACCGATTGAACGCCTGAATGTGCCACATATTTGTTGTACATTTGCGGAGCAATTGGCATTGACCGGGCAGCATGTATTGGTTGTGATTACAGACATGCTTCGATATGCGGATGCATTGATGGAAGTTTCCAATGCGCAAGGTAAAATTCCAAGCCGTGATGGTTATCCAGGGGATTTATATAGTCAGCTAGCACGTATTTATGAGCGCGCAGTGAATTTTAGCGGGGATCGTGGATCTGTGACACTGATGGGTGTTAATTCTGTGCCGGATAATGACTTATCTCACATTGTGGCTAATTTAACCGGATATATTACGGAAGGCCAGCTGCCGGTTGAACGTGGAAACTTCATTATAATGAAATGCTTATCTCGTTTAAAGGGATTGGTGGTGGGCAAAGAAACACGCCCTGATCACGGACCCATCATGGATGCCTGTGTGAGCGCCTATGCCAATGCATTATCACTTCGCGAGCAGCGTGAAATGGGTTTTACAATAACCGATGAAGTGGATTTGGCTTATTTGAAATTTGCGGATGAATTTGAAGCCAAATTTTTACCTGCTGAACAGAATCTTACATTAAATGAAACGCTTGATTTGGGCTGGCACCTGATAGGCTTGCTTCCCAAACGAGTGCTTCGCATAAAAGAAGATGTTTTAAATCAGTATTATAAAGCACGGGACTAAATAGAGGGGTTTATGGTAACTGTATCCAAAGGATCAATGCGATTGCTGAAAATAAAACGCGAGCGATTGGCGCGTGCTGTTCCTACTTTGGATTTACGGCGCAAACAGTTGAATCGTGAAATTATTATTTGGGAAGAAATTGTACTTGGATTGGAAAAGCAAGTCATGGAGTTAACTCATTCATTTGATCAATGTCCTCACCCTGAGGTTGAAAAATTTGTCACAATTAGCGAATGCAAATTAGTAGAGAAAAATATTGCAGGGGTTATGCTAAAAGAGGTGGAATTTGTGACATTTGACGTATCCCCATATCATGTGATGGCATACCCTGTTTCAATGGATTTATTTATTAATTTACGAAAAGAATTATTGGAGATAGGGGCTATCTTACATGCAAAAAAAGATGCATTAATACGCTTATTTGAGGAGTTAAATATTACCACCCAGCGAATAAATTTATTTGAAAAGCGCCTTATTCCCGAATATTTGAGTGGAATTCGTTATATTCGTGGACGATTAGAGGATAATGAACGTTCATCAGTGATGGTTGCAAAAATTGCACAATCAATGATGGCGGATGCCAATACATAAGGGGTATTTATGGCCATTGTGCCGATGAAAAAAATAATCTGTGCAACATCTAGTGTTCATAAAGAAAAGCTGATGCGGGCTATGCAGTCTTTAGGGGTATTGCATGTGGCGCATATGAATGAATTAAAAGATAGTGAATCGATGCACGCACAGATGACGCAGTATAATCAACTCAGTCGTGTTATTCGTGAATTGTCACAATACAAGGAAGATCAGCATGCATGCCGTGATGGTATGCTAACTATCGATGGTATTGATGAACTTTTATCCAAATATAAGCAGTTATTAGAAGAAAAACAGCAAATTGATCGATATATTGAAAAAAATAGCGTGTGGGGATGTTTTGATCCCAAGAGTATTACAGCATTGGAATCGCAACATATTTATATTCAATTTTGGCAAATGGATGTACTAAAATTTAGCCAGTTATCACCTAATAAGAGAGCTTATTTAATTTTTCCTGTGTCTCTAAATCGGACCACTTATTTTGTAACTGTATCGCGTAAAAAAATGCAGGAACAAGATATAAAATTCGCTGAGCTCATGGCCATGCCAGAGCAAGCGCTTCAGGAAATGCAAACAACTGCCAAGGAATATCAGGAAAAAATAGACACTTATAAAGAGAACATTCGTCAGTCCAGCCAATATCTATCATTATACAAATCGGATTTACTCGCATTGGGATGTGAGTGCGACTATCAGGAATCCATTGATCGCGCCATGGATGATGGGCATTTAGCAATCATTGGGGGATGGGTACCTGCTCAGAGTTTGGCAAATGTATGCCAGGGAATTAAAGCTAAAATAGATTCTGTATGGATAAAAATGCGTGATCCAAATTCCAATGATAATCCGCCAGTATTAACAAAAAATGGCTGGTTTTCACGCAATTTCGAATTATTAATGCATTTATTAGGAAAACCTAGCTATAAAAGTGTGGATCCTGCATTGTTTTTTGCACCATCAATGATGGTGTTTTTTGGCATTTGCTTAGGGGATGCAGGGTATGGTGTGCTCATGATGATCATTGGCATGCTGATTCGTAAGCTGATGATGAAAAAAATGCCTGAAATGCGCTTAGTTAGTAATATGACATTCTTGTTTGGCATAGCGACTATTATATGGGGCGGACTCAGCGGGAGTATATTTGGTATTGCATTCATGGAACGAAGTTGGATTTTAATCGATATCGCGCCTGATTTTGGCGATCCTATGCTATTATTTTATATTTCAGTTGGGCTTGGAATTATTCATTTAAGTATTGCCCTAATCATTGGCCTGTTGAATAAACATGATTGGCCTGCACGGTTGCAGCAAATGGGAATGCTATTCGTATTATGGGGTGGCACATGTGCGGTTGCTGATATTAATTATTGGAAAATACTGATTGTTTCAGGAATTACCTGTATTTTCTTCTTTTCGTCTGTAGATAAGAATATACTCAAACGATTGGGAGCTGGTTTGTGGAATATTTATGGACTTACAGGCATGCTTGGTGATGTGATGTCCTATGCACGGCTATTTGGTTTAGGTGTTGCAAGCGGTGCCATTGCATCTGTTGTCAATTTGCTGGCAAGCGATGTGCAAAATGCAGTAAATCCAATACTTGGAGCAGTATTGGGCATAATCGTATTATTGGTGGGGCATGTATTTAATTTTGTGATGGGAATTATTGGCTCACTGGTACATCCCACACGACTGCATGCTGTGGAAGCATTTCCAAAATGTACAGAATTAAATGGGCTACCGTATAAGCCTTTACAAAATGCACGGATAAATAATTAAATTAAATAGACGGAGGGAGTTATGGACATGGCGGTATTTAATCAATTGGCATTTTATTTGGGTATTGGTTTGGGACTCGCAGGATCAGCATGGGGATTGGCAGTTGCATTCCAATCCGCAATTGGTGTGGGCGATAAAAAGTTTTTTTCTGTAATGCCGTTGGCAGTGATGCCTAGTACGCAAGGTATTTACGCCCTTCTAGGAGGTATCCTGAAAAAAGGTGCATTTGCAGAAGATCCAGCGGTTGGAGGTATTCTTTTATTATTAGGAATTGCCTGTTTAATCAGCGGGATTTACCAAGGAAAAGTATGTGCAGCAGGTGTACGCGCGATTGGTGAAGGTCGAAATACATTGGGAAATGGAATTGTGGCAGCAGCAATGCCTGAAACATATGCGGTCTTTTCCTTTGTGTGCTTGTTTTTACTATAAGCTAAAAGAAGATCTTACGCAGCTTAAAGAGTCCTTGCAATTGAGTTGAAATATGGATAAATCATCGCGGATTCATTCAGAGTCCGCGATTTTTTTAACAATCAGATCATAATTTACAAATAAAAAGGAAAAAGGAGGAAATATGTTAGGAATGAATGCAATTCTAATTACCATTGTTAGTGCAGTGTTGGCACTGATCTATGCAATGTTTTTAGCAAAAAAAGTCAATCAGACTGATGTTGGATCAGATCGGATGAAGGAAGTGGGTATTGCCATTAAAGAAGGGGCAATGGCCTTTATTTCTCGTGAATATCGGGTGTTGGCACTATTTGTAGCTATTGCAGCCATTGTTTTGGCTGTCATCAATACAGGTGCAGTGCGATTGGTAGCACTTGCATTTATTGCGGGCGCTTTTTGCTCAGGGCTTGCGGGTTATTTGGGCATGCGTGTCGCAACAAGTGCCAATGTGCGTACGGCCAATGCTGCACGCACAAGCCTTAATGCTGCACTTAGCATTGCTTTTCGTGGTGGTGCTGTGATGGGGATGAGCGTTGTAGGGCTTGGCATACTGGGATTGGGTTCCTTGTTTGCTGTTTTTGCATATACATATGGCACTGATGTACAATCATTAAAGGAAACAGTACTGCCGATTGTTGCAGGTTTCTCATTTGGCGCATCATCCATTGCACTTTTTGCTCGTGTGGGCGGTGGTATTTACACCAAAGCCGCGGATGTGGGTGCGGATTTAGTGGGTAAAGTTGAACAGGGTATTCCAGAAGATGATCCACGTAATCCAGCAACAATTGCGGATAATGTGGGCGATAATGTTGGTGATGTCTGCGGTATGGGTGCGGATTTATTTGAATCCTATGTGGGATCATTGATTAGCTCCATGGTTTTGGGTGTAACTGCAGGACTTAGCGCTGTGGTACTTCCAGTAGTACTTGCAGGTGTGGGAATTGTGGCATCCATTATAGGTACATTTTTCGTGCGTACGCGCGAAGGTGGTAATCCTCAAAATGCCTTAAATTTAGGAACCATGCTAGCTGCAGTTATTTTTGTGGTGGTTTCTTATATATTAATTAATATTGTGGCACCAAACGGTTTTGTAATTGGTGGTAATGCCATTAGCGCCTTACAAATCTGGGGATCTGTGGCTGTTGGCTTAGCTGCAGGTGTAGCCGTTGGATTACTCACTGAATACTACTGTGCAATGAATAAACGCCCGGTGAATGAAATTGTGGATGCGTCGCAAACAGGTGCTGCCACGGGTATTATTGCAGGTTTAGCTGTGGGTATGCGCTCCACTACATTGCCATTAATTGCGATCGTATTGGCAATTTTATTCAGCTATGAGCTAGCAGGTTTGTATGGTATTGCGATTGCAGCTTTAGGCATGCTCTCCACAACGGGTATTCAATTGGCAGTAGATGCCTATGGACCGATTGCAGATAATGCCGGTGGTATTGCGGAAATGAGTGAATTGGGCGAAGAAGTACGTGCGCGTACGGATAATCTGGACTCAGTGGGCAATACAACTGCAGCGATTGGTAAAGGCTTTGCTATTGGTTCTGCGGCATTGACTGCATTATCACTTTTTGCTGCATTTCGTGAGCAAGCAGGTATTAGCCAATTGGATATTACACGTCCAGATATTATGGCGGGTTTATTTTTAGGTGGAATGCTGCCATTTCTATTTAGTTCTATGGCCATGCGTGCGGTGGGTCGAGCTGCCAATGCCATGATTGAAGAAGTCAGGCGTCAGTTTAGAACCATAACAGGTTTGATGGAAGGCAAAGCACGTGCGGACTATGCACGTTGTGTGGATATTTCAACAAGTGCAGCTATTCGAGAAATGATAATTCCAGGGTTACTTGCAATACTAACACCGATCATCGTAGGTTTTGGCTCCAAATATTTATGGGGTGATGCAGGTGCTTTGGGTGGTTTGCTTGCAGGTGCCACAGTAACGGGTGTAATGATGGCTATTTTTATGTCCAATGCCGGTGGTGCATGGGATAATGCCAAAAAACAAATTGAAACAGAGAAAAAGGATCCAGAAAATAATTCTGGCAAAGGCAGTGATCGTCATTCAGCTGCTGTGACCTGTGATACAGTGGGTGATCCTTTTAAGGATACAGCGGGTCCATCGCTTAATATTTTAATTAAGCTAATGAGCGTGCTATCCTTAGTGATTGCGCCATTATTAATGTAGGGTGCAAGAAGAACTTTGATTAAAAGGCAATTTCGATTATTATTGGGATTGCCTTTTTTTATATTGGAAGTTTTAAATGTATTTGTCCTGTATTTTTTGTGCAATCCCATTGACAATTATAATGTGATCACTACATTAGGCGACCATGGCTATGATTATACCAATAGACGGCAAGCGCATATTTACAGACAGCGATGTAAGGGATATTGTACCTATTATTCAGCGCATTACAGATCACGCGGTCAACCAATTATCCAGTATGCTCGATGAATCACAATACTTATCTGAATCAGATCCTGTGTATCAGCGTATTTTGTCTGAGAAAGTGGACCTTGTTGATAGCTGGGTAGACAAAGTGAGCCGTTTGGGCTGTGAAGCAAAGGGTTTATGGCGTTTATTATTGCCTACAGAAAAAGGGTATTATATATGGCAATTGGACGATGGTATGCCAGAATTTTGCGAATTTAAGAACTGTGATATCCCAGAATATATACTGGATGATTTTGCGATTAAACCCGAATCAATGAGGTGAGTGTGAGTGATATTACGATTAAGCAAGTCTCCGTTGGCCCGATGGAAAACTATACATATGTGATTGCAGATAATGCTACGGGTGATTGTGCGGTGGTTGATCCCTGTTGGGATGCAGATCAAATTCTAAAAACTATCACAGACAATCACTGGCAATTAAAAAAGATACTGCTGACCCATATGCATTATGATCATATCAATGCCTTGGAAAATGTGGTCGCACAAACGCAAATAGCTGTGTATGTGCATGAAGCGGAATTTGCGCATGTGCAAGGGGATAATGCTTCTGCTGATCCAACTATATCGCCACCCATTCCAGACTCAGTGCAGATTCATTTAAGCACTGATGGTGAATGCATTGCTATTGGTAATAGCAATTGCCAATGTTTGCATACACCTGGGCATACGCCCGGATCCCAGTGTTTTTTAATTGATAAAAATATAATCACAGGTGATACAGTATTTATCGATGCTTGCGGCCGAACCGATTTGCCAGGTGGTAGTCCTGATCAGATGAATACATCCTTGCATCGCATTACTCAATTAAATCCAGATACAATTATTTATCCAGGCCATGCCTATGGCCGATTTAATACGAGCACAATTGCTGAGCAATGTGAAAATAATCCCTATTTAGCACAGAATCGATAATGTAATGACGATAACTAAAAAATCATTTTTAGATACGCTTCATGAAGATGGCATTCTGGCCGATGGCGGCATTGGTACAGAGCTCTATCGTCACGGTATTTTTATCAATCGCTGCTACGATGAGTTAAACCTATCACAGCCCAAACTGATTTCATCCATACATGAGTCCTATATCAATGCAGGCAGTCAGTTCATTGAAACCAATACATTTATGGCCAACCACTATGCCCTGCGCGCCCATGGATATGAATCCAAAATGGAAGATATCAATGTGGCGGGTGTGCAGCTTGCTAAACAGGCTGCTGCGGATAAAGCCTTTGTGGCAGGATCAGTGGGACCTATTGCATGGACCATGGCTGATCAGGGTGGTTTAAACGATGATGAATTGCACGATGCCTTTGCGGAGCATATTCGACTATTAGCTGATACTAATGTGGATGTCATTTTACTCGAAACATTTACGAATATTCAGGAATTGCATATGGCATTTCAGGCTGCCAAAAGTGTGACAGATATTCCAATTATCACCCAGGTATCGCTTAAGTATTTGGGCGAGGATCACTTTGAAGGCCTGTTGCCTGAAGATGCAGCACGCACTATGAGTAATTGGGGTGCTGATGTTGTGGGTATCAACTGTTGCGAGGGGCCACAAGGTGTATTTGAAGCAGCCAAGCGCATGAAAGCTGTGACGGATACACCTATATCTGCCATGCCCAATGCAGGGTTACCAAAGATGATTCAAGGCCGCACACATTATTTGGCAAGCCCGGAGTATATGGCGGAATATGCCAAGCGCTATGTGCAAATTGGCGTGAGCTTAATTGGTGGTTGCTGTGGTACTACGCCCGATCATATTCGTGAGATGCATCATTTTTTACATGCGACTAAGCATTTAAAAACATCTGTGGCTGTGAACATCATTTCACAAACAGATCCAGTGGAAAAAAAAGAACCCATTGTCCAACCTGAAAAAAGTGATTTTGCAAAACATCTACACAGCAAATTCAATGTCTGTGTGGAAGTGGATCCACCCTTGGGCATCAGTATGCAAAAAGCATTGGATGGTGCCAAGCTGCTCGCTGACTTAGGTGTGGATGCGGTCAATATTGCGGATGGTCCACGAGCCATGGCGCGTATGAGTCCCATCCCTTTAGCCATAGAGATTAAGCGGCAAATTGGCATTGAGCCGATTGTGCATTATTGTTGTCGGGATCGTAATCTACTCGGCATGCAGATGGATTTAATCGGTGCCAGTGCGCTGGAGCTCAATAATATTTTGATCATTACCGGCGATCCGCCCAAGATGGGGCATTATCCCAATGCCACCGCAGTATTTGATGTGGATGCGATTGGGCTCATTCGCTTTGTCGCTAATATGAATCATGGCTTGGATTTTGCCAATCGCCCGATCAATGGGCAGACGCGTTTTTTAATTGGCTGCGGGGTGAATCCAGGGGCTGTGGACATTGACTTGGAAGTGGAGCGATATAAACAGAAAATCACTATGGGCGCGGAATTTGCTTTTTCACAACCCATCTATGATCCAAATCTGCTCAGTCAATTTTCAAGTAAAATTCAAGGCATAAAAAAAATACCTTTATTTGTAGGGATATTGCCACTTGTGAGCTTGCGCAATGCCGAGTTTTTACACAATGAAGTGCCGGGCATGCAAATTCCTGCTAGCATCATGCAGCGTATAGCAACTGCAAAGAGTAAAGAGGCGCAACAATCCGTGGGCTGTGAGATAGCTAAGGATGCATTGTCAGAGGCGAAGGATTTAAGTGGCATCGACGGTGCCTATATTTTTCCACCATTTGGCAAATATCACTTAATAAAGGAATTAATGACTGTTTTAAAATAATATTTATTGAGGAGGCATCGTGGCAATTGCAACATTATCAAATTCATTTTTAAGCATAACAGCAAACTCTTGCTTAGGTGGTCTTTCAAAAGCTATACCTACTGGGACAGTGCAAACAGCAATAGGCGGGATCGAAAGAGTATCTATTAAAAATCCTATTTATCGTAGCTTTGATTTTTTAAGAAAAGCAGAAGGCGGCGGTATTCATTTTTATGCAGGACCACAAAATGGACCACAGGGTTGGGAATCGTTTAAAGGAGCTAGCGAATGGCCACCGCCAAAGCCGCTATTTGGTGGTACCTATGATATGACAACGGGACATGATACAGGAATGAATGACAATGCTATTCATATTGTCGCACCTTACCTGCCAAAAAATCCACTACCCATTGAATTGAGTACAAAGATTGCACTATTAGGCGATCAAAGTATTATTCGCTTTGATCAAACGGTTATCAATAAAGGTCAAGATAGCCATCCGTTTACACCGTGGTTTGTGGGGCAGCTAAATGCTACACCAAATGCTACGAATTTATATATTGGGCAACCAGACGATGCTATTCGATGCCTCATGGGAGAGTGTCATCCATTTAGAAAACAAAGTGCACTACCCATATGGAAAGCGTTCCATACGGGCAATCCTATGATAAAAGTTGGTGCAAAGGCAAAGTGGATTGCCATGCGATCTTCTAATAATGTGTATAGCGTATTAAGGCATTCACACCATGTTCATGGACTCTTTGAACTATTTATGGCGGATCATGCACCCTATGTGGAATTGGAAGCATTGGGACGGGTGAGTGCTTTACAACCAGGCGAAAGCAATTGCGCTGTATTTGATTTGTGTTTTACCACAGCGCCAGGCGATATTCGGGCGGTTCATAGTTGCGGTATTTATACGAATCCATTTGAGGTTGTGAAACATGGAAATGCGCTGTGGTTGGAGGGCGGATATGGTGTCTTTCAACGACAGGATTTAGTCATTATAGAAAATGATTCGCCTATCGGTACTTGGAACGCCACACCTTGGGATGATGGAAGACGGTCAAAAAGAATATATAGTAGAGATGGAGATATAGCTGTGATAGCCACGGATGGAGACGTAAGTTATACAATGCCTGCTAAACGCAGATAATGGGATACGATGGACTATATGATGTATGCGATAAAAGATGCGATTTCTTTTTTACAATCCTGCCGTTGGTTTCAGGGAAAGCATCAATCCCTTGTTGATATTATATGTATGGATATATGCGATTTAAATTCTGATCTACAATTGGGTATTTATAAGATTACACTGGCTGATAATTCCATACACCACTATGCGATTTTCCAACATACTGCATCCGGCAAGTGGTCATCAATGGATGCGCCACATGTATTGAATGCCTTGTTTGGTCGATTATTCAATCACGATCACAATTGCATTGCCATGCACCAAGGTCAATTGATCATTCACAGGTCATGCGACGACATCCATCGGATGGGTAATTGCTATCATGCAATGCCGGATACCTCCACCAACTCACTGATTGCATGTGAGCATACCGGTCAAAAAAAATGGGTGGCCAAAATGCAGCGGCGCTTGATCGCAGGGGCCAGTGTGGAGCTAGAGGTTAACCAGCATCTTCAATATGTTGGATTTTCACAGGTACCGCATGTTATCGGGCATGTATCATATCGATCCGATGATGGGCAGGAATACCCATTGATGATCCTCTACGATTATATCGAGCATGATGGATCTGCATGGGATATGATCATTGATTGTATTCAGAAAAATAATCGTACACAGTGTAAGCAGCATATGCATGTGATGGGAGAATTTATTGCTAAATTGCATGTGGCACTCAGCCAATCCGGTGACATGGGATTTGGAAAAGTAAGTACTTATGACGTGCTTATTGGTCAGTGGCAACAGCAGTGGAATGCGCAATTGCAGCGTAGTATTGCATGTATTGAAAAGAAACACGCGCATTTAAAATTACAAAAATGGATATCTGATCAGAAAAACAATATCATACAAGTATTTGAACAGGCAGGCCAAAGCCTTGCATACATGCCATATTGTATTCGCCAACACGGGGATTTGCATTTGGGGCAAGTGCTTGGTTTATCCGGTAAATATACAGTAATTGACTTTGAAGGTGAACCGCTCAAGCCCTATGATGAACGCGTCATGCATTATCCCATATACAAGGATATTGCAGGTATGATGCGGTCCATGGATTATGCTTGGTATTGTGCCCATGTCACAAAAATAAAAGACTATGATGCGAAAGATCAGGCGCAGTGGATAATGACTGTGCACAGTGCATTTTTACAGGCATATATGACGACACTGACCGCACATGCATCTGATATGATCGGTGATATGAGTGAATCGAATAGGGTGAGTATATTACGCGCATATTGCTTGGATAAAGCATTATATGAATTGGAATATGAAATAACCAATCGTCCGGATTGGGTAGAGATCCCATGGCAGGGCATAAGGCAATTATTAGAGGGGGAATTATGAAGGTGATTTTTTTTACAAATGAGTACCCGCCAAATGTATATGGTGGCGCAGGTGTGCATGTGGATTATTTAAGCCGTGAATTATCCAAATACATTGATGTGGAAGTGCATTGTTTTGGTGAACAGCAAATAACTGAAAAAAATTTAAGCATTTACGGGCATTCTAATAATGCTGACATTAACTGTTCGAACATAAAGTTTACAAAAGCCATTGATGCGGTGAGTCGTAATATTTCAATGGCTGCGAATTTAAAGGATGCGGATATTGTGCATTGTCATACATGGTATTCGCATTTGTCAGGACTCATAGCGAGTCAACTGTATCAAGTGCCCATGGTATTATCCACGCATAGCTTTGAGCCATCACGTCCATGGAAGGCTGAGCAACTCGGCAATGCCTATCATTTGAGTAGTTTTATTGAGCGCATGGCCATGCAGGAAAGTCATGGTATTATTGCGGTATCCAAGGGAATGAAAGCAGATGCATTAAATTATTTTGATATAGCGGATGATAAAATAAATGTGATTTATAATGGCATTGATTTGAATGAATATCAGCGAGTATCGCATACCGATGCATTGGATAAGTATGGCATTGACCGGGAAAAACCCTATGTGCTGTTTGTCGGACGTATTACCCGGCAAAAGGGAATTATTCATTTAGTGAATGCAGCGAAACATATTAACCCCAATGTGCAAATCGTATTATGCGCGGGTGCACCGGATACGCCGGAGATTGCCAAAGAAATGCAAGCGGCTGTTGATGCGGCAAAAGCGTATCATGATCATATTATTTGGATTGAAGAAATGGTGGCAAAGGCGGATGTAATCCAGCTCTATTCGCA
The DNA here is from genome assembly GCA_964480565.1 of uncultured Myxococcales bacterium. Classification (GTDB taxonomy): domain Bacteria; phylum UBA10199; class UBA10199; order 2-02-FULL-44-16; family JAAZCA01; genus CAYZSU01. The sequence goes on along the minus strand of CAYZSU010000004.1, from coordinate 11,879 downwards.
TGCTACAGTGTTTTGCTGTCCATCGATTTATGAACCGTTTGGGATTATCAACTTGGAGGCCATGGCCTGTGAGACGCCGGTTGTTGGCAGCGCTGTGGGTGGAATACCGGAGATTATTGTGCCCGAAAAAACGGGATTGCTCGTCGATTTTATACCTGTCAGTGATAGCGATGCATCGCCAAGGGATCCTGATCAATTTTCTAAAGACTTAGCCGTTAATGTAAACAGGGTATTGGCGGATCATGATCAATGCCGCTCATTTGCCAAAGCAAGTCGCAATCGTGTGGAAGATATATTTAGCTGGGATGCAATTGCAAAAACCACAGTGCAGTATTATGAGAAAATTATTTTCAATTATAATAAACAAAAATCACAAACTTAAATCATGGGGTTGTTCTCAAAACACCGATCTTCTGTGTTGAGGAGCCAAATCCAATTCAGCATCATATTCGTATGGGCCTGAATTGGATTTATTGTTTAAAGATGTGACAAATTGGGTGTGTGCATTATGCAAATACTCAATTTGATCAAGTGCTTATACATTTCTGGTTATAATTATAAAATAGATTCGCCGTCTACCGCATGCATAATGTCAATGCCAAGAGCCTGTGCAATGCTTGGGAAAATATCCACACTTCGGCAATAGGATGAACGAAGCGCATGACTGCATAAAATGGGGATTTGCATATGCGATTTATGAATAGAACCGCATGCCCACTGTGATTCTATGCCAGCCATTGTTTTGACCTGTGATTTATCGAGTAAGCTAGTATGATGTGTGGCACTGATAACCAAATCACCGGTGCGCTTGGATCGAAATAATTGTGCAATCTGCATAATCGCATCTGGGTAATCGGTGTGCACGGTTTGCTCAAATGCCTGCCTAGTATTTAATGATTGATCAATATGCGTATATCCAAAGGGATCACTGCCTTTAATTAAATATGTCCATCGATTGGCCGCATCTTCCAAAATGTGTGCGCGACCACGTCGGCTTTGCAGCATAATACCGCCCTTGGCGCTGCGGCCAGCAATGATATCAATGCCGTCATTTTCAAGCAGGGATCCGATCAGTCCGGTCTGTTCAATGCTCTCAAAAAAACAAGGGGTTTGCCATTTATTTTGATTGGGAAAATACAAATGAGCCATGGAGGTACCAGATGGCATATAGATAATGTCTGCATCCTGCCAATCTTTAAATCGATCATTCTTTGGGCATACCTGATAGCGTTTGTTTAAAAAATGATATAAATTAAATGAATGTGTTTTTTGATCAAACCCTGCATCTGCCACAAAAAATAGCATGCTGTCATCGTAGATGTTTTTTTCTTCTAAGTTTTGAATACACTTGCCAATCGATTGATCAAGTTTGGCGTAGATATCATTGTTTTCTCTAGCTGTATGTAAAAGCGCCATGGGTGGAAATGAATATAGGATAAAATCAGTTTCTCGTTTTAATGCCGAGCTAAACCAAGAAAATGCAGCTTCGTCCGCTGCCTCAATATCGCTCATGCGGATGGCATTATGATAGCGACTATAGAGTCTAAAAAAAGCAGGATCACGCATTAATCCACAGCCACGATTTAATGCACCAAATATGGTAACCGCTTGTTTGGAATATTCAAAAATTGTTTGCACTGTTTTATTTAAATCATGGTCCATGGCATAAGCGCCCCAGCCCATATAATCACGAAAGCGATTAACTGTAATTTTTCGTCGCTCCGATACATGGCGATCAAACCAGCGAGTTGCAGGGATATCGCATGTGCCAGGATATGATCCCGTCACCCACGGCGTAAAACTCGGTCCAATGCTGGATGGAAATACAGACGTTCCCGTATACTTTCCACCGCGTTCTAAAATATGCTTACTTAAATGCGGCATATTGCCTGCACTAATTTGATAATTGAGTTCGTCCTGATTGATATAGCCGACATGAAAAATAACCGCATGATTAATATCTGTTTTTGCACGATCATAGCCATATCGCGCGCGATCCAAAAATGCATCGCGTCCCTCAGAAGTAGTTAATTTAGCAAATACTTGTGCAAAGCTATCTGTGTCACGTTCTTTCTGAGAATCCAATTCATTCATAATATAGATCATGCGATATACAGCGGTGATATTTGTTGTGATCGCAATAAATATAAGTGCAATATAAACGAGTACGGCAGGTGGTTGATCCATAAACTTCATTAATATGGCATGCATCATCGGTGTGAGTATGGATGCCACACCCAGATAAGCAATGCGCTCTGGCCGTTGCATCCATCCCTTTGTGCAGTTAACGCCAACCCCTTCACCGCGTGCACGTGTATAGCTAACCAATGTAGAGCCAATCAATCCGGCAATGATAAATAATAACAGCCATGTATCGCGAAAATAATAGGCGAGTCCCATAAAGCAAAATCCCTCGCCAAATCGATCGGTCACTGAATCAAAAAATGCACCGGATGACGATGTTTTACCGGTCATTCGTGCAACACGACCATCGAAAATATCAAAACTAGCGCTAAGGATCATCAGCCATCCCGCATATCCCAGCTGCCCAAGGCCAAAGAAAATACCTGCAATGGCGGCGATGCTAATACCGATCAGTGTAATTGTATTTGGGCCGATATGCAGTGCGACAAGCAGTTTAACCACGGGATCCGTGGTCCAAAACCACCACTCACGTATATTTTGAGATAGTAGTAAGGATCCCTGGTTTTTTGCTCCCTCAAAAAACTGTGTTTTCTTTTTACTAAAATATGTCGAATAGAGTAGTAATGATATGAGTAAAATTGAATTAATAATAATGATAGGCATTAATGTAATCCAAATGGATGTTGTTGCGATCATATATGTCTCCGAATAATGGAATGGCCTTACTGGCTTGATTTTAAAATAAAGAATTCATTGGAATATACAGGTTCCGGGTCTTTCTGATTAACGACTGTGATAAAACGATATTTTCCAGGAGATATATTTTCCGGAATAATCCATTTGATTGGTCGCGAATGCCCAAATTTCAATCGTTTACCGCTATATTTTACTGTGTGCACACGTGTTTTTATCCAATTGCCATGATGAAATGCCTGTATCCAAAATCGCTTGGGTGAAAAATGTTGCACCTTAGAATGCTGATTTGTGATTGTAAACACAATGGCATCGGCATTTTGATAGAATGATTGTTCGCTAAGCAATCCCCATCGATGATTGGGATTATGCTGTGTACCATAATAAATTGGCTTTGTTAAGTTTACATTTTCCCAATAGTGGTCGCGTTGGGTGTCAATATGAATGCTATTTTGATCCTCGTACAAACCAAGGCCGCAGCAATGAGTTTGTTTTAGCAATGCAGCAATATCGCGTGCAGATATATTATGTGCACGAATGTCACATGCATGCCCGCTATCGTGATTGGGATGCATGTGTACAGTTTTGGCATCAGGTAACCGTGGCAATGGTTTGGATTCATAGCAGGACATAAGTTCAATGACATTTGTTTGTAGCGTATCTTCCACATAATCCAATAAATTGATCAACCGAATATCAATGGACGATTTTTCAGGGGATTTTTGTTGCATGAATTTGGAAAGCATGGCCATGCCATTGGGTTGCATGACATTGTTGTTTCGAAATTCAATTTGCGCATAGCGATTTAAATGTGGACTGTACACGGTGATTCGGCCATCTCCATGTAAGTCGGCTGTCTTCGTGTTTCCATGAGCCAAAACGCTTAAGAAGATGCACAGAATAATATAATGACTTACAATGATGAGTTTATGGGAAAAAAACATGAATTAAACCATGAGCTATTTTTATTGGAAATACAATAGTGAATTATGAAGTTATCCAAAAAACACTCATTCGCGTATGACTCCATTTGCAGGCGTCGCAATCAATCTGATTTGTGATATTGTTTAATACGGATAATAATGATATAACCAGTGTAAATTCCTTGATTGGAGCGTTTATGGATATTATTGAGAAAATTCAATTTGCCAAAGAAAATCCGCACATTACAATACTGGATCTCCGTAAAAACCACTATTCTGACTTGCCCAATTCGCTTGCAGGGTTAACTCATATCGATACATTATTGTTGAGTTTAAATGAGTTTAGTTATATTCCAGATGTTATTTTTCAAATGAGCTGGCTGCGGGTATTGGATTTAAGTAGCAATGCATTAAAAGAAGTTAATGCCGCTATTTTAGGATTATCCCAATTGGAAGATCTTGATTTGGGCTATTGGTTTGGCAAACGAAATTGTATTTCACAGTTGCCAGATGAGTTGGGGCAGCTTCATAAATTACGACGATTGTCTATTCAGGAAAATCCCATCCATCGATTACCAGATAGTATTGTTAATTTATCGCAGTTGGAAATGCTTAACTTAATTGATACTAGCGAACATTTTGAATTTTCTAAATCCATTGCCATGCTAACATCGTTAAAAGAACTCAATATGCCACCTATTGCACTAACAGGTGATATTATTGCGATATTAAATCAATTGCCTGAATTATCGACCTTAACGGTGGAAAGTGTGGATGATTTGGATAGTGCCAAACAGGCACTTTCCCATATTTCGCATATTACATTATAACTATTATCGATGTCGCTGGGAAATAATACAGTTGTGGCACGAGTCATTTGCTTTTTTTAATGCATGATAAAATTGCTGACAACTAACGGGTTTATCGCTGCCATCCTTTTGGCGAAGCCTATAATTACTGTAGCAGGACACGCATCGGCTATAATTATGAAAGCCAAATACTTTATGTGTTTGTTGTGAAGGGAGTGTATGAGTATAGTCCGTACCTGGCTCACCACCAAAAAGATACACAGTATTACTTTGTCCGCCACGGCAATGATCGCAATTCATTTGTTTTTGTTCATTTGCACACTTTCTTTTTATATTCATAGACGCACGTTTTGATTGTAATCCCTTTTGTCTGTTTAATTGTATTTTCTCTTGATTCTTAAATTGCTTTTTTGGCGGTGGCACAGGGTATAACAATGCCACATGATCACTGTGGTCCTGATAATGGCGCACTGTTAGTTGTGATAATGACAGGGGCTCGGTGAATGTGATTGTAAACTTCTTTAATCGCTGTCCCACACATCCTTTGCAGGTCTTGCCATATTTTTCATATAGCTTTATTTCATAACTATTTTTGGATTGATGGATGATATAGCTACTTAGTTCACTGCAACAACTTACGGGTGCAATGATGAACACCGTGTGGCCATCATTGGATATGGATACAGGTGATTTATAGGCATGTGGAAATGAGGTATATAAGGTCTGCGATATACAGTCTGGATTTTGATTCATATTACACAGTGTTTGTTCATGTTGATCGATAATGGCTATGGATGCCAATGAATATGTATGTAGGAGTATAGTTGTAAGAATGAGTATCCATTTCATGATGATCTCCGAATGATGGCATTGCCATTTGAATATCTATGTCTTGCAGAGTAGCGAATCAGTTGATTATTTTCAATGGGTTATTTAAAAATATTTAAGAGAGGATCTTTAGGAACATCAATTGTCGGTATTTTTGGAGCATTGCATTCATGAGTTGTTGACGTACTTTCGTGATGCGCGTGCCAGTAGGTTTGTGAAATTCTTACCATCTGGACACTTTTGAGTCCTTCCCAAAATATTCATTTTGAGAACACTCCCTTAGTCAATATCAAGTGGGTACCATTGATTGCGCCAACTATAAACTCTTTGGGTTAAATCGCTCGCCATTCTGCCATAAATAGGTATTGTGCGTTGATAGTAAAAAAAATCGTCATCTAATGAATCTAAAAAATTTATAAGTCTGCGGGCTTCTCCAAAAATAGATTGCCCCATATCCGCACATGCAATCCAATCCTTTAGCTTTGAAATTAAATGATCAGTGTCTTTATGATGATATGCTATTTCTTGTTTTAATTCAGATATAATTGTTTGCTTAATATTTTTTGGGCGATTTACAATAGCTCTAAGAGTATGAAGGATGGGATGGGAATTATGAAGAATGGGGGTTAATTGATTAATCAATAGCCTGGCAATCTGTGGAACTTTAGGATTTGAATTCCCTTTAATCAATGATATTAATTGAGTTGAGTGTGCTAGAATGGTTTGATCTTCATTTGCAAGTAATAAATTATTTAATGTTGCCAATAGATTGTTTCGTGCAATGCGTGTGATTGGATGTGTGGATTGTATTAACTCATCATAAAACGAGTCGAATTTTTGTGGAACCAGATGGATGGTGGAATTCCTTGATAAAAGGTCTATTTGATTAAATAACGTCACTTGCGCACGCTCAAAAAAATAATCCCAGCGATCTATTTTCTCAACTAAAAAGGATGTGTATTTTTTTGTCCATGTCGCTAATATATTTCTGGATTGATACCCAAATTCGCATTCATGCATTTTTTTAAAAATATTAAAATATTTTTCTAAATAATCAAATAGTTTATGCAATGTTTCTAATTCACTGTAAATGATATCAAGTGCCTGCTCAATATTGGCAGTGGGGGATTTTAAATAACCTAGATATTGAATGATACTGGACTCCAATGATTGTTGAAGTTGCTGGGGGGGGGTAGGAGTTGTCATTGAAAAAAGGTTCAATTGACTAGGGAGTGGTCGTGTTCCACCTGAAACTCTTGGAGTACCATCATCGATATAGCAAGTAACTGGAGTGGAAATAGCGAATGAAGGCTTAGGTGTGCCATAATGAATGCAATGGAGTGTTGGATTAATACCGATTGATTGTCCCAATATGGCTGGATGCATGGGTCTGAATGTAGTGAGCATAAACTATTCTCCGCGATGTTTGGGATGTTTTTCCCTTAGGCGATGGTGTTTCGTAGTTCAGAGTTCAGAGTTTACTGTTATACGACTTATTTGTTTGATGCAATATAAATTAAGAAAGTATTGTCTTAAATGGGTATCACTTTGGACTGTCCCTTTTCTATGTCATACCAGTGAATTCAATTCAGCATCATATTTTTATGGTCTTTGCCATTTTTGAATTTGCTGCGAAAGTGCTGTGACAACTTGAGTGTTTTCATAATGCAAATACTCACGTTGATCAAGCGCCCCGTACATTACCAGTTAAAATATAATAGTTGCTGTTTATGCCTGAAACCTGTTCGTAATTCGATAGAGGCCCACGCAATCTGAACATTTTTGAATAACCCCTAAAATTGCTATTTTTCACCAGTTCCACAATCCCACAAATTGTCTATATCACAATGAGCAAACTCCATATTGACAATAATAAGTTCTTACGTTACCCACCACCGCCATCTATAATATATTGGACTGTTGAAAACGAGCAATAACGTCATAAAAGAGAAAAAACAATGAAAACAAATACTAAAATCAGAAATATTGCGGTAATTGCCCATGTGGATCATGGTAAAACCACCCTTGTTGATCAACTGCTTCAGCAAAGCGGTCTATTTCGAGAAAATCAAGAAGTTGCCGAGCGCGTGATGGATAGTATGGACCTTGAACGCGAGCGCGGTATTACAATTGCGGCAAAGAACTGTTCCATCGAGTATAAGGGCATAAAAATAAATATCATCGATACGCCGGGCCATGCGGATTTTGGCGGTGAGGTTGAGCGGTCCTTGATTATGGTGGATGGTGTAATTCTTCTTGTGGATGCTGCTGAAGGTGTGCTTCCACAAACGCGATTTGTATTGCAAAAAGCGCTCAAGCAAAAACTCAAAACCATTGTTGTTCTCAATAAGATTGATCGAAAAGATGCACGTTCCTTTGCAGTGCTCGAGGAAATTTACGATCTCTATATTGATATTGGTGCCAGCGAGGAACAGATTGAATTTCCAGTGTTTTATGCCATTGGCCGGGATGGCATTGCGTCAGCTAATCCCAATGAAAAAGGAACAGATTTAATTCCATTAATGGATGCAATTGTTGACGAAATTCCAGGACCAAAATTTGATGAGGCAGAACCGTTCCAAATGATCGTTTGTAATATTGGTTATTCCGACTATACGGGTCGTACTGCGATTGGCCGAGTGATGAATGGATCTGCAAAAAAGAACCATGAGCTTGTTTGCCTTCAAGAGGATGATAAAATAGTGCCGCTTCGCATTTCAAAGTTGCAAGTCTATCACGGTATTCAAATCGAAGAAGTGGAAGAGGTTGGACCAGGTGAAATTGTGATTTTATCCGGTGTTGAAAATGTTCAAATTGGCGATACTATTTGCCATAAGGATATGCCCAAAGCATATAAGCGAATTAAAGTGGATGAGCCGACAATTGCCATGTACTTTATGGTCAATAGTTCGCCGCTTGCAGGAAAAGAAGGCACTTATGTGCAATCTTCACGTATTTATGAACGCCTTCAAAAAGAGGCCCTGTATAATGTAGCCATTCAAGTGGAGCGAGATGAGGACAGTGGTCATTTTATTGTCAAGGGTCGTGGTGAGTTTCAATTGGCAGTGCTTGTGGAAACCATGCGTCGCGAAGGGTTTGAGTTAGGTGTGGGGAAACCACAGATTCTTTTTAAAGAAATTAAAGGGAAGAAATGTGAGCCCATTGAATATGTGGTTGTTGATGTGGATAGCGAATTTACAGGTGCGGTGACAGAAAAATTGGGTCAACGAAAAGGCGTAATGATGCATATGGATTCATCGGCGCTTAGTTCGCGAACGCGACTTGAATTTCGTGTCCCCTCGCGTGGGTTGATTGGATTTCGAAATGAATTTTTAACGGATACAAAAGGAAGTGGTATTTTAAATTCATGTTTGGATGGGTATGAAGAATTAAAAGGTGATATTGACACCCGCCATACAGGTTCTATTGTATCTGATCGCGCAGGAAATGCAGTGGCATACGGACTTTGGTATTTGGAAGACCGCGGGCTTTTGTTTATTCAACCAGGCGATCCTGTGTATGAGGGGATGATCGTTGGGGAACGCAATAAAAGTGGTGATTTGCCAGTGAACCCAACACGTTCGAAAAAATTAACCAATATGCGAGCATCGGGAAAAGACGATGCCGTTCTTTTAACGCCAGTGCAACCGATGTCGCTGGAAAAAGCCATTCAATTTATTAAGGATGATGAAGTGGTTGAGGTGACACCAAAAAGCATTCGGCTTCGTAAAATTATTTTGGATGCGCATCAACGTAAAGCGAGTATGCGGTCAAAGTAAATTCCATAAGGGGGCTTATGTTAACGATGATGCAAGCGCTGCCTATGAATTGTGTGTGGGATGAAATTATTACACCGGTAGGTACGCTTATACTGATCGCTTCAGATACTGCATTGCATGCAGTGCTTTGGAAAAAAGAATTAAATGATAGAGAATTTCAATACCTTCTTAGTAATTTAAAAAAATCAAACAAACAGTCCATTATTAACGACACGCAAAACCAACTGCGAGAGTATTTTTTGAAAAAACGAAAGTACTTTGATATTCCCATTAGTTTTGAAGGAACGTCATTTCAAAAAAATGCATGGACGCAATTAACAAAAATTCCATATGGCAAAACAATATCATATAGCTGCCAAGCAAAACAAATGGGTGATGCAAAAAAAGCGCGCGCTGTGGGTGGTGCAAACGGTAAAAATCCTATTTCAATTATTGTGCCTTGTCATCGCGTGATAGGTAAGAATGGGACGTTGACTGGTTTTGGCGGGGGGCTGGATAATAAAAAATATTTATTGGAACTTGAGAATGGTTAAGAGGACTGTGATTAAGAATGCCCGTTTAGGATTGGTATTATTTCATTAATAGACTTTTTTCGAAGGCTTGGTCAGTCTGCTTTACTTCAGGTCCGTTTGTCATCGCGAGGGGGCCGACGGGCAACGTGGCGATCCATCTTGGGATTATGTCGTCACTTTGTTCTTCGCAAATGACACAGTATTGGTACAATATCTCGTTTTTAGATCGAGGTTATGAAAGAGGTTAAATGCTAGTTTTGAGGATAGTTTCAATGCTAATATTTTTACTTTGGCAATACAATTTTATTTTTTAATATAGACAAAATAAGATGTCTCTGATATACGCGCATCTTCACTAATTGATTGATCAGTGGTTGTTAAATAAAAGGAGCATCACATGACGCGCATATTTTTTGGCAATCAATCGGGTACATCCCCAACACAAACAAACTGACGTGAGCCTCCTGATGGGTATAATACCAGCTTGTCAAAACCAACGTAAACCATCTGTAGAAGCGAAATTCCCGCCGGATAGGCAGTTCTATGCCAAATTCGATAATGAACCTGGAACTCAATTTCAATTAAATAATAGACCTATTCAATCACTACTCGGAGACATAGAAAATCAATTTCAACTTTACGGATTACCCGAGCCCCATCAACAGTTGGTGATATCACGTATGTTTGCACCAATTGAAAAAAATACATGCCAAAGTACAGCAGTTATTAAAATTAGTGGGGATGATTCCTGCCATCAAAAATGGTCACAAAAACTCAGTAGTATAGATGATTTAACCCAAATAAAATCCATTGACGATCAATTTAATTGTGCATGCCGCATGACAATTTTTATAGATACCAAGGGATCGGGTGCATGTAGTCAGCAATTAAAACCCCCTCCATATAAAGCACTTCAGCAATCCAGTACCAACTATTTCAAAGGTAAACAGTTAAATCCAACGGAACAGTCACCCCTGTTAATATCCAACACTAGCCAGCCTCTTCCCCGTGAATGCGGTCATACGGAGTTCCATATATTGGGATCTGGTATGGAGTGGGCATCTAAGAGTAAGAATAATAGTATACGAAATAGTACGGATATCACGTCATCTGGATTTTTGCAGGAAGGGAATAACCCGGTCAAATCCTACTCCTTTCGCTTAAGCACTGAACCTCATTCTGAGAAAAAAATACCACATCAGCGTGGGCGTACGAATTTAGATAGCATGGGTATACAAAAAGTATATGTCGAGCCAGTGTTGCGCTTGTTTGGGTGTACAGCGGATGGAATTGGAAAATATAAGGTGAATGGTGCAGCGTTTATGCTTAATCCAAAGGATCCACTGTTTAAAGGTCCTGGCGGAGAGTTGTATCAGCCCTATTTTCATCAGGAAATTCGCCAAGAACGTGATGGTCAAAAACGGATTCAGATAAAATCTGAGCAAATTCACCGAACAGGGTCACGCTTTCAAAGCATTGGGTCATGGGCCGCAACGGCATTGTCACTATCGCGTGTATATTCAGGATCCATGCAATTAATAAATTCAGATAAAAAATCCTCACCGATTATTCAAACCGCAAGTATCGGGGAGGTAGGCTCTGGATTAACAAATACAATAGGCACTATCTTATTTGCAAAAGGGGCTGCATCGTCAGCTGCAAGAAAATTTTCACAAGCGGCAAGCCGATTGCGAGGCAGTCAGTGGACGTTCCTAGTCGGAAATATACTCAGTGGGGTATCTGCAGGTATTCGCTTGGGCTATTATATGCAGGATGATGTTGATATTCCTAATAAATCTCATCGAGTGCAAAGTGCGGCAATGGATTTAGGCACAAGTGCTATATGGGGTGGTTTTTCAGGGTCAGCGCTATACTATGCACATAAAGCATCACAGGCCAAAGGGGCTGTGAATGTCTATTTTAATCAATTTGGCGCATTGGGTATTCGTACACTCATAGCCAGTGCCAGTATGATCACCAGTGGGTTTCAAATTTATTATCATCTTCAACAAATTGATGCTATCGAGCAAGATAAGCATTTAAATGAGTATCAAAAAGCAATGCTGATTAATAGCCATGATAATCTTATTGCTAGTTCCGTATTAACAGGTGTTGGTGGTGCAGTGGCTGCATTTACATCCTGGACACCCGTTGGATATATTTTAATTGCAGGTGGATTGCTTATTGCGG
>CAYZSU010000003.1:0-66363 GCA_964480565.1 uncultured Myxococcales bacterium | reverse complement strand
ATCGAACATAGCCTTGGCAGCGAGTTTATTCTTTAACTGCTCAAATGCCAACTGCAGGGCACCAACACCTTTGGGTTCAATATGATTGATCACAATGGAATAATACCCGCCAGGACCGTAGACATTAACATTTCCCTGACACAACACTTCCATACCATCTTCCAAATCAAATGACAGTTTTCGACTAGCTGCATTAAATAATGCGGCGCGGATTTTGTTTTTTTGTTCATCCTTTAATGCAAAATACAAATGCCGGCCCGTGCGATTTCTGTAATCAGTCACTTCACCGCTAATCCAAATATTACGAAACTCCCCTTCCAACATTCCTTTAATATGTTGCGTTAATTCACTAACTGAAAATACATGGGGCGTCGTTTTTTCTTCGTCTAAATCCGTGAACAACTCATCATCCAATTGAACAGGCTCTTTTGAATCCGCAATTAAATTAACATGATCTGCCAAGTCATTTAAGCGTTTGGACGCATGTGAGGCATCATATGAATCTTGAATTAATAGCGCTTTAATCGCCACTTTCTTCTTTTGAGATATCTCTTTTTTATCTATTTTTTTTATTTGCTTGCCCATTTTTTCATTGGCGTCATCCCATACATCATCCAATGAAATTTGATCAAACAAATCCAATTGTTTTTTTGTCACAATAATCCTTTTAATTTACATAATTATAACGGGTCAGCTGACCCATTATGACATAATAATAATAAACAACAGCCTTACCCCTCTACAGTCTCCAAAACATCTTCCAAATCCTTCATTCCTATGGCTGTTTTCATTTGATTGGCTTTCTTTCTAGCAATGGTGCGTGACAAGGAAATACCATGTTTTTGAAATACCACTTTTAATTCACTGGAGTATTTTTCCAAGGATCGATGTGTAGATAAAAAACCCAATCGAGCGGCTTCAACACGACTATTTGGCGACAGTGGATTTAATGCAAAAAAATCTTTATCATCGGACTCTGGTTCAATCAGCACAATATCACTTTTATTTCCATGTGTCGCACGCACTTGCTCCAAAGTAATGCGCAATCGACTATGAAATAATGCTCTAAAAATTTGGTTTAATACAGCCACCATACCGGATGAAGACAGCTGACGTTCAGATGGACTTAAACCCGATATATCATCTACAAACCGTTTGGATTCATAGGGCCTAAATGGATTATAGCAAACAATTAAATTAGCGCCTTTTGCAATAGCAGTATCGATATCCGCTGTTTCCTGCACACCACCATCCACATAGTCCACACCATTGATATGCGCAGGTTTATAAAAACCTGGAATAGCAGTAGATGCCCAAATAGCTTCTGAAATTGTAAAATCATTCCTTTCATCCATGCCAAATAATACGCGTTTGGCCTGATCCAATTGCATGGCACTAATATACAAGCGCTTTCCTGTCATCTCATATGCCTCTTGAAATGAGTTGGTCAGATGATTGGCATCTATATTACTGCGTATATAAGCTTCCATATATCGATTATCAAATAATCCAGACGGCAATAATTCCATTAAACCAGGCAATGATTGATTAGTTATAACCTCTTTAAAAGGTCCTATCAATTCATCATAATGATCATACGTGGGATGCGATAAAAATTGCCATAATCTACCAATAAAACTATGGGTCGTATTTTTTTCAAACTGTAAAAATGCAGATGCTATATCAGGCAGCAATGATGCGGTGCGCATAAAAAAATCAATGGGTTTTTGTATAAATTCACTAATATTTAATCGATAAAAATGCTCTGTTTTAAGCGCTGTAAAATGAGATGAGTTGCCATCTAAACTACGAAGAATTGACTCTGGTCGAATACCAGCCATCAACGCTGCTGCCAATAGACTTCCCGAACTCAAACCAATAAACATATCACATTGCCGGATATCATAATCTTTAAAATGATCATTTAGTGCTTTTACACCACCTGCCATAAAGGATCCACCACTAATGGCACCCCCTGCAAGAATCAAGGCTTTAACTGATTTTTTTATTGTTGTTTGCTTGGATTGAACAATTGTAATTCCCATAAATAATTTACCTAATGATGATATTAAATGATTAATCGCGCATAATAATTGTAAACTGTGTTCGCAATGAATGAAGATAGATATGTAACTCAGAAAATTCACTCAAATCCATTTCGCTTGGGATAAATATATTCACCACTTGTTCCGCACCAATGGCGAGCGCTAAGGGATAGGTAATTAATAAATGTAATTTATCCGGCAAATGATTCCAGGCTTTTGGATCTTGCCGCCGCAAGTTATAAAACCCGCGCACAGGTTTACGCTGGCTGACGAGCTTAACTTCCCATTTATCCTTTTTAGGATCCAATGAAATGATATTAAACGATTTATTAAACAATGCGACATTAATTACCTTATATCCTGGCACCAATGTATCCAGCCTGGGATCATAGCTGGCATCAAATGTTAATCCTGTGGGCGATAACATCACCCCATTGGCGCCTTCAATTTTTTTGACTTTTTTCCGCGCAAAGGCATTATCGGAAAACATTCCCATACTGATTACTATGAATAATATGAATGCAATATATCTCATCGTTACTCCTTATTTCTCACAATATAATCGTACTGTGAAACTTTTTTACTTATTTTGGCAAACGATTTTTCACCCTACATTAATGTTTGATAATGATGACAGGCAACACAATGACCATCGTCCAGCTCACTTAATTCAGGCATTTTGGCCTGGCATTCATCCGTAGCATATTGACATCGTGGATGAAAGGCACATCCACACGGTGGTGAAATTGGCGAGGGCACATCACCTTTTAATAATACGCGCCTTGTTTTCTTATGCGGATTGGGCGTTGGAATAGCTGATAATAATGCCTTGGTATATGGATGACAGGCATGCTCAATATGATTCGCGGATATTATCTCCACAATACGTCCCAAGTACATCACAGCAATACGATGACTAATATGTTCCACTACATTTAAATCATGTGAAATAAATATATAGGTTAATCCAAATTCATCGCGCAAGTCTGAAAATAAATTCAATATTTCACCGCGAATGGACACATCCAATGCAGACACCGGCTCATCCGCAATGATCAACTTTGGTTTGAGCGCAATCGCACGTGCAATACCAATGCGCTGACGTTGACCACCGGAAAATTCATGCGGATATTTGATATAATCATCGGGTTTTAACCCCACACGCTGCATTATTTGCAGCACCTGTGCGTCACGATTTTTGCGATCTTTACAACCATGAATAAGCAATGGCTCGCCAATAATATCCCCTACAATCATGCGTGGATTTAAACTGGCATATGGATCCTGAAATACCACCTGCATATATTGCCGCAATTCACGTAACTGCGCACTAGACAGTGAAAAAATATTTTGCCCCTGAAATACCACTTGCCCATTATCCGGCAAAAGCAGGCCCAAGCACAACATACCTAGCGTGGATTTACCACAACCGCTTTCACCAACCAGGCCAATGGTTTCACCACTAGCAATGTCCAATGATACATCTCGAATCGCATGCACACTTTCCTTTTCACGGCCAAAAAAGCTGCGTTGAGATGGAAAGCGTTTCACAATATGTTGTATCGATAATATCGGCTCTGACATTTTCACTCTCAATTATTTATATTCCACCATAAGGAAATGACATTCCTTGAAGAGTACAGCTCAACCCCCATTATTTACATGTATGCATCTAACCATACGACCCATATTACATGGATCATCAGAAATAGCACTTTGCTGACAGTCATCCGACATATGCAAACAGCGATCCGCAAAGGCACAGCCCTTTGGTAAATCCAATAAGCTGGGCACGAGTCCCGGTATAGTCGGCAATGGTGCAGCATTGCCTTTTTCCTTCCCGAAAATAATCGCTCGGAGCAAGCCTTGCGTATATGGATGTTTCGCATTAAAAAATATCTCTTCGGGCGTGCCCATTTCCACAAATTGCCCCGCATACATCACAATAATAGTCGTTGCCATTTGAGCAACCACACCCAGGTCATGAGTCACCAATACAATTCCCATACCCAGTTCATCCTGTAATTCTTGCATCAAATCCAAAATCTGCGCTTGAATCGTCACATCCAGCGCTGTTGTCGGCTCATCAGCGATTAAAATATCCGGCTCACAACATAATGCCATGGCAATCATCACGCGTTGACGCATACCACCGGAAAGCTGATGCGGATATTCATTCAATCGTTTTTTGGGTTCTGCAATACCCACTTTATTTAGCATGTCCATGGCCTTTTCATTGGCCTCTGATTTATTCAATTTTTGATGCAATAAAAGACTTTCACAAATTTGATTACCAATACTAAACACCGGATTGAGCGATGTCATGGGTTCTTGAAAGATCATGGCGATACGGTTGCCACGAATACGCTGCATTTGTTTGGGCGAGTAAGTGAGTAAATCTTCTGACATAGTCATGGTATTGTTTTGATAATGCACCTGCCCACTGGCAATACGCCCAGGTGAACTAATTAGCTGCATAATGGACAATGCCATCACACTTTTACCACAACCACTTTCACCGACAATGCACACTGTTTCACCTTTATTTAACTGAAACGATGCATTGGACACTGCATTTGCATACTGTCCATTAATTGCAAACTGTGTGGTCAAGCCATCTACAGCTAATAATGTCACGCTTACTCCTTGATATTGGGATCAATCACATCCCGTAAATGCTCGCCAATTAAATTATAGGCTATCACAGTAATAAAAATCGCAGAGCCAGGCGCTAAAGTCAACCACCAGGCAATATCCATGGTCTCCATGGCCTGTGACAACATATTGCCCCAGCTGGGCGTGGATGGCGATACGCCAAACCCCAGAAACGACAAACCAGATTCTGCCAAAATAGCAGATGCAATCCCAAATGACATGGGCACCCATAATGGCGAAATAGCATGTGGCAATATATGCCGCCACATAATGCGCGTATCGCGTGCGCCTGACACAATGGAAGCCAGTATAAACTCGCGGCACTTTACTTTTAAGACCTCTCCTCGCACAAGCCTCGCAATGCCTGTCCAACCAGTTAAACCAATCACTATCATAATATTATAAATCGATGGTCCCACAAAAGCCAAAATCGTAATGATCAAAAAGAATGTTGGAAAACAGATCATAATCTCAATAAACCGCGATATACTCAAATCCACCCATCCCCCATAATACCCAGCAAGCATACCCAAAATAATACCGATAAATGATGCAATACCGATGGATACAAATCCTACGGACATGGAAATACGCGCACCCCAAATTAAATTTGCCGCCACATCGCGACCATCACGGGTTGTACCGAGCAAATGCGACTGGCTTGGCAATGCAAGAATTGCATTTAAATCAAATGTATTGGGATGATAGGAAATGAACGGCATAATCGCAATTTGTTCATCACAATTATGACTTGCCTGACATTGCATTTGAATCGACTCCCAATCAATACTCCGATTGAATATCGGCATGGATAATACACCCTCATGATACAGTAAAATAGGACGATCATTGGCCAGAAAAGGCGCAAATACAGCGATTAGACCCAGGAAAATAGCGATAATAAGGCTGCATAATGCCAAGTTGCTCTTAAAAAATGACCGCTTCAATAATTGATAATATGTATGCTGAGACACAATACAATCCTCATCTACTCACTATATTCGTTTACTTGCGCTTAGATCAATGCGCGGATCCACCCACATATACAATAAATCCGATATAAACATGCTGATCAGTGTCAATGTAGCGGATAACACACTGATTGCCATGATCACCGGATAATCACGCGATAGCACGGACTCAAACCCCAAGCGCCCCATGCCAGGAATGGAAAATATTTGTTCAATAATCACACTGCCACCAATCAGCGATGGCAATAGAGTTCCCATCAGCGTAATCAATGGTATCCCTGCATTGCGCAAGCCATGCTTAAGAATAACCGCCCATTCGCTAAGTCCCTTGGCACGTGCGGTTCGAATATAGTCCTGCTGCAATATATCGAGCATTGTTGCTCTGGAAAAACGCGATAAAAAAGCAAAACCGCCATAGCTTAAGCAAATAATGGGTAAAATCAAATGCCAGATCACATTTCCAATTTTGCCAAACAGGCTTAACTCATGCCAATTATCCGAAACAATACCAATGATTGGAAATACATTCGCATAATCACCGCCGCTAAGCAGTACAATTAACATCATGGCCACCCAAAAACTGGGCAATGAATATAAAATCAGCATGATAATGGATGACAAGCGATCCATGAGTGTGCGCGGTTTTATGGCCGCATATATGCCTACCGGAATGGACACAATATAGATGATGCATAGGACAATAATGTTTAAGGCAATCGTGATGGGCAATGCCTCTTTTATCTTATCCCATACCGGCCGATGGTCATGATAGGAATGCCCAAAATCAAGTGAAAAAACGCGCATGAGCCAAATGCCATATTGCATATAGATGGGCTTATCCAAACCATATAGCTTGCGAGTATCTGCAATGATTTTTGATGCAGCTGTTTCACTTTGCAAATGCGATGATGATTGCTGACGCAACTCTGCGGGATCACCAGGCGCTAAATGAATAATCGCAAATGTCATGGTAATAATCCCTAAAAGGGTAATGACCATCAATACACTTCGTTTAACAATATAACCCAACATAATTACCACTCCATCATGGGATGCCACGGTTTTATTTGCCATTCATATGGGTCGACACCCAAGGGGTACCGAGTCACATTTTCAAATCGTTTGGAATAGGCATAACGCGTTGGTAGGGTAAATAAAAAGAATGCGGCCATTTCATCGCGTAAAATTTGCGCAAACTCATAATATAACACACTTCGCTTATTCGCATCAAATGTAATACGCGCTTCTTCCAAAAGTGCATCCACTCGCGGATGTGAAAAACCCGAAACATTATGCCCGTGTTTTGCCTGCGATGAATGCCATAGCATATATGGATCTGACAGAACAGGCATTACTATCATTCGAATAATGGCGTCAAATTCACGGCTCATCACAGCTCGCAAATAGCTTGCCCATTCCAAGCGCTCAACATGCATGCGTATGCCCACCTTTAAAAATTGTTGCTGCATGTAAATCATTATGCTCTGAAAAAGAGATCCTCCGGAAGGCATGATAAATGTAAATTCAAAATCCTTGCCAGCCTTATCCAAAATACCATCCTGATTATGATCGCCCCAACCTGCTTTGCGCAATAAGGCCGCTGCTTTTTCTGGGTGATAGTCCGTCGACGCCATGTCATGATTATAATTTTTTGAAAATTTATATATGGGTGACTCAATGGTTTCGCCCAAATCAAATAGAATATTTTTCAATAATGTGTGACGATCAATGAGCATGGCCATGGCCTGACGCACGCGTTTATCCTTAAAAATATCTTTTTGAAGATTCCAGACAAATGATGTAAAGTTTGGCGAAAAAAATTTATATTTTGAAAAACGCTCTTTAAAATAATCCGAATCGCTTTGAAACACCCATTGTAATGTACTGATATCCGCTAAATCAATGGATTCCTTTTTTAACATTTGAAAGGCCGTATTTGCATTGGGAATAATTTTATATATCCATTTCTCAAATACCGGCTGTTGACCATGATAGTGATCAAAGCGATTCAATACAATGCGCTGATTGTTTTTCCAATGCGAAAATGCATACGGCCCAGTGCCCACTGGCCGGCGATTGTATGGATTGGTATTAAATGTCTCAATATCTTCAAAAATATGCTTGGGCAAAATATGCACAATCCCTGAAAGCGCTTCAAATGTTTTAAAATTTGGATTTTCAACTGTAATTTGAAGCATATGGGAACCCAGCGCGCGCAAATCCGTAATATTACTCACATAGCCGCGTAGATGCGCATTATCCAAACGCTTATCCATATAGACCTGATAGGAAAATAAAATATCCGCCATGGTCATGGGATAGCCATCATGCCAATACACATCCTTCTTTATATGAAAGGTATATACGGTATGGTCCTTGGACACCTCCCAATGCGTAGCCAAAAGCGGCTTATAGGCGAGCGTCTCATTATCCATAGTTACTAAGGCTTCATAGATATGATGGCACACATAAAATGCATCTGCATCCCTGGCTAACACTGGATTTAATATGGATGGATTGACAGAAATACCCTTAACAAAATGATTGGGATTTCTAGGAGAGGCATACTGGCAGCCGATCAAAAAATTAAGCGCAAAAATAAAGATGACTGGGTAATATATGCATTCAGTTATAACCCGCCAATTAATCATTTCCACACACTCCCACTTGAATTGGAATTTTGATGGATTTTACCTATAAAATCAACGGATTTTGCAGTGATTGTCCAATGTGCACGATCTGCATAGTGAATAGAAATCTGTTTGGGGATATCATTGGCCATAGGCCCCTGTCTATTGGATATGGTCAGTACTTGGGAAGAACTCTTTTCATCGTTTAAATAAATATAACGCCACTGCCCAGCATCGGAGCGAATAATGCGATGCGGTTTATCAGACAATGTGGACGGCACCTGCCCCATCAATAAATACCCTAAGTACGCTGGATTTAAGGGCATGTGAAACAATCGTCGGAACAGAGCAGTTCCATCTAGGCGCTTAACTCGGCGATTTTTCCGCATGTCCGTCACAATTGTATGCGACCCATTCCATATCAATCGCATATATGGATGAAACATGGCATCCATTAGCTCCAACTGATAAGTGCCATCAGCAGCAATCACTCCGGCCATTTGCATAGACGATGGAAATCCTTGCACATGCATCTGCCACAACCCTTTCACAATAGGCGGATGAGCCATACTGGATTTTGGCATGGATTTCACACAGGCAGTAAAAGCAATTAATATGGCAATCAACACCCAGGAATATCGTGAAAATATATACATGATAAACAGGAATATATAGTGAATACCATCATGTAAATGGTTTTATGATGGAAGTGACTACAAAACGCTGATCCACTAGGTATTACTTTACTTCATGGATACCAAATGCAAAGAAATGCCCACTATTGGATAGCACATACAATTTTTCATTTACGATCACAGGATTGCCAAGACTTCCTTTTCGAATATATCGATACCCTGCAATTGCACCTGTACTTGGATCAATGATATATAAACGATCCATGGAGGATGAAATGGCCAAATAATCATTACCGATCACAGGAACAGACAATCCATGGTTATCAAATTCCTGTTGCCATACTATTTTACCAGTTAAACGATTCAGCGCTGTTAATCTATTTTCTCCACTCACATATATCCGATCATCATGGATGATCGGTTGATTGGATCCACCCACAAACATGTCCCAAGCAATATGCCCATTTTTTGGATTAATATTAAACAATTTCCCTTCAGCTGTAGTCACATAGAGCATGTCATTGAATAATGTTGGCGTACTGTGAATATCGTGAAACTCATTTTGTCGGGATGATAATTGACGCACCCATTTTACCTGACCATTTTTATAATCATATGCAATCAAGGTCCCTATTGGCGTCCCAATAATGATACTATCCAAATATCGAATCGGCGAGGCATTACCATGGATAGAAAGTCCGATGGCCTTTTCCATAGCATCTGTATGCCATTGCCGAATGCCGGTATCCTTATTTAATGCATACAATCGACCAGAGGACGACATGACATATAAATTATCTTTATATAATAGGGGAGTGGATAATACGCTTGTGTCCAACTGAGTGTGCCACTGGCGCTGCCCATTATTTTGATTTAATGAGTACACATACCCTTTTGCATCACCGACATAGATATATGTTGATCCTAATACTGCACTTGAATGAACAGATCCATTAAGCGCTGTGGCCCATTTCTTTTTTGATTGCTTCATATCCAATGCATAAAATCGACCCATACTCGCACCCACATATGCAATTGCATTATCGGATGAAAATACAGGCGTCGCCATTTCAATAGGATTAAAATTAATAAACCCATTATTTTTAAATTTTATCACTCGAAAACGCTTAAATTCAAATTTCCGTTTGGACTGCACTTGCTTTTTATATCGACGATATTCATATGGTCGCCGCAAGGATTCCCAACTTAAAAAATGAGTTTTAGGTGGTGGCACATATTTTTTCGCGGCATAAAGTATCTGCGGAGAAAGTAAAAACAATGCTGTAACAGCAATTCCGACTACTTGTCTGACAATTTGTTGTGAGCCATAAGCCATAGAATACGATCCTCGCTTTTATTTTTTATATCTTGATCATCATCTGATGCATTGCTAATAATTTTTTCATACAATTTATGAGCATCTTTAAATGCACCATCACGCTCATAGCATGTTGCGGCTAAATAACGACTATTCAAAGCAATCTGATTATGTGGACTTGCAGCAGCGATTAAATATGTATCCGCTGCTTTTTTGTATTGCGTTTGCTTTATTAAACTCTCTGCTTGGCGATGTAATGATGCAATATAAAGAATGGGTTGATTATGAGCCGCATCTGCCAAACGCGTAAACGATTTTGCTGCATCGTCATATTTTTCCAATTTAAAATACAGATTTCCCAATGTCATTAATGCCTGTCGCCCTGCAAATGTCTGGGCATAGTTTTTTAAAAAAGTATTTAATTGTGCTATTTTTTCATCATCCGAATAATCCACTTGGTTGATGTCAAAAAATATTTTTGCGGCTTTATTTTGCTTCCACTCCGAATAACTATTCGCACCTACTGATACAATAAATATAAATACAATGAGGCCAACAACCTCCAATACAGTTTTCCAATGACTTTGCATCCATTGATAGGATCTGACTGACCAATTAATAAACTCATCTTGCTGAGTAATGTGTTTTTTTGTACGCGGTTGTCGCTTGTATGTTGCCATAATATTCCCTTCAACGATTAATTTCTATTTTGGAGTTGCCCTTTGGAATAACAAAAAAGCCTATTTTATGGACAATCCAATTCCATTGCTATGTACATTGTCCCGATTCCTAACAGAGGCCTATAGTAGTGTCAATTACTCACTGTGTACATTAGATACCCTTATATGATGATCGTGACGACGTTTTTGCGCAATCACACTCATCGCAATCGCTGCAATTACGATTAATCCAAACCACACAATGCCAATGCCAATCAATGCAGTCCAACTATACCCTTCATATGGTGTAGACACATCCTTAATCACAGCCAACACCAACATAGCTATCAATACAATAGGTATAATAAATCGCAAACAAATCGACCAATAACGGCCAATATGAAACGTACCTCCCATATTTACATGATTGCAAATACGCTTTGTTCCTAAAAACCATGCGATGGCAATGGCTTCTAATAACCCAATCGCCAATAATCCAAAATTATTCAAAAAATGATCGACAATATCCAACCAATACAATCCAGAACTCATTGTAAATATAGTGCTTCCCAAAAAACCAAGCCCGCATAATACCAATACAACGGAGTTACGCGATAGCTTAAAATTATCTGTAACTGCACTGACAAATGCCTCCACAATGGATACTGCAGAGGTTATTCCAGCAAATAGTAATGCAGAAAAAAACAATATTCCAAAGAATGAGGACCCAAACGGTAATAAGCTAATCGCTTGAGGATAAATAATAAATGCCAAACCAGGGCCACCTTTAACAACATCTGACATATTAACACCTTGTGTGGAAGCCATCACACCCAATGTTCCAAACACTACAAGACCTGCAAAAATAGCAAATCCACTATCTGCTATAGCTGTAATCCATGAATTTTCTACAATCTGTGGATTTTTGCCCAAATAGCTCGCATATGCGATCATAATACCAAACGCCAAAGATAAGCTAAAAAACACCTGTGAAAAGGCATCGGTCCAAACGGTAAGATCCGTTAGTCGGCTGGTATCTGGTGTTAACAGCGATATCATACCTTGAGTGGATCCAGGTAAAAATAAAATCCACACCATCATAGTCAACATGAGCACTAATAACAATGGCACACAGATTTTATTAATGCGCTCAAGCCCTTTGTTAACACCCTTAATACCCACAAATGCCAATATTGCCCACACGCAAAAAGTTGAACCTAAGATATCCCATCGAATAGAACCCAGCTCAAAGGGATTTGATGAAATGCCTAGAAAATCATTGAGAAAAAAACTCTCCACATTATTTCCCCATGACAAATCAATCGAATAAAATAAATAATTGATACACCAGCCCATGACCACCGTATAGTATAACATAATACCAAACATAATTAGCAATACTGGCCACCAGCCAATCCACTCTAAAGATCGTCGAATACGGTAAAAAGAAAGCGGCGCAGAGGCGTTAAAATAATGACCTAAGCCTTGCTCAGCAATCAACAGCGGTACACCAACTAAAATCAATGCCACAATATATGGAATTAAAAATGCGCCACCGCCATTTTTATATGCAATATATGGAAATCGCCAGATATTTCCAAGACCAACAGCAGATCCAATAGCTGCCAATAAAAAACCCGTTCGACTGCCCCACTTGGCACGCTGTACTCGCTCCATAATATCTCCTATGATGACTTCAATCGTTTATGAAAGCATAAACTAAATTGAAGCTGTGCAACGACTTCTGCAGCTAATAAAATAACTACCGACATATAATAAATCCAAATAAGAAATAAAATGACCGCAGATAATGATCCATAAATAATATTATACCGGTCAATCGCAAAGGCCATATACCACTGATAGATAAGACGCGCACAGACAATACCAATTGCAAAGAAAATTCCGCCCGCAAATGCATACCGAAAATAAATCTTTCGATTGGGTATAATCAAAATCATCATAGTGTATGAAAAAAGGGCCACTAAAAAGAAATAAACTTTTCCTGTCATCCAAGCTGACAATGGAATGCCAAAACCATAATTATGAAATAGTGTTTCCAAAATACTGACCATGGGTGGCAATGAAAATAACAGCGTTACCCAAAAAATAATAGCAATTCCTAGAAGGCGTGAATGAAAGAAATTTCTGCGAGATACCGTGTCGAAAATATCATCCAACATTCGCTCAATCGTTGCCATTAAAATCATGGCAACAAAAATCAAAAAAATAACGCTAAAAATACTGAGCGATGATCGCTGATCCACAATGGATTGCAAGTTGGCAATAAAAAATTCCCGGCCTACTGGAAAAAAATCCGTGGCCATATTAGCAATAAGTACCAGTGCATCATTGGATATACCTAAAAAATAACCTGCAATAGATACCACCAACATTGCAATGGGAATCATGGCCAAAAGTGCGCAAAATGCGATATTTTCTGCTTTGCTCAAGCACTGATGTTTAAAAAAATTTGTTATAATACCTGTTAAAATCATCATAATTATTTCCGTTTACAAATTAAACGTACTGGAATTCCAGGTAAGCCAATGGCCTCAATAATATGTTTTTTTAAATATCGCTTATAATGTTCGGGAATTGCTTTTGGAAAATTAGAAAACACACATACTGTGGGTGGCAGAATATTCACTTGTGTTGCATATTTAATCTGCACCGATCGACCACGATGAACAGGCAAATGATGCGCAGTCAATGCATTATCTATAATTTCATTAAGTTGTGATGTGGATAATCGTGTAGACAATGCCTTATACAGCTTACCCAATTCTTTAAAAATTTGAAGACAATTATATCCTGTTTTTGCTGATATTGGCATCATGGGTAAATCGTATAATTCGCCCATGCCTTTTCGAAGCTCACGCTCGCATTCATCCCAGGGCATATTAATTTGATCCCATTTATTAATTAAAAATAATGACCCACGCCCTTGCTCACGAATATAACCCGCTAAGTGCAAGTCCTGCTTTGTCAAACCCTCCATCGCATCAATTAATTGTATGACAATCTGAGATCGATCGATCACTTTTAAACTGCGAATAGCCGTACATTTTTCCAAACGCTCACGCACTTGAAATCGACGATTCACACCTGCGGTGTCGATAAAGATATATTTTTTCCCAGCAAATTCCAATTCAATATCAATGGCATCCCGTGTGGTTCCTGCTTGATTATCAGTAATCACACGATCCTCACCTGCAAAGCGATTAAGCAATGTGGACTTACCCACATTGGGTTTGCCAATAATCGAAATGGTACAGGGCTGATCCGTGGAGTCAGTCACATCCTCTGGCTTTGAAAACACCTGAACAATTTCATCCAACAAATCTGCCAAGCCAAGGCCATGTTCGGCTGACACTGGGTAAAGTTTGTCAACTCCCAGCTCATAATACGAATTCTCGCGTCCAAGATGAGTAACCGTATCTACTTTATTCACTGTAAAAAAAATAGGTGTAGGCACTTTTCGCAATTCTCTCACGATATCTAAATCTGCCGCACTGGGATCAACTTGACCATCAAAAAGAGCAACAATCACATCGGCTTCATGAATGGCTTTGATACTTTGGTCTGAAATATGCTTGTCCAAGCGTACTTCCGTATCCATGTCCAAACCACCCGTATCAATCACCCTAAAATCATGCCCATTCCACTGCGCATGCCCATAGTGACGATCCCTGGTAACGCCTGCTTCATCCGCAACAATCGCTTTATTTTTTCCGACAATACGATTAAACAGCCGTGATTTTCCTACATTGGGTCGACCAACAATAGCAAGTATAGGTTGCACTATACACCTCAATCCATATGGGGATTAGCCCTAAACATCTTGATATGCATTTGCCAATGCACAATTAACAGTCACAACACCCTGATTCAACTTACGAAGCGCATAACTTTCATCAATCACAGGCAATGCATCGGCATGATCTTGCATTGTAATCACTTGACCTGCAGGGATATAACGTCCTTTAGGAATAGTCACACCAATAGCCTTGGCACCGGGCTCTAACACGCATCCTGAATTCACCTGCGAACGAAACACCAAGCATTGCATGCCAATAAAGCAGTTATCATGCACAACCGCTGGGCCATGGTCCTGGCTTTGATGCGCCAAGGATACATCTGAACCAATATAGACGGCATAATGGCTATCACCTACTACCATAGTATTGCCATCATAATGATCCCCGCACACTTCCAATGCATGAATCTCCACACCATCTTGCACATTGCTTCGATCACCAATATAAAATGGCGCCCCTTCATCCGCGCGTATTGATGCAAATGGAGCCACCATCACAGATTCACCAATGATCACATTGCCGATCACAATTGCATGGCTGTGAATACACGCATTGCTCGGTATCTGTGGCATATGACTGTCGGGCAAATGAGGAGATTTGGGGTTCATATATATATTTGTAGTCATAAATCAGCTCTATTGAAATTTCATTTATGGAACTGCCCTCAAAACGCCCATGATTAAAAAAAGCGCTTAAGTCACCCTTAAGCGCTTTGTGGCTGAGGGCGGGATCGAACCGCCGACCTGAGGGTTATGAATCCTCCGCTCTAACCGCCTGAGCTACCCAGCCAATCGCCACGCGCATATCGCATATTTCTTAAAATCATGCAAGGCCTTTATGGAACTGCCCTCAAAATAGATTCCCACTGTGCGTATAGAAGCGATTTGTTCAAAGAAGAAACTATCGATTTCTAAATGTACGGCAGTTGAAGGAATAATACCAGGGTAACCCCACAAAAGTAAAATATAGCGAAACGGCCTTTAGCTCAGCAAAGTGGGTCCAGAAAAAACGGGCTGAATTGCTTCGTCACTTCGCTCCTCGCAATGACGCAGTATTTGTACTATAGTCTGATAACTTTTAAATGAGTCGAATGGTGGGTTTTAGGATATTATCTAAATGTTAATAAACCATAAATTCAATTATGGGGTTGTTGAAAAACGCCCATCTTCGGTGTTTCCCGCTGCACCCGCAATCCTCACGTACTTTCGTGTACGCTCCGGTTGCGGATTTGCGGGCGCCTTGAATCTGGGCATTTTTGACCAACCCCACAAATTGTCCATTTTTCAACAGGCCCATTATAAAAAAACACGTTTATTTTACGTAATTGTTATGACGCATTTCCACTAAACTCAATGGCAATAGGAATAATTGTTGATCATCATCGAAATCAATACCCAAATGCGATGAAAAATCTATATATGGCTTCCCATTGTATGATATAGTCAATGTTCGAGCTGCAATTTCAATACTGCTGAGTATTGTTGATTGAGGCTCCAATGCCGCCCTTTTTTGAACTACAGTTAAGGCTAGTTGGCCATTAATAGACCTTACACGTTTTCCAATATAGGGCTGAAGCGCTTTTTGAAAAACTGCCCCCACTTTAATATATTCACCAATGGAATCATATACAAATACAAGAGGATATATCTGTGCAGATTGTTTTTGATCCATACTAAAACCCGCATGGCCATCTGGCAACATGGCGCGAATCGACCAAAGGCCGGATAGAAGATTTTGCCCATCTATATTGCGCATACATTTTTTAAGAAAATCATCTTTTCCCTTTGAGTAGTTGATGAAAAGACCTTGCCAATTTTCTGAATATAGCTCACATGTGCGCTCGAGCAAGAGATGATTTTTTTGGATCGGTTTAATGCATGCAGATGAAAGAACAATCAATAAAATACAAACAATCGACCCAGTAATTACAGAACTATTCATAAGCACTCTAAAATAAATTGTTCAAAGACGATATTGGATAGCTCAATGCCTTTTGGAGTTAGTGCAATAGATTTCTGGTCATTTACAATCAATGCATGTGTTTCCAATTGCTCAATTTGTGCACTAAATAATGATAGCAATGACACTTGGAATCGTTCTTCAAAGTCATCAATAAAAATACCCTGCATTTGCCGAAACTTTAAGAAACAATATTCTGATATTATCTGATTGCGGCTCAACATTTCCACATCATGCATAAATTCATTCTGGGTTAAAAAGTGATCCACATCCGCAACTTGTGTCCAGCGTTTTCGATCTGAGATACCGCTAATACACGATGTGGCTGCAGGTCCTAATCCCAAATAATCACCTGAGTTCCAATAGTGCTGATTATGAATCGATTCATATCCAGGTTTAGCATAATTGGAAATTTCATAACGCTTAAGCTCCATGCATTCGATCATTCGCACACATGTACGCAATTGATTAAGACTTGCATCCTCACTTAACATGTCTAATTCGCCAGATAATATGCGATCGTGCAATACTGTATTTTTCTCAAGCATTAGCATATATGCGGATATATGATCCAACTGACATGTCATGGCCTTGCGCATATCATCTTCAAGCATTGGTATTGTTTGAGTTGGCAGGCCAAACATAAGATCCAAGCTAATCGAATCAAACCCCACACCCTGGCACTGAGCAATTGCTTGCATTGCCTGATCTGATGTATGCACTCTATTTAGCAATTGCAATAAACGGTCATTAAAACTCTGCACCCCAATACTAATGCGATTAATGCCATGCATTCTGATTTCATTTAACCAATTATCTCGAATTGTACCTGGGTTAATTTCACATGAAATTTCACATGTTTTTGATAGACCCAATTCATTTGAAATCATCTCAATGATAGTTTTAAAAAAATAGGATGGAAATAATGAGGGCGTCCCCCCACCAAAATAAATACTCTTTACCTGACATTGCATTAGATCCGGAATCGAATTTTGATAATATATCCATTGACGTTTTATCGCAGCAAGAACGGCCTGCACAGGAATTGTACAGGCCGTTTGAGTAATCGAATAAAAATCACAATAATCACATTTACGGACACAAAATGGGCAATGGATATAGATGGATAATTCTTTTTTTTTGCCCATTGATTGCTATACCCATCCGCGCAAATGCATGGCTTCTGCCACTCGCTGCACAGATACCAAATAGGCTGCCAAGCGATTATGTACGTTTTGTTTTTCACGCATGTCATGCACCGCATGAAATGCAGCGGTCATTTTTTCATCCAAACGGCGGTGGACTTCAGGAAGTTCCCAATAAAAATTATATGTATTTTGCACCATTTCAAAATATGACACGGTAACACCACCCGCATTACACAAGAAATCCGGAATCACATAAATACCTTTTCGATGCAAGACATCGTCTGCTTCAGGCGTGGTCGGACCATTGGCAAGCTCTGCAATGATCTTGGCTTTAATATTATCTACATTTACTTCAGTAATACAATTTTCAAGTGCGGATGGAAATAAGACATCCACATCCAATTCCAACAGTTCTTCATTTGTAATTGATTTAGCGCCTGGGAAACCGCTGACTTTACCGGTTTGTAATTTATGATTCACAATGTCTTTGGCATCGATGCCATCTGGATTATAAATGCCACCTCTAGAATCAGATACAGCAACCAATTTTTTACACTGCAAAATTTCATCCATCAACAATGCCGCATATTGACCTGCATTCCCAAAGCCTTGCACCGCATAGGATGCATTTTTCACATCCATATTTAATACATTTGCCGCTTCACGCACACAGTACACACCGCCGCGAGCTGTTGCATCATTGCGGCCCTTTGACCCACCAATGGACAAAGGCTTTCCAGTAATCATACCCGGTACATTGTATCCTTTTTGCCAAGAATATTCATCCATCATCCATGCCATAATTTGTGGTGTTGTGTAAACATCTGGCGCAGGGACATCCTTTTCTAAGCCAATCATACGACCTACTTGGCGAATATATTGGCGGGATAATCGCTCCAATTCGCCAGGACTCATTTCCTTTGGATTACAAATAATACCACCCTTACCACCACCCAAAGGAATATCCACAACTGCAGTTTTCCATGTCATCCATGCTGCAAGAGCACGTACTGTATCGACTGTTTCATCCTGATGAAAACGAATACCGCCTTTTGTTGGCCCTCTTGCATCATTGTATTGCACGCGAAACCCTTTAAATACGCGCACTTCCCCATTATCCATTTTTACAGGCAATGACACATGAAGTTCGCGAAGCGGTTCACGAAGTGCATTATGAGTTCCTGCATCCAACCCTAATATTTTTGCCGCATCATCCAATTGCTGCTGTGCAATTTTAAATGGATTGTGCTTACTATCTGACATGAAACAACCTCCTTTTTTGGAATAATGATCAAAAATAAATTATTCTTGACTAATCCCTTGGGTGAATAAAAAGTTTATACTTAAATATCATTAAATAATGAGCAGTGTAAAGCATTACCCACAGTATTACTGCTAGCAATGTTATTTTTTTAAAACAAAACCCCCACTCCATGCATAATGAAGTGGGGGTTGTTATTAAATATGTTACTAAATGATTAGCTATTTAGCTTTTCGCGAAGCACTGCTTGTGCTGCGGCCAATCGTGCAATTGGTACGCGATAAGGTGAGCAGCTCACAAAATCAAGCCCAATGCGATGACAGAATTCAACGGATTCTGCTTCACCACCATGTTCCCCACAAATACCAATTTCCATATTTGGGTTTACTTTGCGGCCCATTTCCACGCCAATTTTCATGAGTTTGCCAACACCGTTTTGATCAATGGTTACAAATGGATCTGATTCTAAGACTTTATTCTCTGTATACTCACTGATAAATCGCCCTGCATCATCACGTGAATAACCAAATGTGGTTTGAGTTAAATCATTGGTGCCAAAACTAAAGAAATCCGCATGTTTGGCAATTTCATCTGCCGTCATGCATGCACGCGGTAATTCAATCATTGTACCAATGGTATAGTTCACTTTAACACCATAACTTGCCATGACTTCATTACATACTGTTTCGCATACCGCACGCATTTCCTTAAGCTCATTCACATGACCCACTAAAGGAATTTCAATTTCAGGAATTACCGTTACATTACCCTCTTTAACGAGTTCACATGCGGCTTCCATAATAGCTTGCGTTTGCATGGCATAAATTTCAGGATATGTCACACCCAAGCGACAGCCGCGATGGCCGAGCATAGGATTGAATTCATGAAGCTCTTCAGCTTTGGCTTTGAGCGTATCCACGGATACATCCATTACCTTAGCCAATGCCTGCATATCCTCATCCGTATGAGGCAAGAATTCATGTAATGGTGGATCCAATAAACGCACTGTCACTGGTAGACCATCCATCACTTTGAAAATCCCTTTAAAATCTGTTTTTTGCATAGGTAGAATCTTTGCCAATGCATGTTTACGACCTTCTAAGTTACCAGCTAAAATCATCTCGCGCACTGCAGCAATTCGATCGCCTTCAAAGAACATATGTTCTGTACGACAAAGGCCAATACCTTCGGCACCAAATTTCAAAGCCACTTCTGAATCATGTGGTGTATCTGCATTGGTACGTACTTTTAATTGCCGGACCTCATCCACCCATTCCATATATTCACCGAATTGACCTGTCATTTCTGGTTGCACTGTTTTTAATTCACCCAGCATAATCTCACCTGTAGAACCATCCAGCGTAATAACATCACCTTCATTTAAATTAATACCCGCCAATGTTGCTTTCTTTTCTTTCGAATCCACTGACAACTCTGAGCATCCTGCCACACAGCATGTACCCATACCACGCGCAACCACTGCTGCATGTGATGTCATGCCGCCACGAGCAGTTAAAATACCTTGAGCAACAATCATGCCTTTAATATCATCTGGGGATGTTTCCAATCGAACCAAAATGACTTTACTGCCATCATTATGCCATTTTTCCGCATCCTCTGCAGTAAAGACAACCTTACCAA
Source organism: uncultured Myxococcales bacterium (assembly GCA_964480565.1). GTDB lineage: Bacteria > UBA10199 > UBA10199 > 2-02-FULL-44-16 > JAAZCA01 > CAYZSU01. The sequence goes on along the minus strand of CAYZSU010000003.1, from coordinate 45,620 downwards.
CTGCCGCACCTGGTGATGCAGGAAGACCTTTACCTACCACTTCACGCTTAATCGTTGGATCAATGGTTGGGTGAAGCAATTGATCGAGTTGCGTAGGTTCTACGCGCATAATAGCTGTGTTCTTATCGATCATTCCTTCAGCAACCATGTCCACTGCAATTCGAACTGCAGACTTAGCAGTACGTTTACCACTACGAGTTTGCAGCATCCATAATTTATTTTGCTGAATGGTAAATTCAATATCCTGCATATCCTTATAATGATCTTCTAGCTTATGATAAATAGCCACCAATTCATTATAAAGCGTTGGCATGGCTTCTTCGAGTGATACTTCTGCATCATCTTTTTTTGCCTGCACATTAATTGGTTGAGGTGTACGCACACCGGCAACCACATCTTCACCTTGTGCATTAATTAAAAACTCACCGTAAAATTGATTTTCACCTGTGGATGGATCACGCGTAAACGCCACACCTGTTGCACAATCATCGCCCATATTGCCAAAGACCATGGATTGGATATTAACAGCAGTACCCCAATCATCGGAGTAGCTATTTAAACGACGATATTCTATAGCACGTTCTGTATTCCATGATTTAAATACAGCGCCAATACCACCCCATAGCTGATCGTTCACATTATTGGGGAAATCAGTATTGGTTTCTTTACGCACGATATCTTTAAAATTATCACATAATACTTTTAAATCATCCGCAGTTAAATCTGTATCCAATGATACGCCGCGATCTGCCTTTAATGCATCGATTGATTCTTCAAATAAATGAGAATTCACTCCCATCACCACACCCGAATACATTTGAATAAAACGACGGTAGCTATCGTAACCAAAGCGAGGATTATCTGTTTTTTCAATCAAACCTTGCAATGTCTCCGTGGTTAAACCCAAGTTTAACACTGTATCCATCATCCCCGGCATACTCACTCGTGCACCAGAGCGCACTGAAAGTAATAATGGATTTTTTGAATCACCAAATGTCGCACCCATGGCCTCTTCAATTGCTTTAACACCATTATTTACTTGAGTTTCCAACTCCGAAGGATAGCTATTATTATTATCATAATAATGTGTACATACTTCAGTTGTTACTGTTAACCCAGCAGGAACAGGAACTCCTAATCCACTCATTTCCGCTAAATTAGCACCTTTACCACCTAGCAAGTTTTTCATGCTAGCATTTCCTTCAGCCGTTCCTGCACCAAATGTGTATACATACTTTTGATTCATTTGAATCTCCTTCCTGATTATGTTTTTCTTTCAGTTGTTATATAGTGAATTGACATACAATTATACTAATTTTTTTCGTAAATAGTCAGCAAGCTGTGACATCGCTATGCGTTCCTGTGCCATAGTATCGCGATGGCGTATTGTTACAGCATTATCATCTAAACTATCAAAATCAAATGTCACACAAAAGGGAGTGCCAATTTCATCATGACGGCGATAACGCTTACCAATAGATCCCGCATCGTCATATTCGCTAACAAATTCTTTGCGCAATTCTTTTTCTATATTTTTGGCCGCATCTTTCAGTTTATTTGACAAAGGAAGCATCGCCACTTGAATCGGTGCAATGCTGGGGTGAAGGCCTAGCACAACACGCTTGCCATCATTGACTGTTTCTTCTCGATACGCATCGCAAAGTATAGCAAGTGCTGTACGATCCACACCAATTGATGTCTCAATTACATAGGGCAGATATTTTTCTTTGCGCGCATCATCAAAGAACATCATATCCTTACCCGATGCATCCATATGTTGCTGCAAATCATAGTTTGATCGATTGGCAATACCTTCCATCTCAGACCAGCCAAATGGCATTTCATACTCGACATCCGTGCATCCCTTTGCATAATGAGCCAGTTCATTTGCATCATGTGGTCGTCTTCGAAGACGTGATTCATTTATACCAATGGATGAAAACCAGCTAAATCGTTCATTCACCCAAAACTCAAACCATTTTTCCGACTCATCTGCATGCGTAAAAAACTCCATCTCCATCTGCTCGAATTCACGCGATCTAAAGATAAAATTACGCGGTGTAATTTCATTACGAAAGGCTTTTCCAATTTGAGCAATACCAAAAGGGACTTTTTTTCGACTAGCCACTTGTATTTGTTTGAATTGTACAAAAATTGGCTGACATGTTTCTGGTCGCAAATAAGCGGTGGATGCAGAGTCACTGCGCGCGCCCACCTGAGTATGAAACATGAGGTTAAATTCTTTTGGATCTGTTAACTCACCACTACATGCGGGGCAAACTCCTTGTTGTAAATCCGGCTCATCCGCACGAAAACGTTTTTTACATGATTTACAATCCACCATAGGATCGCTAAAGCTATTCACATGTCCTGAGGCTTCCCATACACGCGGATGACAGATAATCGATGTATCCACTCCAACGACATTATCGCGCGATGTCACCATATATCGCCACCAGGATTCCTTGATGCGGCGTTTAAGCTCCACACCCACAGGGCCAAAATCCCAAAACCCATTAATACCGCCATATATCTCACTGGATTGAAATATAATGCCTCGGCGTTTACATAGCGATACCAATGTATCCATTTGAACCATAAAAACCTCTTCCACACATACGAATTTATATTCAAACTATTAGCAGTGATATTATTGAAAGACCCCGCAGACATGCAGAGTCTTAACTATCATCACACTTAGTATCTATAAATCATATCCATTCATATTGAACGATTTCATGATTTTCAAAAAAATAAGCCAATTCTACTTTTGCAGTTTCAGGAGCATCAGATCCATGCACTGCATTGCGCTCAATATTAGTACCAAAATCACGACGAATTGTACCTTCTTCTGCTTCCTCAGGATTGGTCGCACCCATTGTTTTACGCCAGGTTACAATGGCTTCATTTCCTTCCAAAGCCATGACCACACAAGGACCGGATGTCATAAATGCAATTAAGCTGTCGAAAAAAGGCTTTTCCTTATGCACTGCATAAAATCCTTGTGCTTTTTCCGCATCCATATGCATCATTTTCATGCCTACAATTTTTAAATTTGCTTCATCAATACATTTAACAATATCCCCAACAACTCCCTTTTCTAAGGAATCTGGTTTAATAATACCAAATGTTTGTTCGATTGCCATAGCTTAATCTCCTTTATTTTTACCCGTTCGTTCTTAATAGGAATTATTATAATTTCATTGAAACGTCATATATACGTCATCTGTCACGGTGTAAAGAAATTTCATTTTTAGGATTATCTAAAAAATACCCGAGATATTTATCGTTCAACATACTCGTTTTTTCAATTGGATCATCATTTTCTCTTCTGCATATACCGATCATAATGAGAAATAATATCCAGTCGTTTTTGAATCATATCTGGGTTCGGGTACTCAGTCTGAATATCTTCTAAAATTTGTTTAGATTTTCCCAACTGCCCCATATTCTCGTAACACAATGCCAGAAAAAACATCGTTTCCAGGCGGTAAGTGGAAGATGGAAATTTATCATTAAACTCTTTAAATGTAGAAATAATCAATGGCAACTGCTCTTTTTGGCTATAAAAAACAGCCAATGCATAATGAAAATGCAGCCATTCATTCATGCGAACAGAGAGTTCCTTATTGGCAAGCAATGCCATGAATTCTAAACTACATTGGTCAAACTTGCCTTCATAGCAATATAATTGCGCTTGTTTGGCTTTATATCTGACATTTTTCACATCCAAATGCATTAAATTCTGAAGTATCGTAGCTGCTTTATCCCATTGCTTATACTGCACCGCATATTCTACCAGGCGCTCCCTTGATAAAATACTGGCACGTGTTAATGGGTATTTATCGATTATGCGTTGATGGGATAATATGGCATATTGATCATCATTCATTAACTGTTCACTAAGTACAGCAATGCGGTACTCAACCCCTGGTAATTTTTTATGCGCGGGATATGTTGTCATTAATTTCTGATATTGCTTCAAAGATGCCGCATACTTACCCTCACCTTCAAGCGACTGAGCACGCGAGTATACATCATCAAAACTACTCAAACAGGACATCCCTCCAATAAAAAAAAATAAAATTCCAATACAATATAATAGATATAACCTATTTAACATCGTCAGTATCATTTTCTGCGAGTTTGGCAACACTAGCAACGCGCTCTGAATTACCAAGCGTAATTAATCGCACACCTTGTGTATTGCGACCGATCGTTGATACCCCTTTTGCACTTGAACGAATCACTTTACCCTGATCCGTCACAATCATAATATCATCCTGATCCGTTACCTGAAGACCATTGACAACAGGACCATTTCGGTCAGAAACTTTTATTGTAATAAGACCTGAACCACCTCTGGATTGGCTGCGATAACCCGCAACAGGACTACGTTTGCCATAACCTTTTTCTGTCACAGTTAGAATAGACGCATCGCCGGATATAGCTTCCATGCCAACGACACGGTCATTATTTTTCAATGTAATCGCACGAACACCGCGTGCTGTACGCCCCATCGAGCGAATATCAGATTCATTAAATCGAATCGCTTGACCATTGCGTGTAGTCAAAAATATCTCCTGCTGTCCATCGGTTAATTTAACGGAAATCAACTTATCATCCGTATCAATAGACGTCGCAATAATACCGCCCGCCCGTGGCTTAGAAAATACCATAATATCCGTTTTTTTAATAACACCGTTTTGCGTGGTCATCACTATATAAGATCCTTTAGAAAATTCACGCACAGGCAAAATTGCAGCAATTGTATCTTTGGTTGTAATATTAATTAAATTCGTAATGGATTGTCCTTTTGCAGTACGTCCCACCTGTGGAATTTCATGCACTTTTAACCAATACAACTTGCCAGACCCTGTAAATACGAGCACATAATCATGGGTAGATGCCACGAATAAATTAACAACAAAATCCTCGTCACGAAGCGATGTTCCTTGTTTTCCACGACCACCTCGTCGCTGCGCCCTATAAATACTAATCGGATTTCGTTTAATAAACCCACGGTGCGACATGGTAACAATCATTTCTTCTTCTTGAATTAAATCCTCCACTGCCAATTCTTTGGTGCGCAGCTTTAATTCTGTCCGGCGTTTATCCGCATATTTTTCTTTAATCTCATAAATTTCTTCTTTGATGATATTAAATATTTTCATATCACTTGCTAAAATATCTTCTAAGCTTTGAATCAATGCCAAAATAGTTTGATACTCCTCAATAATTTTATTTCGTTCAAGACCTGTCAATCGATGTAAGCGTAAGTCTAAAATAGCCTGTGCCTGAATATCACTGAGCTTAAACTTCTTAATTAAACTGGCTTTCGCTTGGGCAGGCTCTTTTGATTGTTTAATCAATGCAATCACAGCGTCGATATTTTCAACAGCAATTTTCAAACCCTCTAAAATATGTGCGCGTGCTTTGGCTTTTCGAAGTTCAAAAGTTGTACGACGAGTCACAACATCTTTGCGATGATCGATAAATAAGTTTAAGGCTTCTTTTAAATTAATAACTTTTGGCTGTCCGCCCACAATAGCCAACAAAATAATTCCATAACTATTTTGCATCGCAGTATGTTTGTAAAGCTGGTTTAATACAACACCTGCCACTACATTGCGTTTTAATTCCATAACAATACGCATACCATCACGATCTGACTCATCGCGAATATCGGAAATTCCTTCTATTTTTCCATCTTTAACCAAGTCAGCAATACGTTCAATCAGCCGTGCCTTATTGACCTGATATGGAATTTCAGTCACCACAATACTTTCTCGATCACCTCTAGCCATAGGCTCAATCACTGCTTTCGCACGTAATTTAATACCACCTCGCCCCGTAGAATAGGCATCCTTAATGCCTTCTTTCCCATATATAAATGCACCGGTTGGAAAGTCTGGGCCTGGAATAATTTCAATTAACTCATCTACCGTGGTGTCTGGCGCATCGATTAATTTAAGACATCCTTCCAGTATTTCACCCAAATTATGCGGTGGAATTTTTGTGGCCATACCCACGGCAATACCATCCGATCCATTAATCAATAAATTAGGAATACGCGATGGCAATACAGACGGTTCAAGAGTTGTATCATCAAAGTTAGGTGAAAAATCAACGGTTTCCTTGTCAATATCTGCAAGCAAATCTTCTGCAATCGCATGTAATTTTGCTTCTGTATATCGATAAGCCGCAGCACTATCACCATCAATCGATCCAAAATTTCCTTGACCATTAATGAGCGGATACCGCAAATTCCATTCCTGAGCCAAGCGCACCAAAGTATCATATACAGCCGAATCCCCATGCGGGTGATATTTTTTTAAAACTTCACCCACCACACCTGCACACTTTGAAAATCGTTTATTCGCAAGCAATCCTTCGCGCAGCATCGCATATAAAATACGGCGATGAACGGGTTTTAAGCCATCTCTTACATCTGGAATTGCACGGCCAATAATGACGCTCATGGAATAATCCAGATAGGAACTCTTCATTTCATCTTCAATATTCACAGCAACAATTTCTGCAGCTTGATTCATAATGCCTCCACACATCTATTATTCAGTACTGTTGAAAAAAACACTTTTATTAAAGTGATTGTTTTTAGGGTAACTCTTGGAATCAAATAGGTATTTTTTTAGAAAACCAATTTCCAGCAAGAGAAGAAAGAGAGTGCCTTTGCTATAAATAAAAGTCAATCATAACTTAAATACTACAATGTGAAATTGTTTAAAATTTTCTATTTATCAACAATCCCAGCATAGAAAATGACTGACCCTCTTGACAATTATGGGACTGCCATTAAAAAAAACAACGCCTGAGAGTCCAACCATATGAATAAAATCCATATCCAGCAAAGCGTTTAAAAATAAGCTTATCCGCGTTTTTTATTTGACATCGATTGCTAGCTCACGTAAATTCAGTATTAAGAAGGCGTAATAGGGATTTTTAACTGTCATAATAAAACAAGGGAGGAAATATGACAAAAGCTGAACTCATCACTTATATCGCGAATGATTGTGATGTATCCAAAGCACTAGCCGAAAAATTGCTCAACTCCGTCACAAACAACATTGGAAAATGTCTACGTAAGAATGACAAAATCACATTGACTAATTTCGGCACATTTTATGTAAAACGTCGTAAAAGCCGCAAAGGCCGTAACCCACAGACTGGCGCTGAAATCAAAATTAAAGCACGTAAAGTACCTGGCTTCAAAGCTGGCAAGCAATTACGCGAATGGGCATCCAAATAATTTTGGAATTCATTTAATAAAAAAAACCTGGCAAATGCCAGGTTTTTTTTATTTCAATTCAGCAGAAATGGGCACACCCATAATCTGCTAAAGGCTCATCAGGCAGAACACTTCAGTAAAACCCCTTTATCATTTGGATTAAATTTATCAAAGATAATGCCAACTTCAAATTCACTTTCAAACCAATTTTTTATTTCTTTTATCCAGACAATACGCGCAATCGCATTAAAATCATCTGTCCTAATATGAACAATCTGATTTTTATCCAATTTATTCGCTGTTACAAATCGAGCACCTGCATCTGACATATCTAAAATTTTCATTTGATGACATTCATCATTTAATAAATAATGCACATTTGTTGTTTTTCCATACTGCAATCGTACTTTTTGCCGACAACAAGATGACTGAACACTCTTTTCAAATATCTTTTTTTGCATTTCTCGATATTTAGCATCGTACTCTTGTCTCATACAAGGATTCAATAATATCGCATATGCCTCTCCCAATTGCTTCGCCATCTCATCATTCCCACCCAGGTCTGGATGCAGCCGTTCCTGAGACATACGATCCCGGTAAGCCTTTTTAATTTCTGATTGATTGGCATTTGGAGATACACCTAATATATGGTAATAATCCGTTTTATGAGCCATATCTTATTATCGGTTTTATATGACGTAAAGTTGCGATATTTATCAATTATTCGACGTAACCGAATAAACCATCATCATACATATACATTATAGAGCTAACTATTGAATTTATATTTAGATTTTATAACTGGATTTTTAAAAAAACACTGAAAATGAATTTTATATACAAAATTCACATAATTTCACCACATTTTTTTACCCGCTAAAGCTCTCAATGACCACCTGAACACCCAAGGCATCCTGTATATCGCTATAATGCTGATGCAGTAAATCATATCCCTGAGTATCAAAGCTAATACTTGGCAATAAAATTAAATCCACATCCGGCTGTTGTGCGATAAATTGCCGTGCCACATGCATATAGTCCGTGACAGTCAATAATCCGCATACGCATGTATTTCCCCCATAGGTATGACTTTTTGTGCCCACCACCCAATGATTATTCCAGGTATGCTGACTATATTGTGTAATTTTTTGTGCAATAAATTGATAACATAGCATGGAGCTTAGCCAGAGCACATTTTTCCTTTGATAGTGCATGGTTTTATTTAAAATTGTCATCACACCTTTTGGTAAATCCAAATCCGCATGAGGATCCGGACTTACTGATAATTGAATGCAGTATTTTTTTCGCAATGATGCGGCAAATTCAAACAATTCCTCAATAGGATAATGCTGCAACTTACCCCATTCTTCCGGCGTTTGATCACTCCAGCCATAATAGAACAAAGCAATACCCTGTGGATTATATGGCAATAAATAGGCAATTGTGGATTCTATATCATTCCATCCCGTAAGCTTGGGCATACATACAATAGATGCCCAATACGGTAATTTATAGTGATCGAGTAATTGAGGCGCGTAAATAGCTCGTTTTGCCGCATCATCCCCACGTCGATGCAGCGATTGCCAATGCTTTGAATTAGCAGAATTGAGCGACAGAGTTTTAATTGTAAACGGTGCATACTTGCTCAATCGCTGCACCATATCCTCTGTTAAGGTAGACCCATTAGTGGAAATAACAATCTCCACATCATTGCCCTTCATCTCACGAATGAGATCTAAAATATCAAAAAAACGCGGATGAATAATCGCTTCCCCCTCTGAAATACGACCAGGCAAACTTTGACTAAGATTAATCCACGGCACATGCTCCGATAGCAATGATAAGTTATGTCGAATATCATCCATATCTCGAAACAGGTTATTATGAACATCAAAGGGATTGTTATGATTGGAACAAAATACGCAATTCACATTGCATGTAGTACTAATAGGAATGGAAAATGGCGACTTACTCACCTGCCATTCATCTAAAAATACGGATTTTTTTTGATTCATTTATTGGCATTTATCATAATGCATCCCAATCGTAAATGATGAATACAGAACAGTCCCAAAACAGATCATCTTGACATACAGTCTCATATAGAAAATCATATTGAAATCTCATATGAAATAAATATTCTGGAAAATTATTTAAAAAAACAAAAGGATTACTATAGTGGCAATTAATATAGAAAATTTATCAGAAGCAGAACTTATCGAGCTAAACCATAAAATAGTACACCGATTACGGTTAATGCAACAGGTATATGCACACAAAGAAATGATCAAATTTAAAATCGGAGACAAAGTCACATTTTCTCCTGCAGGAAAAACAATTCAAACAGGAACCTTAACTCGCTTTAATAAAAAAACTGTCACAGTTATTACTGAAGATGGCGGGCATTGGAATGTCGCCCCACAATGTATTCAGCTTGCAGAGATAAAAGTGGCGCAAAAACAACCATCGAAAAAATTAGAACTCATAAGCGATGAAAATATTCAAAAACATCAATATATCAGTCGCAATGCACCTTGCCCATGTGGTAGCGGAAAAAAATACAAGAGATGTTGTGAATCCAAACATTAACTCCACACCCCCTATATCATCAAAATACCTTCCAATAAATAGCCCGCCATTTTTCAGGCTTTTTATCACTGACATCCAATACAACTTCAATGCGCACTTGAATATCACCCACCTCACCAATCAATGTTAACCCAAAGAGCTGACTTTCATGCGTAATATAGGATGCAAACGATTCTTTTTTGCTCGATTTTGCAGTAATTTGCTGTTTATTGGCGCCAATAGCATCCATCAAATTAGTTTCAGCGCGTTGGCCTAAACCTTTATCCAACCCATCCGCACATGCTTCCAGTACTTTTTCGATAATCTTATCTACCTGCTCTTTATCATCCAACCTCACAGATGGTAGATCCGAATTAGAAGACACATATCGAATAATTAAACTTTCAATAATTTCATCACTGGCTGTGCAAATATTGATCTTGCCCGTACCATATATCGTTAGTTGATTCCGAAGTGGCTCCAGCCAAATATCCGATACTCCATCGATTAAATACAGTTCGTCCATGCTCAACAACAATCCATCACGAACCACATATTCTGCATTTAATTGATCGTACAGCGATCGCTCTGCACCACCGCCGCCGCCAGCCAAGCGCTCAATCGATGTATTGCCATCAATCCAATCACCAATATTATCTACCACCTCTGATGGCGTTGTTCCTGACTTCTTAAATAATAGCTTGTATTGTTTTTTCTCTAAAAATTCGGTGATAAATTTTTTATAAGCATTAAATGGACTAATCTCATCTTCTTGCACCGCACTATGTGATAATACGGCCAAATAATTTAAGTTAATGCGCGTTGCAATATCCACGCATTCACCTGAAAAATCCCCTTCAAAGTCCAGGAAAGCCATTGCATCTTTTTCCTGAGATAAACTAACTTGTTTTTGTAACTTCTCAACGCCTTCATCCACAGCTGTTTCTTGGTCATCCCCATCACCAGTATTAGTACCCATCATTCCCGCTAACCCACCGGGAGTAAATACAGTACGCAGCATACCCGTTGATATTGGAAATAATTGACATAGCGGCTGATTGGCTTGATCGCCGATAAATTTTTGCAATCCTTGCTTACGCACAATTTCACGAAACATACGATCAAACTTAATCTCTAATTTCATGAAGCTTAATGATGATTTTGCTAAATAATAGGCTTGCAAACGATCGCGTTCATTAGAAGCTAAATCAAATTGAATCTGACTATCAAATGCAAATTGAGAAATAATTGTGCTCAGTAAAAAAATAGAGGCAATTACTAACATCAATGCAACACCTCGTGAATTTTTTACAAAAGATATGCCCATTATTTCTCCTGCACTGCAAAAGCCAATGGTATGGCAGATACCATTTTTATATTATCATCGTCATCATCTGGGTTTGGAAACTCCAATGCAATACGCACAGCAAATGGTAATTTTCCATTCATATCCGCAGAGGCACTATTCCATTCATCAATCCAATCCCTGCGCCTCACATCGTAATATTCTAAATTAAACCCTTTTATACCATCGATTAAAATGAGTGATCGACCCTCTACCTCTGTGCGAGCATCCAACCACGGTTGTTTTTTTTGAATCAATGTATATAAACCATCCAATTTCTCTGATGAAATGACTTCATAATGAATTTTACATTGATCCGACTCTCTATTTTTTCGAAACAAACGTTTGTGCGACATACTCGTTAACGAAATACTGTCATGTTCTCCCTCATCCTTGCCAATAAAAAAAGTCTCCACAGAACTAGGCATATACTTGGCATTTTCTTTACCCATCCAGTGGGGTGATATTAAAAACGCATGATGAATATCATCGCCAATCTTACGCATTGCCACACGGCCCATATGATAGATCGAATCAAATGACTGTGTTCGATCTACACTTTCAATGGTTTGGGATTGATAAACAAAAATAATGGACATCATAAAGGCTAAAATGCCAATGGCCACTAAGACTTCAATCAATGTAAAACCACTTTGTTTATAAGTCATAATTAGTATTTATTAATATGCGTAACCACTTGCATCTGATTAATTGAATCCTCTGATTCCTGATCATCGCCCCATTTCACAACAAGCTTTACCTCACGCAATGATTTTTCCATTTCCTTGGTTAAGCGCTTAGCAATCATATTTTGAATACCCCCGTCTTCACCCATTACAGGCGCAGGGATCTCCACCCGCAAAATACTTAACTCCCACGTATAATCCTCATAGGGTTCTTCAAAATTACCCTGCTCCACCCGGTCATCTGGAATTTCTTTTTTATGCTGCATTTCAATTAAGTCGATCTCCACTTGCGTCATTTTTTGCCGCGCAAGCATCGTTGCAATAGACAAGTCCTCAGCACGCGAACTGGAGGTCAAGGCATTACCCATCCAATTACTAAGCGCCAAGGTTGAAATAGCTAAGATTGCCATAGCCACTAAAATTTCTATTAATGAAAATCCATTTATTTTATTTTGAATCTGCATTGATTATCCGCTCATCATCAGATTTTAACAATTTTATCATTCATCAAATCCACGATACTCATCCATAATATCAACAAACCCTGTTAATGGCATTACCTTTAATGAATACACAACACCTGAATCCTCTTCCAAATTAATCACTGAATTTTCCACATAACCACTTGGAGAAAAATAAATATGCACAATGCCTTTTTCCACAGCACTACGCATATGCTCGACCCATATATCGCGCACATGCAAACTATCCGGCAATGTATGTGATTTAATAATATCAGATGTAATCTTAGAAAATGATGGCACTATGGGTTTGATTATATCTGGATCATCCAGTTCATCATCCAATTCTTCTACGTCGTCGTTCGCATCATCATCTTCATCTTGAAATTCAATAAATATAGGATCTGTTGAACCATCTGCCCAATATTTTTTTTCATCAATATTAATCGACAATCGAATAGTAGAACCATCAAGCACCGCACGGCCATAAAGATATTGAATCGTTGATGCCAATTTACTGGATTCATCGCGAATTTCCGTATCAAAGATTGCTTCTGTGCTTACCACAACCGTTGTCGCAATTAATGCGATAATCGCCACAGTAATGAGCATCTCAATCAATGTAAACCCAGCCGATTGTTTCATATAACAAAAAAAAGGAGAGTAATGAGTCATTACCCTCCTAATCCTTTTCTCAGTTTATTTATTCCTCACTTGCTTCACAGGAACTAATATCATCCTCTGTGCCCTCACTATTATCAGGACCTATTGAAATAATTTCGTATTTGGGACAATTTTGGCCAGGCGAGTAATATGTAAATTCCATATCCCATGCATCCAAAATATCGTTTTTGCTATTCACATATCCCCCACGCTGATAGCGCTTTGGCACACGACCACCGGACGGTTTTTCAACCAAGGCTTCCAGTCCCTGCTCAGTGCTTGGAAAAAACTTGGCATCTTTTCTAAACATGAGCAATGCATTTTCCAAACTTTTGATCTTTGTACGCGTGGCATCAATATTGGCCTGATCCATAGACGATACCACATTGGTCACGACCACAGTACCGATCAATGAAATAATCGCTAACACAATAAGAATTTCAATTAACGTCATACCTTTTTGATTCATCTGTAATCTCTTTTTCATAATGTCATTCTCTCCTATTTTTCTATTATCCATTTATGCGGGTTTATTCATTTCCATCATCGGCAATAAAATCGCCATCACAATAAAGGCAATAACAATCGCCATACCGACAATCATAAGCGGCTCAAGCATACTTGTAAATGCACTTAGTGCATTTTTCACTTCATTGTCATATGTATCGGCAATCCGCTCTAGCATTTGCTCTATTTCACCTGTTTTCTCGCCCACAGAAATCATATGAACCACAAGCGCTGGGAAATAGCCACTGCGTTTTAGTGGTTCTGCAACACTTTGCCCTTCCCTCAAACTATTACGAGTTTTTTCGATCACACCTTGCAAGATCACATTACTCATAATGTTTTGCACAATTCCCATAGCGCTAAGCAGTGGTACACCACTTGAAAGCAACGTTGACAGCGTTCGACTAAACCGAGCAATCGCAATCATTTTAATTAATCGACCAATACCTGCAATGTTAAGTTGTTTTTTATGCCACCATTTTTTACCTGTAGTTGTATCTGTAAATCGTCGCCAGCTATAGCTTATAGCTATAATTGCGGCGATACAAACATACCAATAATGTTTTAGAGTATCACTGATAAAAATAAGTATTTGCGTAGGCACAGGCAAGGCTTTGCCTCGCGACAATAAAATATCCGTAATTTTCGGCACAACTAAGATAAGAAGCAATGTTAATAATACAGTCGCCACAACACTCATAATCACAGGGTAAATCATCGCACCCGTGACTTTGCTTTTCAAGTCTGCTTGCGCTTCCATAAAATCTGCTAATCGGCTCATCACGACATCCAGCGACCCACTGGACTCCCCTGCATTGATCATGTTTATATACATATTGCCAAATAATTTGCGTTCTATTTTAAGTGAATCCGATAATTTCGCACCTTCCAACACTTTTTCACGGACTCGTGACATGGCTTTTTGCAGTTTTTTATTTTCAATCTGCTCAATCAGTGCAGTTATTGCATCCACTAAGGGAATATTCGCACCCAATAACGTTGCAAATTGACGTGTCATCAATGAAATATCTTCTACCTTCACACGCTCCAAATACTTGCTTAAATCAACTTGCATATCAAAGCTCATGCGTTGCTTTACATTGCCCTCATGGCCAATACTAGTTGGAAAGATGTTCATTCGACGCAATTTAACTCGTGCACTACGATCACTTTCAGCATCGACAGTGCCTGTCGCTCGCTTCCCTTTTGCATCAATGCCCACATATTCATAAATTGGCATAAGTGTATTATCCCTTTTTAATTGCTATCTTCCTGCGTCACACGCAGCACTTCTGAAATTGTTGTTTTCCCTTGAAGCACTTTTGCAGCCGCATCATCGCGCAATGTTTTCATTCCTGCTTGCACTGCAATGCGTTTAATTGTCATCGCATCTGACCCCTTCATGAGCTCAGTACGCACATCATCGGTCACCATTAGCACTTCATGAATACCTGCACGACCTGCATATCCAGTTTCCATGCATGTCGGACAGCCAACAGGCTTAAATATTTGACGCCCTTTTAAATCCCCTGGTGTCAAACCTATTTGCTTTAATTCATCTGGTGCAGGTGTGTATTTCCTCGCACATTCACGGCATACAGATCGAATCAAGCGCTGAGCAACAATACCCAACACGGATGATGCAACAAGGAAAGGCTCAACACCCATTTCAATCATACGGGTAATTGAGCTTGGTGCGTCATTGGTATGCAATGTCGATAACACTAAGTGACCAGTCAGCGATGCTTGAATCGCAATTTCAACTGTTTCTTTATCACGAATCTCACCCACCAAAATCACATCTGGATCTTGCCGTAAAAAAGCACGCAAGCCCGATGCAAATGTTAAATCAATTTTCGGATTTACCTGCATTTGATTCACACCATGCAATTGATATTCCACAGGATCTTCCACAGTAATAATTTTTATATCACCTGTATTTAATTTTGATAGCGCAGAATATAGAGTTGTTGTTTTACCAGAACCTGTTGGTCCGGTCACCAGTACAATACCATTATGATGAGATAGCAGATTTTTAAATCCATCTAAATTAACCCGACTAAATCCCAATGAATCCAAATCCAATAAAATAGAACTTGCATCCAACAAACGCATAACCACGCTTTCCCCATGCGCAGTTGGTATGGTAGACACACGAATATCAATATCTTTGCCCGCTATTTTAATACGAATACGCCCATCCTGTGGCACGCGCTTTTCTGCGATATTTAACTGACTCATAATTTTAATACGTGATATAATCGCATTTTGTGCACGCTTTGGCGGATTCATAATATCATAGAGTATTCCATTAATTCGAAAACGTACCTTAATTTCACGCTCAAATGGCTCAATATGAATATCACTGGCTTTTTGTTTAACCGCTCTAAACAAAAGCGAATTGACCAAGCGAATAATAGGCGCTTCATCATCCGCATCCAATAAATCAACGGGCTCATTAAAATCATCTGAAATTTCAGCACCCTCGCCCAAATCACCCATTGCATCATCACTGCTCCCAGTAGCACGATTATATACTGAATTAATCGCATTCACGATTTCATATGAACTTGCAATCACTGGTTTTACATCACAGCCAAACAGCATGCGCAGATCATCCAGTGCATAAAAATTAGTGGGATCTGCAATGGCAACAACAATGTCATTATCATCTTGGCGCAATGGAATTACTTCATTCTGTTTGGCATAGTTAATTGGTAAAGGTGTAATTAGCTCCGAAGGAACAGCATCCACATCGATTCGGTTTTCATATGGAAAACCTAGCTGTACGGATAAAGCCTTTAAAATATCTTCTGAACGTAAAAACTTTAACTGAACTAAGGCATCGCCCAGCTTTACTCCACGCTCACGCTGCACTGACAAGGCCTGTTCTAACTGCTCTTCAGTTAGAGAACTTGTTTCCAGTAATATAGCACCTAAGCTGCGTTCTTCCATAATATATCAATATTTTCCTAGTTTAATTGGTTGAACTACGGCGCGATGAATCGATCGACGGTACTGTGATAATATTTTTTTTCTCACGTTTATTCAATATGGGATTTTTTGATCCTATTTTTGACTGTCGTGATGAACTTTCATTGGGCATTTTTGATTTAATTACTTTATCATTTTTTTGCACATCAGGATGTGGCCGCGTCACCACAGGCTCAGTAAATTCAAGTAAATCCGCCCGATGCCTTGCAATCACTTTTCGAATTTGACGTTGTTGACGCTTTCTAAAATTATCTTTAATAAAATCATTTCGCTGTTCAATTTTTGTCTTTGTAATATCTGCAAAATCCGCGGGCGTACGAATGACATAAGGTGTAATAAATACAATTAAATTGGATTTTTCATGCGACCGTACTTTTCGACTAAATAGCCAACCCAATACTGGAATATCCCCTAGAATTGGAATTTTACTACGATTGACTCGATCTGAATCCTGCATTAATCCACCCAATACCACTGTTTGGCCATCCATTGCGACGACTGTAGTTTGAATTTCACGTTTGGATGTATTGGCTGCACCGGTTCTGGGGTTTGGCGCGGATGTGAAGTTCGATAATTTTTGGTGAATTTCCAATCGTACAGCATCGCCATATGTAATTTGAGGTGTAATTTCCAATGTCAGACCAGCATCCAATGGCGTGGGCTCAATAGTCTCAAAACCTGTGGTACCCGATTGCGTACGCTTTTCCGCATATATTGTATCATTTACTTCAATAGACGCTTTTTGATTATCCAATGTTAAAATATTTGGCGTCGAATGAATATTAGCTTGTGTATTGCTGCTTAAAAAATTTAAAAATGCAGCAAATGCAGGAATTGTTAAATCCTGACTAGACCCACCATCACCGGGCACTGTAATTGTAATATCATCTTGAGATAATAAACCGCCCAGCATGCCAGGCGTTGAAAAAATGCCCCCTGGTGTAAAGAAGTTGGCTGGACTAAATCCATCATGCCCAATTGATCCAAACCCCATGAGTGATCCTGTCCCCATACCACCATAGCCCGTAATACCCGTTTGAGAGCCGCCGCCCACACGCAGTTCCATAACCACAGATTCAAGAAAAACTTGTCGCCTGGGCACATCCAATTTGTCAATTAAGTCCTCTACCAAACGCTTATAATCTTTTGCAGATGCAGTAATAATTAAGGCATTGGTCACTTCATCCGCACCAATATTAATACCCTCACCCAATCTAGCTACAACAGGAGCACTTTTTGAACCCTTTTTCTTACTCGATGCCGATGCTTTTTGAGTCACTGCTGACAAGGTCTGTGCCATTTCTTTGGCATTGGTATACTTCAAATGATGCACATGAATATTGCCACTTTCACCCATACTTAATGGCACATCCAATTTTGCAATCATCGCACGCACATGCTTAATCGCGCGCTTACTTGCATAGACAATCACTGAGTTTGTACGTTCATCTGCAATAATTTTAGATACTTCCTGCACACTGCCAACCGCTTGTGTACTCGTTGTATTTCGCGACCGACTAGTGCGCCGCCGGCTTGTGCGCGTACTACTTCGTGCAGCTGTATTCTTAATTTCAAAGATATTCATCACTGTCTTAGCCACATCCTTGGCATCCGCATATTGAATAGGAATAATCTCAAGGACTTGCTGAGGTTCTTCCTGATCCAGTTCTTTAATGATTTTCATCAGCCGGTCAATATTTGTACCCGAGTCAGTCACAATAATCGTATTAGTAGCAGGATAAGCAAACATGGATGCTGTTTTTGATAATAATTTTCCTTGAGTAATGGCTTGGACAATGGTGTTTGCTTGGATATTTTGCAGTGTAATTAAGCGCGTAATATAACTATCTGTTTCCGGCGTCGTATCCACATAAACTGGGATATTAGAACTGCTGGCATCGCCTTTTTTTACAATTTTAATAATACCACCAGGACCGGTCGCAGTCGTAAAACCAGCCACTTCTAATGCGGATAAAAATGCCTGATAGGCTTCTGATTTTGTCATTGGCCTGGATGACAAAATAGTAATTGAGCCACGAACATCCTTATCAATGATAAAATTCTTACCGGTCTGCTGACTGATTTGTTTAATGACATCTTCAATTTGTGCATTATTGGCATTTAAATAGACCAATTCCTCTTTTTCTTCCATTTCAACTTCAGACTTATCCCGTGCCATTGAAGATGCACGAGAATTCGTATATTGTGCCAAAGAAATAACTGGCCAACAATATAATGCACATAAAAGGATTATTCCTATTTTTATTTTCATATTATCGTATATCATAATCTAGTGTTGTGGGTTGACCTTTTCTGATTAAATCCAATGAAATGCTATCACTGCTTTTTAATTGGTTAAACATCTGCATTCCCTGTGCAATATTTAATTCCTGACCATTGATTTGTTTTAAAATATCTCCGCGCTTTAAACCCAAACGTGAAAAAATAGAACTTCGCTGCACGCTCATTACTTTCAACCCATCCATCTTACCATTTTTGAAAATCGGAACAGCACGGATCTGTGTAAGCAGCTTATTCATATCACCCAATGCACTATCCAGCTCACGGCGATCCACAGTAAACTTATTTCCTGATTCTAAAATAGTAGCTGAATCCTCCGCCTTCTTTTTTGAAGGAGTTTGCGTTGATGCTGTGCTCTCTTTATCATCATATTTGGGTGGACCAAAAATATTACTCTCGCCTATTGGATCAAATTCCGCATATTCCAAACGATTATTGTTTAAGAAGATAATGCGTCTAGGCAAAACCTGCAATAGTTTTGTGCTTGGCGCAAAGCTCTCATCCCCTTCCACACCAACGGCATAGACTTTATTTTTCGATCTACCTCGACTTTTTTTCTTGGATTGACGACGACTGCCACCACCACCGCCAATTGTTACAGATGAGCGTGAATCTTTGCCAATTCCAACCACAAGCACAGATACGATATTAAGACTCAACGATGTTTCTACAGGTGTTTGATCCATTGGATCTATTTCAACAACAGAAGAGGTATCTTTTTTTTCTACATCACTGGATGCCTCGGGTATAATTTCTTGAACACTGGAATCAAATACATTTCGTTTGACAGTATCCATATAATCAGATGCCACATGATGATTGCTGCTAAATGTATTTAGTGATGCACTCGTAAGCACACCAATAGAGCGTTTCACCTCAAAAAACTGACCCAAGTATACATTTGTTATTTTAGCTAAAAAAAAAGCACTGATCACAATAACCGCAGCATCGATAATCCACCCATATTGACGAAATGATACGGTCATCCAGTACCTCTCCTTGAGGCCCAATTATACACATTTAGCTGATGAATAAAAATGAAAAACAAATTATTCATACAACTGCTTATGGATTACAGGACTGAACAGGCAGTAATACAGAAAAACATGCACCAGAGCCCAATACATTCTCCGCCCATATCATGCCATGATGCATTTCAATAAACCGTTTAGCAAGCGCTAAACCCAGCCCTGTACCGCCATAACTACGCGTAATAGAGCTATCCGCTTGCCTAAACATTTCAAATACATTGTCAAGCGCATCGATTGGAATACCAATGCCATCATCCTGCACACGCACATAAATAAACCCTTTCCATAGATCAAAATCACTGTTACTATGGCACTGTTTATTCAACCATTCCTGTACATGCATAGGCATATTGGTTAGCGCATCCAAATAATCCAGTATAATATTAACTTGCCCTTCATTTGGCGCAAATTTATTGGCATTGCCCATTAAATTGATCAATGCTTGTTGAATCTTTCGTTCATCTAACAGGGCATATGGCACATTACTCTCTATTTTCACATTTAATTGCTGCTTCTTTTTTTGAAATAATGGCATCATGCTTTGAGTCACACGAGAAATAATGGATTGAATATTGACACATTGTAAATCCATAGACATGCGACCGGACTCCACTTTAGTTAAATCCAAAAGCCCATTAATGAGCTCCAATAAATCATTGGCATTACGAAGCACTTCATGCAGGCTTTCCATCTGTTCAGAGCTCATATCCCCCATTACTCCCTCAACCAATAACTCAGAAAACCCAATAATTGCAGTTAAAGGCGTACGAAGCTCATGGCTCATCGTGGCTAAAAACTCTGATTTTACCTCACTCACTCGGCGCAATTCATCATTTAATTGCGCCAATTGGTCCAATGAACTGGCAGCATCAATTGTAATGGCCGCATGGTTTGCAAAAGCTTCAAATGAGCTCAACTGATCGTCGGATAAAAAACTATGCGCCATAAATCCAATGAGCACGCCGATAAGACGCCCCTCTACAACCAATGGCGCCGCAATAAAATTGGAAATTTCATGAGTATCAATAAATTCATCAATCATTGTAGCATTTAACATCTTATAATCGGATTTAAATAATTCATTTAAATGATGACAGTGAATAGTCTGATGATTTGATAACTGCGTCCATCTATGGGATAAAATCAGGGAGTTGGATTCTGAGGCATTCCACTCATGGTTTCCTAACATGCTTTGCACTTGATTGAGCCCCAGCTTTGACGAGCTTATATTGATGGATAGAAGATCCTTTTCCTGCATTGTAATCAACATGCTCAATTTTACATCCAAGCCCTTCACAACACCTGAAAGAACTTGATTGATGACACTCTTGACTGAACGAATACTGCGAATAGTCGAACTGATTTCATATAATGCACTGAGCTCTTTATTTTTCAATTCCAAATTACGTTCATATTCGCGTGAAAAAAATGTAGCAACTTTAACAATATATACTAAAATCAATGAAAAGATAATCACAAATGCAAAATGCGCAATCGGCGTATAGGTTGGAATGGGCAAGGAATTTCCATAATACAGAATTAACGGTGAAATCATCCC
The DNA here is from genome assembly GCA_964480565.1 of uncultured Myxococcales bacterium. Taxonomy (GTDB): domain Bacteria; phylum UBA10199; class UBA10199; order 2-02-FULL-44-16; family JAAZCA01; genus CAYZSU01. Next base: position 24,257 of record CAYZSU010000003.1, on the reverse strand, counting down.
CATATGGCATAGGACTAAAAAAACACCATAAATAATACTAATTAATATGCTTAATATGACCGCCAAACTGTAATGGTATAACACACCTGTAATCACAATATAGAACAAATAAATTGTAAAATATGAGCTAAATGGACCACCGGATAAATACACAACGGTTGTAATCGCAATTAAATCCGCTGTAATAGCCATGGAAAAACAAAATAAAACCCAGCAGTCTTTTATAATAAATTGACGCGCAATAATCGTTATTACATAGCATGTCACAAGAATAAGTGCATAGGACCATACTTGCTCCAATACATTATAAAAGAAAAATCCAAATAACATGCAAGTAATAATAAAAATAACACTTCGAAGTTTGGCCGCAAATAAATGCCTACGATGATAGTCTGGAAATATATGCGATACAATTGTGGATTCACAGCTCATGAACTGCAGAGTAACAGTAGTTAGCTCTGAATTCAAGTCCTGATAAAATCACTATACGACAAAAAAGGGCCAGTTTGGACTTTAACGAAAGGCAATGTCTAGTGTTGAATTTAGCAGATTATCTACATTATTAATTCGATTATAATTTGGTGCATAGTACATGCCGCCAAATGATACTTAAGTTAGCCAAATTCCACCTAAAAACCATCTGAATACTTATAATTTGAAAAATCATCTGACCCAAAACACTGTGTTATTAATTGTAGCAATGCGTTGTTTCCCATGCCATACAGTTGCATGCACTTCATGCCTTCCCTTTTGCAATGGCCAGGAGTAAAGCCCTCCTTTAGTTATTATCTGTTTGCCATTGATATTCCACACAACTGTTTCTTCATCAGACACACCCTGAATATAAAATTCAAATGACTGACTTTCTTTGGGTATGCGCGGATCATAGGCAATATGCAAATCATTTACTGGCTGGCGCAAACGTATTGGCACTGTATATTTCATATTTGTTACAGAAAATGAAGGTTCAGTACCTGGCACAAACCATTCTGTATAGGTTTTGCAATCCTTATCATTGGATTTAAGTTGTTTAGTATCCACACATAAATCATGCGTGATTAAACCATTATGAACAGAAAGTGGCTTTGTTTTCTGATGTTTGGTCAGTTCATAAAATACACTTCTAAGCAATAATGCAGGCCCAGTAGAACCGCTAATGCCATCTGTTGGCCGTTGATCCAAATTTCCCATCCATACACCCACCGTATAGCGATAATTAAAACCAATGGCCCAGCTGTCTCTATAGTCACTTGACGTGCCTGTTTTAACCGCTGTTTGCACGGCAAAATTCAAAACACTGTCCTCACCAAACTCCAAAGCCCTCGCCTCTGAATCGGATAAAATAAGTCCGATCAAAGAAGATATTTCCGGTGATAAACTATAGTGCGCAGGCATAGCATTTAAATCATTAAAAAATGGGGTCAGTGGCTTGAAAATCCCTTGATTTGCAATCGCTGCATACGCTTGTACTAATTCATAAAGAGTTACTTCCCCATTTCCCAAGGCAATGCCATCACCATAAAAATTAGGATGATTGGTAAGCCCTGTAAATCCAAAATCATTCAAGTAATTGAGGTAGTTCTCTGCACCCACATATTTCAATGTCCTGACTGCTGGGGTATTTAGTGAATTAGCAAGAGCTTGCCTAAGTGTAACTGGGCCATAGAAGATACGACTATAATTTTGATAACTGTGTAAACCATTCCCTACGGATTCAACAAGCGGCGCATCATCAATGATCGTAGCAGCGGACCACCCTTTTTTCAATGCAAGCGAATATAGCAATGGCTTTAATGCAGATCCAGGCTGACGAGGAACTGTAACTGCATCAATAAACCTGCCCAAAGTACCTTTTGATCCTTTCCCTGCAACAACCCACGCAAGAATCTCCCCAGTGGTGTGATCCACAGCCAGCACTGCGCCGTTTCGTACTTTCTTAGATTTAAGATAATGCAATCGATTATCCAGCATAGTTTGAGTGCGGTTTTGTAGCATTGAGTCCAACGTTGTTTTCACATGCGGCCAACCTGCAAAATGAATGCGCGAATGATGTTTAACATACCTTATAAATTCATTTGCATTAACAAAAAGATGTGGTGTTTCCAATTCAAAGTTTTCTGAAAGAATAATTTCTTTATTCTGCGCAGTTAGCATATTTTTTTCAATGAGCTGATCCATAAGCCGACAAATACTGGCTTCAATTTTTTCCGTATTCTTCCATAAATCCAATCGGCTTGGCGCGCGAACTAAAACCACCAATGCCAACATTTCCTTTTTACTGAGCGTGTTTAAATCACGGTTAAAATAATAACGAGCACTTTGAACAATACCTCTACGATTGGCCGCATACGGCACTTGATTGAGGTAAAATTCCAATAAACTCTCTTTGCTAAAATAATTCTCTAATACTATGGCTTCCATACCTTCTAGCCAACGCGACCAAACAGTACGTGGACGAGGATGAATCATTCGCACTACTTGCTCTGTAATCGTACTGGCCCCACGCACAGCACGCATGGCCTTTATATTCGCAAAAAGAGCTGCCCCTCTTGCCAGCCAATCCACACCTGAATGCTGATAAAATCGCTTATCTTCAGATATAATAAACACATGTTTTAAAAAATCTGGCACTTGATGCAATGCCACTATATCATGAATATTCCAATTATTTTGATATGTCGTATTTAACGGCTCACCATGTCGATCAAGCACTTGAATATTATGACTATTGGAAAGAACTGCATGAAAAGACTCTGGCGTGGGCTTTAAACTAAAAAAGGTGTACAGCGCAAGCGTCACTATCGCAACAGCCATCACTGTGACAAAACTGTTAAAAAACATCCATTGTCGATATTTGCCAAAAAGTTTAATTCAACACCATCCTCTTATGTATTTGCCATTACTGGCTTGCCCTCATTTGCAGAATTGCCCGTTAATCACCTACGATCAACATTCCAGGCAATCCCTTACCAAATACATCTGAATCATACATTTCTTTTGCATGTACTGGTATTTTAGTGAAACTCCCTTTAGCAATCGCTTGCGCAGCATATGATAGATGATAATTACCTGCAGGAAGATAGTCCGAATAAAAACGCACCGCATTATACCTAATTTCCTTATGATAAAAACTCCAACGCGATCCACTGAAGTAATGCCAATCATCATATTGAAACCACCATGCCCCACCGGCAACTTGAAAATCCCCCTTATTTGCATCAATGGATGAAGAGGTTGCCAGGTCACGATTTATCGGCTCCAATCCACCTGGCACTGGATCATCCACAACAACAAAATATCGCGCCACAGGCAATGACACATAAATATCAACTCGCACCAATTCTCCAAGACTGATCTCATTCGGATTGCCCAATAGAATCCACTCGCCATTTCGTTCAACACTATATTCCTTACGAATATCAATCCCAGCATTCAGACGATTTGCAGATTCCTCTAGCAAGCTATAGTTCATACGTGCAGCATAGTAGAGCCGGCCATTTCCTTTTCGCGACAAAGTGATGGATTGATGTGTGCCAGGATCATCTGCAGTAATGGACCGACTAAATGTCACCGAATCATCATGCAAATCATTGAAATTAGTTTTTCCAAACTCACTTCCATTCAGAGTCGCTGACACGCGCATAGTCGGTTTTATATTTTCATAAATACGCGCATAGTCAACCAGACTGTTCATGCAAAAAATATTTTCTTGTGTATTTTTCCAATGCTCTCGATTACCTCGTTTTTGTACAATATGACGCATTAACTTAAAAGGTATATCATGCTCCACAGATGCACCAATGTTGTTTTCAGCATAGCTTGTCATAGCGGATAATATTCCACAATTTGCTCGAAGTGATGTCGCAATAATACGTGTATAGCTATCGTCTAATTCTTCCTTGAAACTGAATTTACCACCTGATTGATTGGAATGTGCAAGAATCATGTCCATAACTTCTTTGGCAATCACTTCTGCGCCATTTACTTCCAATGCAGCTTGGAGATAATGCGATTTACCGAACAAGCTCATGTATTGAATATGGGAACGATAGCGCTCTAAATCACTTAGTGATACTTTTCCATGTTTAGCCAGTGCAAAAAGCGCTATGGATCGGACAGTAGAAGATATACCCCGTGAATAAAACATTGGCATCACATCTTTTTTCAGCAAACGCTCAAGGTAGGCGTGTAATTTGGACTCAACAGCTTCGGGTACATCATGATGCCTCTCGTGCAGCCAATTAAATGCAAGCGCTGTATAAGCACTTAAATACGGACTGACATATTGATCCTGCGAAATAAAGTACGCCATTCCACCATTGGGCGCTTGATAATTAGCCGCTTGCATTAAGATATCATTTGACAGAGATTTACTTTCTTCCCATTTTAAATCATCAGAAAGATATCCCTTTAAATTCTGATAATGCAAGGCCATCACTCCTTTGGACAATTTCTGTTCCCAGCAGGTATACGGATAATCACGAATATATTGAAATGCACCATCCACACTGCCTATCACCGATGGGGACAAAACCATGGATACATCACCAATATCAGTATGTATATTTTTTGGAAAATGAAGCGATTCGGACACCTTATCCTTTGTTGTTGTGCCATAATTTACAACGGATTCCAGTAAATGTTGCTTGTGAATGGGTATAATGTGTTCAATTCCATCACCATCCATAGCATCCAATGCCTTGACAGAAAAATGAATCGCACCCGCATTAATATCTCTACTCTGTGGCAAATGAGCGGATGAAACAGGCATATATACTGTTTGACGTTTATAAGGTTCCAAGTGAATAGTTTTTGAAAATACATTCGTGGGTTGAATATGCCCCTTTGCATCAATAGTTACCGTTATATCCCTTGGTTTATCAGTACGGTTCATCACGCTAAACCCCGCCTGAAATACATCCCCTTGCGTGATTTGATTGGGCATGACTGGACGAATTTCAGTAGAGCGATTCACTTTAAAATTGGTAGCGCCAAGTCCCATACGGTCAGAAGGAGTTACTGCAAAAGCAAGCACCCGCCAACCCGTCAAATTATCCGGCGCATTAAAGCTAATCATCGCATTGCCATTTTTATTTGGTTTTATGGACGGATTCCAATAACTGACATATTTAAACAGTGATCGCATACTGATATTCACCCCACCATCACCGCCCGGATTGGCACCTTTTTTAGCAAACTTCTGTTGACCAATCAGGCGCGTTAATAAGCTGTAATTCACTAAATCCAATTCATCGAGTTTGTAAAAGCCCTCATACGGATCAAAATATGATTGCCCTCCCTCTATCAAATCCAATACAGCTTCATCGAGCACAACTACTGCAATCTCAATATCGTCTTCATTATTATTCTTATGTTTAGGCTGTACATGAATGGTCGCAGTTACCTTATCACGCGGTTTATACACTGCAGCATCGGTTTGGATCGATACATCAATCTGCTTATAAGGATCTTTTACCGGCACTTTCACATAGCCAACTTTAAACGTTGGCTTACTAAGGTCAACCTGCCCCATTTTTGGTAATGATGTGTCAATACGCGGCGACATGACAATCACAGATAAGTAAAATCCTGGCATAAAGTTTTTTTCAACTTCAAATTCAATCACCGAAGTACTTTCATTTAACGTTTGCACCCACGACTTGATTACGCCATAGCGCTCAATGGTTATCAAGGCCTTCGCACCTGGATACGGATTCTTAATCAGATAACGCGCTTTATCACCAATATTATAATCCGTTTTTTCTGGAATAATTTGCAGTGAGTTATCATCAGGGGTATGCCACAACACATGGCCTTTGCCGGAAACCCAGGCCCTTATTTCAGTAGAATGCGCATTGCCTTTTGTATCTTTAATCGTTGCAGTGACTTTATAAGTGCCTGGTTCTTCAGGAATAAAGTCACACTGTAGTGGTTCAACCTTAGACATACCTTTACAGGTTCCAGAAGGAATCCATTCATCAATATAATTTGTAAGATAGACATTCCCCGCCCCTTTGACCTTGGCAACCTTTGTCTGCAAACGATTTATATCCAATAGCACCTGTGTATTTGCAATTGGCACTCCGTATTTATCCACCACGATATATTTAATTTGCGCTAATTTATCTTCTTCATAAAACCATTTGGTATGTTTTAAACCGACCAATCGATCTAGCGCAATATAATCTGCTGTTGCGCTCGCAGCGATATATTTTCCACGATCATCACGTATGGCACTCTCTACTGTTAAACGCCCATAAATAATATCCTCCCTGGGCAATGGAAATGTATGACTGATTTCACCCTTATTATCGACATTATCAATTTTCTGGAAAACTTTTTTTAATGATTGATGCTTGTAGCTATCGAATGTAAACTCATTGGCTATCGGATGTGGTGATGAAAAATAAGCACTCCTTAATATGACTGTAGTTCTAGCCTCTGCATCAGTATAGGCACCACCGGAATAAAGCTTGGCAGCACTTGACACTTCGACATTATCTCCAGGATGAAATAAATCACCATTCAGAGAAGTCCTTACTTTAAATGACTCAGGAGAAAAATCACTGACCAATACGCGCATGGGCTGCCATGTATAATGGGTAAAACTACTGCTCAATTTAAAACGATACCATCCAACGGCTGCATTTTCCGGCACAGTATATTCACCGCTATAACTACCAAATGTTGACAAGGTAATATCCGTAATTTCATGCACTGTTTTTCCAGTAGGGTCAACAATCTCAAGCGTATAAGACTTATTAGGTGCAGGAACATAGTGATCATTATTTTGATCCCGCACATAGAACTTGTATTGCATAGTTTTACCCGCGCGATAAACACCCTGTGCAGTTGTTCCCCATGTATGAATATGGCCGTATTTCCTTTTTATCCTTGGCCAAATAGTATCATTAGAAGCACGATAAATGCTTAATTCGAATTCTTCTTGCAGCGGCATTACCGCCATTTCACCGGCATTGTCAGCACGTACAAATAAACGATCACAATCATTTTGACTTTCATCAGTGCACCAGTACCTGAATAAATCAAGTGTCGGATTCAATATATGCATTCCTTTTAGCAATACCAATCCCGATGCATTTGTATAGCCTTTATCCAAGGCATTAAAGCTGGAAGAAAGATTGCTGACCTTATCCTTATATATTTGTACATGAGCATTATTGACAGGCTCACCAGTCGCTAAATCAGTCACCCATACGAGTGTATTATAATGCCCCACTTTTACATGTAACTGATATGGACTGACACTTGCAAAGAACACTCGCTCTATTGGCGATTTTTCTACATGCGGTTTCGTTTCAACTGTTCCATAGATAGCACCACTTTTATTTTCAAGCATATCTCGCACATGCATTGGAACTACAAATTGCACATCCTCTACCTGCGGAATATCATCAAGAGTAAATAATTGACTATCCTTCACCCCATTAATGGTTAATTTTTTATAATTAAGCATAATGCGATCAAGATTGGTCATATACAGGGGAAGATCAGAGTTGACCTGTTTTTCCAATACTGCAGTTCGATATAGCAGCTCAAAATTTGGCTTACGATGATCGGTAAAAAATGTTATATCTATTGGCTCTTTTAATACGCGACCAAATTCATCTTCTAAATCAGACGACCGTATATCAACAAATAGTGATTTTATTTTGTCAATGGCATCTAAATCTGCAGGCAATGTTGCAAGCGTATAAGTTTGTACTGCCTTTAAATACTCTGGCAACCATACATTATAGCGCATACCTTTTTTATGAGCACGATCTAGCTGTGAATAATCCCAAGTGTTTGCCCATGGGTCATAATCGTTTCTATTACCTGCCAGATTAGGATGAATAAGAATATTATTCTTAATTTGTGAATTTACTACAGGCGTAGAAAAAGAAAGTGCGGTGTGTTCAAGTGGATTGCACTTGCCAATTTTGTGATTATTTTCTTTTGTAATCAGTATATCATTGTCATCATTTGTTGTGCAGATCACACCCAAAAAGGCAAACTCCGGAAATGTATGAAAAGTTATAAGAACTCTATCCTCAACTCCAGGCTCTTTTCCTAATGCAGAAACAAGACCAGGTGTCACTTTCAAATCAATACGGGTATCAAGCAATAGCTCTTTTTTCGGAGAAATAAGCCATCGCCTTCTGGCCTCTTCTCCTATTAATTCATTGCTGTTATTTGAGCCTGAAACAGCAATATAAATGGGATCCTCCCGATCATTTGGATCTTTTTCAACTGTTATGCCATGCGTAATATATGCATTATCGACTCCTTTTTTACGATAAACAAATGCAATGTATTTCTCTACAGAAGATCTACTCACCGATTGATTAAAAGTAAGCCTAATAATAGGTGTTCCAGGGCCTTGCCAATCATAAAACTGAAAATAACGCATCTGAGGACGTTGTGTAATAAAACTATGAGTGTAAACCGCATCAATCGTTGCACCATCTTTGGCACGTATACCGGGATTCATGGTGACAGTGTACTTGGTTGCTGCCTGCATCTTATTTTTATTATCCAATTGGCACGCAAGCGCACTGGTATTTATCCAATACCATTGGCAATTTAATTTTGGAGAAATATTAACGGGTATGTCACTATTATTGCGCGCCATGCGACCGATAGGAACAACAGGACGATTATACTGAAAAACAAGCTGTTGCCCAATTGACACATCTTTTCCACTTGGGGTAACACGCATTATCTTTAACTGTTTTTGTTCATTGAAATCCGCCAATGCAAATACTGCAACACCTGACTGGACCAATAACATAATTAAGACGAATAAAATTAATTTTAATTTCATTATATCTCCTAAGTCAAAAAAGCACCCATAAAACAATCATTTTTTTTATCATGCCATGAATAAAAACAATATTCATCAGAAAGATTTCATATGCTCGAAAATAATCCATGAATTTCTCAAGTAGTGCTCCTCAACGCTCTTGTCCATAAAATTATCTTGAGGGGTTGCTAAAAATACATCCATCATTTAACTTGGAATTACTATGAGAGTTCTAGTAAATGGCACAGGAAACATTGGAACAACCCTTATTAATTTGCTGGTTCGTTATCAAAGCAACCTTGATATTGACCAAATTTATGCCTGCAAACATTCCATTCATCCTTGGAATAAAATTGAACGAGATATATTAGAAGCAATGAACGTCAAACTTTGCACAACATCTTCAAATTCAAAATATCTGCCCTTAAATACAATAATTAATAAAATTGATTATATCTTTGAGGCAACAGCCAATGGGATTGGCTTACAAAACCTCAATAACTATAAATCAATCCAAACAATCAAAGCCTCTGCTCAAGGAAGTGAAAAAGGATTTGGCACCTTGTTTATGACAGGTATTAATGATAATATTATTTTTGGAAAACGTTTTGTCAATGTCGTATCTTGCAATACGCATGCTATAGCGTCACTTCTCTCAACAATCACTGGAAAAAAACTCGACAACCTATCTCATGCAGACATGGTTATTGTAAGAAGATCCGATGATCTTGCAAATCATGAACGCCTTGTTTCAGCTCATGTTGTTTCTCGCCACCAGGATTTAAAAATTGGGACACATCATGCAATTGATGTTGTAGATATGTTTAAAACAATTAATGTCCCTTGTAATCTATATTCTTCTGACATAACGACACCCAGCCAATTAATGCATACCGCTCGATTTAACATTACTCTTAAAAAACCTTTATCACTAGACATATCCGATTTAATTAAATCAAATTCTTTTTTAGCTTCAACTCGAAAATTTGATTCCAATATTGTTTTTGATCTTGGCAGGCGATACGGTTTCCAGGGAAGACTTTTTTCACATGCCATCGTTCTTTCAGAAAATCTTATTACCAGTAGCACTAATATAAAAGGTTGGGCCTTTATCCCTCAGGAAGGAAATTCAATTTTATCTACATTGCATGCATTTCTCTTGCAGATGAAGTTTAAAAAAGGAAATTCAATTTTGGAGCGGATCAAGCAAGATCTGTTAAAAGATGAGTGGTAGAAGAAATGAATATTTCAGCGCATCTTGCATCTATAAAAACATAATAGACGCTATTAATATTGGGCAGGAAATTCAATAAGAACACTCCCTGACATCTTTCGTAACTTCGATCTAAAAACGAGATGTTGTACCAATACTGTGTCATTGCGAGGAACGAAGTGACGAAGCAATCCCAAGCTGGATCGCCACATTGCCCGTCGGGCCTCTCGCGATGACGAACGAATCTGAAGCAAAGCAGACTGACCAAGCCTTCGAAAAACGTATTTTAGGGTGATTCGCCTATACCCACATATACTCATACAAATAATCATGACCATATATAATGATATATCTTGCTCATAATCATTGGCAATCATTTGACAGCCCCCTTTGGCAGAAGCGCTCACGTCTCCACTTTGACCAGAGTTATCCTCCGTTGCTTCTTGTTCCGCCGCATCATCGTTTTCAGTGTCATCTTGCAATTGCGCGGTATCATCTTGCTCATCTATTGCTGGAGTATCAATTGACTCCTCATCTTGTACAAGATCGTCATCATTATTTTGCAAATCATTTGATGGTTCGGCGTTAGGCTCTTCAGGCTCTTCAGGCTCTTCAGGCTCTTGAACTGGCACATCAATTTGAAAATCAATTGTAGTCGACCAAATACTACTGGAATTCGTAATATCAATGGCGCGCACACGAGTATAATAATCCCCCGCATCTAAATCCTGATCTATCTGCCATGAAGATCGACCTGAAAAGTCCTCTATAACAGCATCATCCGATATAAAAACAGTGGCACATTGCTGATCTATACAAATAACTGCATTATAATGAATATCATCGTCATCTATATCCACACTATTATCCCAGGAAATAATAGGACGCATTGCATGATTCGCAAGATTAATTTGAATATCTTTTGGTTGCGTCGGTGCATGCGCAATATCCACATCAAATGAACGATAGTCCGTCCAATCACTCATATTATCGTGTTCATCGACTGCCCTGACACGCCAATAATAGGTATTGCCATCATCTAGCGCAATATCCACACGCCATACAACATCATCCGCCCCTGGCACAACCTGTATATCTGCAGACTCTGTCACTAAGTCCTGTCCCGCATCATCGCGATATACTTGAAACACATATACCACATCATCCCCATCCAAATCAGTGACAGTACTCGCGGTTAGATCTGGCAATGCACTTGTCACTGTCGCTTCATGCTCAGGAGATACAAGTGATGGCTGGTTGGGTACTCGATTATTGATCTCCAATGCGTGAACCGCATTAAACTCTACACTCGGATTAGCATCATCCGTAATACTCGCTTTAATAGTATAGGATCCCGCCACAAGATCCGCTACATCGATGACTTCATGCAAACTCTGATTTGAAGTATGAATATTAGTTTGAAATACATGCTGATCATTAAAATCTTGATAATAGTGAATCTGAATGGTTGATTCATTTTCAGGATCAAAATAATACCATTCAAAATCAAATTCTTCCGTGGCATCATGATCATCTGCATTTGGCGTAATCAAGGCAATTCGCGATTGCCAATTGCGAAGCGCTGCAATTTTTAGCCTATGATTTGTTTCATTATTTGGCGCATCATAGGATTCTAACCATGTGAGTCTCATTTGATAATCATCAGTAATCCCAATGGATGGACTATACTGATTTTGCAATCCCTGCCCCATACCTGAAAAAGTAATCGTTTCCGTTGATACGCTTGAAAACCAATCCGTGGTTTGAAAGTAAAGCGATGCCAATTTTAACTGATTGAGATCTGGAAATAGCGCGCTGCGATATTTATCCTGATAGACAATAAACAAATTACCCGCCACATCCATATACATATTGCAATACATACCCACATAGGTCGAGCGATCAATTAAATAGGCACCTTGCCATTGATCATCAACCCATCGGCGATAATATAACTCCGACCCTGTAGAATAAATCAAATGGCCTCGTCCTTGCGCATCGATTAAAAAATCATTATAACTGCCCGAAGTTGATATCTGCTCTGATGTCTGCCACTGATCGCCATCTCGCCATATTTTATATAACCGTGCAAAACTCCGCTGAGCAATCGCATCAAATTCCATCGCCGAATATATTATGATAGGATTGCCCTGTAAATCAAAGGCAATTGATGCATAGCGCCCTACATCACCATTACTAACAAGAGTTTGTACATCCCAAGTATCATTGTCCAATTGCTCGATATACATCAAATTTTTTAATGATGAATCATAAACTGCCATAGCAATTTTATTATTTCCATTCAAAGCAACGCTTATTCGGCTACTACCCACCGGTGAAAACGCAGCCCGCACATTATCCGCTACATGCTCATCAATCCATGCCTGTTCTTGCTGATACACGTGGCGAATCGTATTGCTATTGGAATCTGTCAAATAAAGAATATGTAAATTTTGCAAATTGTCTTCAATAATCGAACAATATCGACCAACAACTGCATTACCCGCTGGATCATCCACAATTGTTGACGTATTCCATGCCTGCCCATCATACTCCGCTAATTTTAAATCATTTTCTTGACGATCAATATAGCAGATATAGAAATGATCATTCTGTCCCACAATCATTCGACCCGATGTATTTTCAACATCCACGAGTTCGTCCACTGTACTTAGGTCAAATTGGTGCGAAAACGATGTTTGACTGAGACAACTAACTAAAACAAAAATAAATAAGCAATATATCGATTTTTTTAGATTCATAGTCATTGGTTTCCTTATTTATAAGCGACAATAGCATCCATCATTGCAAAAACAATACCATTAAAAAAAATTATTATCAAAACATACATAATATCCGGCATTTTTAAACAATCCCACAAATTGTCCATTTTGATAGCCGCCCCACACTTCAATGGGAAATTCCTTAACTCAATAAAATCACTGCAATAAATTTGACAGTTTATCATTTTGGTAGAACTTTATTAAACAAGCCCATATTCGTATTTTCACACTTGACTTCACATCGAATAGACATTATAGATCGGCAACTTAGTTTATACGTTATTTAGGAGTAAATTATATGGCCAGAGTTACTGTAGAAGATTGTTTAGAGAGAGTTGAAAATCGTTTTGCACTTGTACATACAGCAAGCGCACGCACTAAGCAACTTCATCAAGGTGCAAACCCATTAGTTAAATGCAAAAACCGGGAAACAGTAACTGCATTGCGTGAAATCGCAAATGGCCTTGTAATTCCCGCTGAAACGACTAATAACTCCAAATCAGAATAGACATTGCCGGAGTGGCGGAATTGGTAGACGCAGCAGATTCAAAATCTGCCGAGCACTAGCTTGTGCCGGTTCAAATCCGGCCTTCGGTACATTATTTTAGCCGAGATAGCTCAGTTGGTAGAGCAGCTGATTCGTAATCAGCAGGTCGTCGGTTCAATTCCGATTCTCGGCTCAGCAATTTCAACAGGTTACGGTCTTTTGCAGCAGCCCCATTTTTTTCTAGCAAGCACATAGTAAGCACATCAAAATTTTCTACGAATGGTTAAATCTATACGTGGCTATGTTAAAATGAATAGTCCTGTAGTTCTTTGAAATGTGATTGGAAAATTTAGGACGGTGATGACCGTGTGGCGGATCATGCTGGGTTCAATATTCTTTTTTATAGACGAACTTCAAAGGAGGCTAGATATGAAAAATATATTTTATTACAGTGCAAGCATTGTCCTTTTTAATACAGCCTTTCTTGCTTTAGTTTTAACTCAGCCTTCGCCCTAAGTTTTTCAAGTTTTATCTGAATAAACAGATTGCATAATTGAAATCTCCAGAAATCGCCTCTATTAATTTTAAATCAGAAGTGATGAGTTTTGCACCCATTTTTCTGGAAAACGCTAATGCAAAGCAATCTGCTAGAAACACATTTCGACGATACCTTGCTTCTAGTAGGCCTGCATTGCGACCTCTACTGATAAGCTTAGATTAAGATCTATGGAACGGTGTTCCCTGCTTTTTGTACATCATTATATTTCAAACATAAGACGAATCAAATAATCACTTCTTAAACAGCTTCTCAGGGTCGATGCCAGCGGCAATAGCAAGTCGCCAGATGGTTTGAAGGGTAGGATTGCCTTGACCTGCTTTAATTCGTGCAATGTAACGAGGATCTAGACCAGCAAGAAGCTGCTTTCTTTGTGTCAAACCTGCATCCGCCAAAGCTTTCTTCAAATTTCCACGAAAACGTTTTGAGAAAGCGGCATAAGTTTCTTCATAGGTCATGCTTGACTTATATAGACCACAGGTATATCTGCCTATGGTATTATTGACCATATCCAGCAGAAGGAAAAAGAAAGGGCGATTCAATCATGGCACGTGCAAAAATGGCAGCCGAAACACGTAAAGCAATTCGAGAGTCACAAAAGATGATCCAGGAACTCATGCATATAGATGGAAATGAAGCCGAAACCAGGCGACGCGTTGAAAGAATTATCCACTCACTTATGGGATATGATGTTTTTAAGCATGTCACTCGCGAACACGCAGTCCAAGGCCCTGGGGAAATTGAATATTGCGATTTTGCAGTCCAACTTGATAATGCTGAACCTATCATTCTCATTGAACTCAAACGAGTAAATGTTGATCTCGCTACTAAGCATATCAAGCAGGCTGCCTCTTATGCCATTAACAAAGGCTGTGAATGGGTTATGCTCAGCAATGGACGTGAATGGCAGTTGTATCACATTTCATTCGGCCAACCCCCTCAGACGAAACTAATCTATACATGGAACATACTCAATGACTCCCCTGCATTACTTGCAGAGCGATTTGAGGAAATTGGATTCAAAAACGTCAAAAAGGGTGGCCTCGATGCCCTTTGGAAAAAGCGCAATGTGCTTTCAGCTGGCAACCTCCTTGAAACGATATTATCCGAAGATAATCTTCGACGAATACGCCGAGAGCTTCGCCGAACAACTGGAATTATGATTACACCAGAAGAAATCGTCAGCGGTATCCGCCGTCTTCTCAATGAAGCCGCCAATAATGAGATGGAAACGATCAAGATATCACTGCCAAACAAGAAGAAACGAAAGACAAAACTCCTTGAAGAAAAGAATGACAATGTTTTGCAGTAAGGTGTTAAAAGAGAATATGTAAACAAACCCAAGAACTGGAGGCTTATAGATGTGGTTTACAGTGTTTATCATATTACTTTCACTATCACTCTGTGTAAATCACTACATTAAAAGAAAAAGGAAGAAGAACAAAATCACCGAGCATAAATTACCAGAACAACCATTCATTAAGCTACCACCGGTTCATAAAGAATATGATTGCCCACATTGCAAGACTCCACTCATTAATCCTGGTAGAAAACGAAAGAGGATTTGCCCTCATTGTTCAAATGAATACATTCACATTTATTTTACAGAGAGAAACCTGAAGAAAGTATTTAATCTAGAGGAAGGGAAAATACTATTAAAAGAAGAGGAAGCCAAGCGCCGAAAAGAAAGAAATAGGCGTTGGCCAATATTAAACCAACAACTCTCAATTTACGCCGGTAATAACGAATGGATGAAATATAGTTTTTGCCACTGGGAAATGGCAGAAATCCTGCATGCTGAAGGAAAACATACAGAATCACTTCGTCATCTACTCTCTAAGTGCTATCTAGATCTCAATGGACCTAGCGACATTCACACACAAAACACGGAAGATTCATTGTTAGCTGAAGCAAAGCCATTCGATCCGAAACAAGCTTATATTCCACCCGCTACAATTCGATTGACTATAGATCAAATCGAAATTCTGAAATTAAAAAAAGAGGATGTAAGAAAAATGTTTTTTGAAAAGGTTTACGAAAAAAACTTCAATTTACCGTGCAGCATTCCAAATTGTTGGAAATATCTTCAAATTGAATTATTCTAACAACAATGCTCTCATTGTAGTATCATCTGACTTTACATTTTCTAATTTGCAGCTGTTCTCATTCCATGACACTTACCGTCTCATAATTATTAATGAAAAATAACCACTCGCGCCACAATCTAATCATATCCTGCAACATCGCGTGAGCCACTCCCTCGAAGACGGAAAAATCCTGAAGGTTCATAAATAGATTAACCTCATATAACTCAACTTTGAATATTATCCAAATGTTCTACGTGTTCCCAAAATGACAGCACATTTTTATAAATATTATCTACGCGATCGGGGAAATTATGATCGAGATTATATTGTTGAATAAGTTTGCTACGTGCAAGGGCACGATCCCAACATTCCTGACAACCCATAATAACGGCAATACCTTGCAGCCAGCCCCCATGTTCCTTGTCGAATTCGCTCAATACATAAGCAAGCGCGGCAGCCGGATCGCCAAAATCACCGTATCGTTTCTGAAATTCAGTATCAAAATCCTCTGACATAATGATTTTCGAATTCATTCCTTCAAGAAATGTAAGCTTGTTTAGCCAATACATGCCAAAGATCACCAATCGTGATTCGGTAAGATTCATCAGATAGCTCTCGTATAGCGTCTCAGAAGATAAGGTGTTGGCCAAGAGATTATCCTGGTAGGGAACCGCTTGAGACAGAAACAGTTTTGCCCGCTCCTGCGGCGTCAAATATCGATATTTTTCCCTCAACTGAAAAGTATTCATTCTTCACCTCATTTCTTTCGCTTCGACAGGATCAGTTTGACCGCTGCAAGTTCTTCTTTCAGCTTTTCGATCTCCCCCACCTTCGCTGCCGCTGCAATCATGGATACGATCTCAGATGCTACGGATGAAGGGATTTCCCCTTTCGCAACAGCGACCAACAGCAACCGTATGCGCTCAGTATTGCTTTCGCTATCAAGGTTGATATTCACCTCAGGTGATTGAGCCTTAAATTTTGGAAGTCCCCTCTCCAATAAAAACCGCTGTTTCTCCTCATCACCTTTACAAGCAGCATCAATCCAGAGTGGAAGGATATCCTCCGCTGCATGCTGAAGTTCCTTCGAGAGCCTGCTTTGGCAGCCAGATGGCCGTCCATCCGGATTTCCACTGTATCCTGACAAAAATTTTCCTTTATTATCTCGCATTAAAATTACCTGTTTTTCCTGTTATTAACACAACCCTTTGGCGCTCGACTCTGACTCATCTTTAAGTTAGAGCCGAGCTGTTGGCATATTTTCTGGTTAGCCGCTTCCAAAGGTGCTACTTGTCCAAAGCATCCAGCAGATGATCATTTGACAACACTTTTATCGACCCTAAGTTGGTAGTTGTTTGTTTCTTTCTGCTGGTTTCTAGCTACTGAATACTAATGTCTATTCGCTGATTTTTCATCCTGCGATAATCTCCAATAAATTTCGGACTACACTATACCACTCCGCCTCGGGCCGAGATTTTCCTTTAAAAGGTCCATCCTCATATTTTGGTTGTACGATTTCAACTGAAGCCTTAAAGATTTTACCTTTAAAAACATCTGGCGTCATCCTTGTTCGACGGCGTGGACGCTGCCCAGCCGCCAAGCACCAGCATCGATAGTATTTCGATTGTGTTCCCCATCTTTCATAGTGCTTAAATGACTGAAATAGTTGTACTTCAAAATATTCACCAGGCGTCACGATTTTCCAGTGAAAAAATATTCTTCGTTCATCAGGGCCAAATACATTTACAGGACGGTCATATCTAACAAATGCCACGTCATATATCCCTTCCGGCACATACATAAAGGCATCAAGTATTGGACATCCAAAGTCTTCATTTTCTACAGACTTACGATCCTTCATGTTTGACCTCAATCGTGTTTACCTTTAGCCCATTTAACCACGCGTCAAGGTCGCCAATATCGTAAAGAACCGAACGACCAACTTTAACATGAGGAATTTGAAGATGACCGCTCCACCTATCCTTGATCAAAGTGCTTTCAGATAATCCAATATAGGACGCCGCTTCTGGGGTACGTAAATACTTCTTATCTTGGTTCATGACATTTCCTCCCATGTGTTATGATTTACACAGGAGAATACAGAGTCATTCAGAATATTGCGAGAAAGGGAACCACTGCAGAATATCGACAGTGATACCTAAGTGAAATTTAAGCACTATTTCATCGGAGGTAACGACTTATTGACACTCGATTTAATCCTCTTCCAGTTGAACTTCGCTATGGAAGGATCCGCAATTGACTGGAATATTACTGCAACCAACTTAAAGGAATGATCAAGATATCGACGTTCTGAATACCTCTTTTTCTTCAGTTCAAAATCTACAATATCAACAATTTCTTTCATCAAAGCAGTGATTACAAATTTTTCGCTTCCCTTTAACATTTGTTTATCAATTTTTGCTTCACGTTTTCTACTGTCCTTATATCTAACTCTTCTTTTCTGCAGGTCTTTTAATACATCGGCATATTCAAGCATCTTTCTTTTAGAGGACTCTATAGTCTGAATTTCTGAGGCCTGGATAAAGTACTGATAAAACTTTTCAACCTCATTATCTGTAATCGACCGACTTCTTCCTTTAACCTTAACTTTATATCCCAGATTCAGAGCCACAATCTCTTTCGACGCTTCAACACATCCCTTCCTGCCAAAGTCTCTTAGTCCACGAGCCAGCTTATTCGCAATACTTCTACATGCATCACAACCAAGCTCCTTAATATCAGCATCCCTTCTAATGCAGTTATAGATTCCTCGCTCTTGAGCTCGAAGTGATGTATCACGTTTTTTTGGACTAGATTTTAATTTTTTACAGATTTCCTTTTTCATCCTATCCCTCTAACTCTTCAAGATCTTTTGCGATATTTGCCCATCACAACCTATCTTTTTCTTCATCAACCACACGATTCCATTCAAAACATTGTTGTTCACATTCTTTGGATATTTTTTTGAACACATCCTCATCCAGCAGTTTTTCGAAGGTACGTAGCTGGGACAAATCATCATCGGTCAATGAATAGTATCCTTCATTTGAAAGCTTTTGTTTGGCCAATAACGGAATGATATATGAGGCGAATAGCAGATGTTCTTTGAGCGTCCAATAGTGTTTCTGCTGACTCACCCGTTTCCCATGAGCAAAATGCCCCCTCAGCTGAAAAAAATCCCGAAGCCATGCTTCTGAAATAGTTCTTGTTTGCTTTTGGTGCCCTTTTAATCGATCACTGTTGGAAACTTTTAGTTTAGAATATGAATCCATCAAGCTCATAAATGCTTTTGCAGTATTATCCTCTTTATAATTACAATTAAAGAGCCGCTGCATCGCACTCAACATAAAAACCATTTCATGGTATTCGGTCATCAATGAACTATCTGTATTGGCTTTATTGAAACTAAAAATCGCATCGGCACATGCCAGACTCAACTTTTCATCCTCTAGCGCTTTAATAAGGGCATTCATAAGGGATATGTCGAGCTTTATTGTGTTATTGCAACCCACGTTAAATGGCCTACTGACCTTGTAAGTATCTTTTGAACGTAGATCCTTATTGCTACCGTCACGACGACGCGTTATAATACAAGAACCACCGTCAGAACCTTCAAACCCCTGCATAACAAGATGATAGCTATCCGCATTATGATAATTGTCAAAAAAACCTTGAAAGTATTCTCTTTTTGCAAGGCCGCAAAAGGCGACCACTTCAGCTATTTCGAATAAATTCTCCCGATCACTTTCATCATAATCATCAAATAGATCCTTGTTCTTAAGTAGGCAGATTGTGGCATTGGCAACTGGACAATCATTATCATCAGAATCATAATAACGCTCAACAAAAGGCTGTAGCAAACGATCACAAATCTTTTGCATTTCGCTGCCTACTGGACCTGGAAGCCGCCCTCTTTCATATCGAATCAACTTAAAATCATCGCATTCAACATCCTCGGCAATCTTCAACCATGGGAAAAAGGCTAACATCGACATAATTAACTCCTTTGACTATTTACTACCCACAGTCTTTAAACTCCTCACCGTTCCCTTGCCACTCATCACGCGGTTTAAGTGCTCACCTACCGATTCCGAGGCAATGCGGGCTGGACTTTCACTGAGATGACTATAACGGGCAGTAGTTTGAGGTTGTGTATGCCCCAGAAGAGAACCAATAACTGGAAGGGAGTAACCAGCTGCAATAGCGACACTCGCATGCGTATGACGCAAGTCATGAAGGCGTACATTGTCAATTTCTGCGACCATGCAAACACGTTTCCAAGATTTGCGTAATTCGATGATCGGCTGACCTGGCTTATGGCCACAAAACACGTATGGATTTCCTTCAATTCGCTTTACTCCTTGAAGCACTTCTAGCGCAGAAGCATTTATAATTACATTGCGTTGACCCGTTTTTGTGTCGGTTAATCGGAGCAACCCTCTCGCATCATCCACCTCATCCCATTTGAGTTTTAAAATCTCCTGAAGACGACAGCCGGTGAAAAGGAGCATGTGGATAGCTGCCGCAGCGTATTCAGAAATATTCCCACTCTCTTCAAGTTTTGTAATTGCCATTCCCAATTTATGAAGTTCTGCATCGTTTAGAAATCTTTCACGCTTCTTCTCATGATATTTTTCAAGGCCAATACAGGGATTAGATCCGATTGATCGATAACCGTGCCCTTCCGACCATGACATCAACTTACTGAGCAGAGCCAAGGCACGATTGGCATAATACGGTGTATTCTTCATTCGATTATGGAATCTAGCAATATCACTTCGGTTGAGCTCATCAATCTTGATATTACCCAAAGCTGGTTTGATATGAAGCCTAACAAGCCCCTCATAATCGCGCTGCGTTGAGAGTTTGAGCTTTATATTAACATGCTCCCTAAAAAAGACATCCATCACTTCTGAGAGCCTTAGTGAAGTATTCTTTTTGCGTTTATCCTCTGCAACATCAATCCCTTGCGCAACTTGGCCAGAAATTTTTACTGCATCACGCCGTGCTTGCTCTGTAGTAACCGCACCATGAACACCCAATGACACTCGTTTTGTCCGGCCTCGCCGGCCGCCCAATCGGTATTGATACACATAGGATTTCTTTCCTTTTGGCGTCACCTTTATCCCAAAGCCTGCCAATGAATCATCCCAATAAAGCTTGTCTTTTTCCGATGGTTTCAATGCCACAACCTTACTCTTGGTAATCTTCATACCCCTCCCAATCATTTACAGCAATCACATAGCAAGCACGAAACATCGTTTACCAGCTATCACGATAACAGTTAATAACGTTTAACATGTTGATATGTAAAGGATAATATATCTCAATCTATGTCGATATAAATAAGACCGCCTGATTCGTAATCAGCAGGTCGTCGGTTCAATTCCGATTCTCGGCTCAGCAATTTCAACAATCCTCCTTTTAAATTATCTTAATAAACCATTGCAGATTCAAAAAAAATTACTATAATACCCCTTACTTTCAATTGATAAAAAATAATCTAAGGAGGAATTATGAAACAGTTTTTGTTAGCAAGCATGCTAACCATTGCACTAACCAGCATCATTGCCTGTGGCAGCTCTAGCTCCACCAGCACATCCTCGGGATCTACTGATTCAACCGAGGCGCCAACACTGTCCACTATCGCAGACCTACCAAAAGCCACAAGCGCCATGGCAGATAGCAGTTCCAGCAGTTTATCGGATGCTCTTGCCAATGTTAGCAAAGCAGCGACAACAGGATCCAATTTAAAAACATCCACATCCAATGATTTTACAGCTGGCACATCCAGCCGTGGCGCATGTGAAACGCTCAATATGCTGCGCGAAAGTATTAGCGCTGCTGCACAAGCGGATCAAATCATGTGCTATGTTAGCACAATGAATGACGGCGCTGCATTTACCGGCATTACGGATGGCAATGGCGATGAAATTGATATTTACGATGGCGAATATCATATTTTTAATCTCAACCTAAGCAATGATGATGGCAATACACCCAGTCGAATCAAAATGAAGCTGCAAAAGGATGCCAATGGTTCCATTACATTTTTTGAAATGTTTATGTGTAATGGCACTGGCGATAACATGACTCAAAGCGAATATGTGAAACAGGAATTTGACAGCACATCCGTGACCATGACAGCTATTGGTCGTCACGATCAATCCATGCATTCCGTAGATGTCACCGGTACATTAAACTCATCTGGCCAATATACAGAACGTGCTATTGTAGTCAAAGATTCAGGCGAAATGGGTGATGGCAGTGATAGTTGGCAGGAAAGTACATTAACGCAAACACCAGGTGAATTTGCAGTTAGTGGATATCGCTATGGCTTACAGGGTTCTGATACCCATGGTGAGCAATGCTATTCTGCTGGTGAATTGCTGGGCGATGATACGGATAGTATGACAGATCTCGCCATGGGCGATGGTGCCATCAGCTATATTGCTTCTGGTACATGGCAAGGGCAAGAATACCGCGAACCAAGCACAGGTACAGGCACGGATGCATGGACTGGCGATGATTTAGCCATGCTAAGCTCTGCTGAAGACAGTGAGTATTATTCTGTAGTAAGCAGCGCCACATTGCCTGATATTGAAACAACACCGCTAACAATATCATATGAATCCACAGAAATATGGGACTGTTCGGATGATGTCAGCGTGGGTATCTATGATTTAAATGCTATTAATGCAGAAACAATCGAAAGTGCCTGCTCGCACTACACATTAGGCCATGACTGGATTTCATGCTATGAAGTATTTGACGAAAATGGTGAATAAACGGACGAAAATGAAGAATAGCATTGCATTACTTTAGTAGAAAAGGGGCTTTTAAAGCCCCTTTTTTTATGCGCCCATTAATTACTTGCCGACCTGATAATAATTGGAAAAACAAATGAAAAATGTGATTTATCTGAATATAACCCTTGGTAATTCGACACCCATATAGGCGACCATACATTTAATAGTGGCATGGATACATTCCTATATGATCGCACTGGATTAGCTGCAATAATCGCATGCATTGAATTGTGGAAAATATTATTAGACTGCATACAGTCTTTGAATTCGCTTAAATGTGAGACCACACGCGGACACACATCAGCAAAAGAAATGGGTGTGATCGCCAATAAGGCAATTACACCCATAATCATATTTAAGGCAATGCGACGCATATATTATTTACTTAAAATTTTCTTCATCTTAGAAATTTTCAAATCATCCCACTCATCCTGAACATCTTCCTGTGAAGGCCCCTCACAATATAGATTGGCATTTTCCTCTATCGCTAAATTACCTGCTGTTGCAAAAAACAATTCAAAGTTTTTAATGTTTTTCATGGCTGCACCATAAGGTCCTACAAATCCATCCATGATTTTTGGCATTTTAAATGCGCCAAACCCATCTGAAAAGTCAATCCAATGTGTGGTCTTTGGCTCAAACTTCCACTGAAACTCCCCGTCTGAGAATGCACCGCCTTGAGTACACATTGCATCTCCATTTTCATTTGCATCGATCACTACTTTTACTTTAGGCCAATTCGTACAATCTCTTCTGGAAATAACAATCACCTGATGACCACTGCTTTTTGCAGAATCAATCCATTTACTCCCTGACCTCCCCAACCGTTTTGGTAAGCTCGTATTATTCCAGGCCGCACATAATTTTTCAGTATATGCATTGTCCAACAATTTCATCCCCTCTGAACTACTTGTCCAAACAAGTGCTGGATTTGCCGCTATAGCAATAGAACAAAAACATAATAAATACATAAAAAAACAAACACCTTTTTTCATTCCTCCCCCTTTTTGATGATTAATATAGATAGATTATTATGCTATTCACACTTAGAAAACAAGCATGTATAAAAACATGTACAGATTAAAGTATAATGATCAATTAAAAAAAGAACATTATTTCCATAGACGATTATAGAACTTCTTAAACACACCATTTCCATACTGTAATTCGCGTGATCCACGCGTCACTGTTGCAATAGATGTGGATAGCTTATCACGAATATCACGCTGTGGTACTCCATCAATCAATTCCACAATAATTTGCCAACGTTTCGCTAACTCCTCATACTCCACAGGTGTTAGCAATGCGGTTAGCAACTCATCCAACTCACGTTTATTTTTGACTAAAGACAATAAAGAGAGCAATTCTTTTTTCCAGTGACTATCCATAACATCCTTCATTAGCATTAAAAATATGATTTACGTACTAGTGCGCCAGTATTTGATTGTCAATTAATATTATGGGGTTGCCCTCAAAACACCCATCTTCGGTGTTTCCCGCTGCACCCGCAATCCTC
>CAYZSU010000002.1:2935-68214 GCA_964480565.1 uncultured Myxococcales bacterium | reverse complement strand
GGCAGGCCTTTGTGTATTTAAAATCGCCAACTACATAATAGGGTTTTTTATGCTTGGAACAAATGAGCTGAAATTAATTAGCGGAAATGCACATAAAAATTTAGCACAGTCTATTGCCAGATCGCTAAATCTTAATCTCTGTGATGCCAAAATTAAGCAGTTTTCAGATGGCGAAACATGGGTGGAGGTGACCGATAATGTGCGTGGAGATGATGTATTTGTGATTCAGCCAACATCTGAGCCTGCAAATGAGCACATTATGGAATTGCTTATTTTAATCGATGCATTAAAGCGTGCATCCGCAGGTCGGATTACAGCGGTTATTCCATATTATGGTTATGCAAGGCAAGATCGAAAAGCCTCGCCTCGTACACCGATCAGTTCAAAATTAGTGGCAGATTTGTTGACGGCTGCAGGTGCAAATCGTGTATTAACAATGGATTTACATGCAGGGCAAATTCAAGGTTTTTTTAATATTCCAGTGGATCATCTCTATGCCAAACCCGTATTGATCGATTATATACAGTCGCGTTTTGCAGGTGAAAAAATTGTTGTGGTATCACCTGATGCGGGTGGTGCTGAGCGTGCAAGATCATTTGCTAAGTATGTAAAAGCACCGATGGCAATGATTGACAAACGCCGAAGTAAACCCAATGAAAGCGAAGTAATGCATGTAATTGGAGACGTCAAAGGGTATCAAGCTGTAATTATTGATGATCTTATTGATACTGCAGGTACAATGGTAAAAGGTGCGGAAGCGCTTTTAGCTCATGGTGCTACCAATGTGTACGCTTGTTGTACTCACGCAGTATTATCAGGACCTGCCATTGAGCGTATACGGAATTCAAAGCTGAGTGAGCTTATTGTAAGCGATACAATTCCATTGAAAAAAGAAGCAAAAGAATTGGGTCGTATACGTGTTCTTTCTGTTGCAGATTTATTAGGAGAAGCAATTCGACGAATTCATAATTCAGATTCGATTTCATTGCTATTTGTATAATTATATATTGAAATTCATACGCATATAGAATGCGATTATTAGGAGGATATGATGGAAAAAGTAAGCTTAACAGCACAGCTAAGAGATGTAGGTAAAGGCTTTGCACGTAGATCGCGTGTCGAACAACGCATTCCTGCAGTTGTGTATGGAAAAACAATTGAGTCAAAAGCGATTTCAATAAGTGCTGGTGATTTGGACTTAATTGCTCGTAAACATAATAAACTCAATGTGCTTGTTGATTTAAGCGTGGAAGGTTTTGACTCTGGTTTGGCATTAATTCGAGATTATCAAGCCGATCCATTTCAACGTGAAATCCGACATCTGGATTTTCAAGCTGTTAGCCCTGAAGATAAGCTGGAAGTGGAAGTACCTGTTGTATTGGAAGGTCTGTCCAAGGGAGTTAAAAACGATGGCGGTATTGTGGAACAATTGCGTCGTACATTACACATTCGTGCATTGCCAGATAAAATTCCAAATGAGATTGTAGTAAATATCAGTGATTTGGGTGTGCATGAAAGTATTCATGCCGATGATTTAACATTAAGTGACGGTGTGGAATTTCCACATAATGATAATTTTACGATTGTCTCCATTGTATCTGCAGTTAAACAACCCGATTCAAGCGATGAAGAGGCTGATGATGCTGCAGATGTAGCAAAGGCATAAGTTGAATGAAGTTAATTGTTGGACTAGGTAATCCGGGTAGACGATATTCTAGACATCGCCATAATATTGGCTTTCATGTAATCGATTACTTGGCAGGTCAGTGGAATATCGATGTATGCAATAAGCAATTTAAGTCACTTATCGGTAAAGGGCTAATTGAAAATCGGCCTGCCATATTGATTAAGCCAGAAACATTTATGAATTTATCTGGTGAAGCGGTTGCTAGTATTGCAGGGTATTATAAAATAGAGTGCCATGATATTATTGTGATTCATGATGATCTAGATATTTCATTTGGAAAAATAAAAATTGATACGAATCGTGGTCATGGTGGTCACAATGGCATTCGGTCAATTTATCAAATGCTTAGCAGTAAGGACATATACCGCATTCGGTTTGGCATTGGCAGACCACCAAATTATATGAATCCCGCGGATTATGTATTGCAAGCCTTTGATAGTAATGATGATATACAATTGAAAGAGTTGATTAATACTGCAAGTCGCGCAATTAAATGTTTGGTAAGCGATATGACACTTGCAGATGTTCAACAACGATTTCATACAAATTGAGGAACTGTTCAAAAATATCCAGGTTTTAAGCAGACAGCGACTATTATATTTTCACTGTCAGTAATGCATAAGCGCTTGATCAGCTTGGCTATTTGCGAATGCAAACACTCAGGTTGTCACATCGCTAAACAGAAAATTCAATGAGAGCGCAACCATAAGAATATGCTACTGAATTGAATTTACTGAATAACACTGATGATGGGCGTTTTTAAAAAAACCCATTAAATTAAAGACTTATCAGTCTCCTTAGTTCTGGGATTGGCCCAGAGCTTATTTTTAAGACCCGGAAGGAGGATCTATGAGAGAGTATGAGACTGTTTTAATTACCACCCCTAATTTATCTGAGCAGGAAAAATCCGACATGAAGGATAAGGTTGCAGGCTTGATTAAGCAACATGATGGGCATTTGTTTTATGCGCGCAGTATGGGGCAAAAATCACTTGCATATCCCATCAATAAGAAAAATAAGGGTGTGTATACCTGCATCAACTATGCAGCTGCCAATACACAAGTGGTAAATCAACTTGAACGCATGTTTCGTTTGGATGAAACAGTATTGCGTTTTTTAACAGTTGTTAAAGCAGAAACAGTGGATGTCAATGTACGTCAGACAGAAATTGCAGCCAAAGGTGAGGCTGCTGATGCAGTGGAAACAAGTGCTGTGAATGTAAGTGCAAAAAAAATGAGCGATAGCACCAATGACGTTAAAAAAGAAGAAACTACTTCTGAAATACGTCCCAAAGCTGTTGCTGAGTTAGAAAGTAAGGAGGCATAAATGTCATTCAAAAAGAAAAATCATAAGAATGCACGCGGTCGTTGTTGCCGATTTTGTTCTGAAAAAGATTTAACTATTGATTACAAAGATGCCAAGGTCTTAAAACCATATTTGACTGAGCGCGGTAAAATCATACCCAGACGTATTACAGGTAATTGCCGCTATCATCAAGGTCAAGTTACTATTGCGATTAAACGTGCACGCGTATTAGCAATTATTCCATTTACAGCAACGCAGCTACCATTGCTGTAGATATATGGTGAGATAAAAAAATGCGCAATGGACATTACAATAAAGCACTGTTTATCGTTAGCATAAGTATTTCAGCGATGATGTATATGACAGGACTTCTGTCTATACTTGCTCCGCTGCCTATTATTTATGTAAGCCTTAAATATGGGGCAAAATCTGCACGAATAGCTGTAGGGATTGCCATGAGTATTGTTCTTGGTTTGCAGGTAATGAGTTTGTCAAATTTCACTCAGGAAAGTCAGGCGGTATTTCAAAATACTCCCAATATTATAGACTTTTTTTCAATTCCTTTTTTAATCTTAAGCAATATGGCCGTATTTCTATGTTATATGCTTATTGGATTGATGCTTGCCGATGCATTAAAGGATAAGTGTGATATTTTCAATACATGCATGCGTATTTCATTTGTTTCAATTAGTATAAGTGCTGTCATTGGTATTTTAGCCATTGCTATACAGCCGGATGTGCTATCTCAAATGATTGAATATATTGATAGAATGCTGATCGATATGATTGCGATAGTGCAAACAAAAACAAGCAATGATACTATTTTTGAATTTATTAAAAATAATCATCGCTTACTTGCCGTGCAGGTGATGCATATACTGCCAGCATTTATTTGTTTGTCAGGATTGTTGGTTATATCCGTCAATGCAACTGTGAGTACGTATTTGTTTAAACGAATTAAGATAGGTCAAATGCCGGATTTAATGACATATCGCGTGCCAGATATAATAATTTGGGGACTGATTCTAAGCGGTTTCATTTATGCGGGGTCAACCTTTCTTCTTTCGTTGCCAGTGCTTGCATCCATTGCTATCAACGGTGTACTTATTTTATTAGGTGTATATTTTTTACAAGGCATTGCTGTGATCGCTTATTTTTTCTCAAAGCGACCAATGCCATTTTTGCGATTAATTGTGTATTTTACAATTATTATTTTTTTTAGCACCATGTCCATATTGGTTATTGGGCTGGGAATTGCCGATGTCTGGTTAAATCTTCGGATGCGACTTGTTCAGACAACGCAATATGAATCATAGTTTAGGAGGATAGTATGCAAGTTATTTTACAAGAAGATATTCCAAATTTGGGAGATGCAGGTGATATTGTCACTGTAAAAGATGGCTATGGCCGTAATTTTTTACTTCCAAATGAGAAAGCAGTGATTGCTGATCAAGGTAATATGAAACAATTGGCGCATAATAAGCGCGTTGTTGCTGCAAAACAGCAAAAGGTAAAAATTGCTGCAGAAAGTATTGCTAAGAAATTAAAAGGTATTTCTATATCATTGGAACGTGAATCTGGTGATGAAGGAAAACTTTTTGGTTCCGTAACGAGCAGTGATATTGCGAGTATGCTGAGCAAGCAAGGTGTGGATGTGGATCGTCATAAAATTCGCATGGAATCACCCTTAAAGGAAATAGGAAACTATGATGTAACAGTACGTTTACATTCAGAGGTGTCCGGCAATATTAAAGTTTCAGTTGTAAAAAAATAAATTGTTGGCTAGAAAAGTCCAAGGCAGCAATCAATCTGTCTTGGGCTTTTTTTATATGGGTATAGATCAAATAATTGCTGTATTGATGATAATTTATTGAATGACATTTACTATGAATACATTAACCAATATAGAATCACTTAAAATTCCACCTCAAAATCAAGAGGCAGAGCAATCTGTTTTGGGCGGTATGTTATTGGATAATGATGCCATTAACCGTGCTGTTGAGGAAGTATCCTTTGATGATTTTTACCGTGGTGCTCATCGAAAAATATTTCAGGGAATTATTGATTTATATCAAAAAAATGAACCTGCAGATTTAGTGACATTAAGTACTCATTTAAAATCTAAAGGTGATTTGGATGAAGTGGGCGGCGCATCCTATTTGGCAAAACTAGTGGATGCCGTGCCAAGTGCAGCTAATATTTCAGCATATTCAAAAATTGTTCGTGAAAAATCAGTGTTAAGGCGCTTAATCGAAGGTGCCACTGAAATTATTGACCGTGGTTTTAAGGGTGAAGGTGAAGTGGATGCCTTTGTTGATGAAGCTGAGAAAATTATATTTGATATCTCAGAACGTCGATTAAAACAAGGTTTTGCAAGCGTTAAAGATGTGGTGAAGGATAGCTTTAAGGCAATAGAAGAATTGTATGAGCGCAAAGAATTGATTACAGGTGTATCCAGTGGATTTAAAGATTTGGATAAGATGACATGTGGATTACAGCCTTCAGATTTAATCATTATTGCCGGTCGTCCAAGTATGGGAAAAACTGCATTTGCATTAAATATGGCTGAGCGCGCCGCAATTGACCATAATGCAGTATGTGCTATTTTTTCCTTGGAAATGTCAAAAGAGCAATTGGTACAACGAATGCTATGTTCGCGTGCAGAAGTGGATGCTTCTAAGCTTCGCGGAGGTTTCTTGGGTGAGAGTGACTGGCCAAAACTAACACGTGCTGCAGGATTGCTTTCTGAAGCCCCTATATTTATTGATGATACGCCGGCAATTAATGTTTTGGAGCTAAGAGCGAAGTCCAGGCGCCTACAACGCAATCATGGCTTGGATATGATTATTGTGGATTACTTGCAGTTGATGCGTGGTGTGGGTCGTATTGAGAGTAGAGAACGTGAAATATCTGAAATCTCTAGGGCTTTGAAAGCACTTGCTAAGGAATTGCATGTGCCTGTAATTGCATTATCGCAGTTAAATCGAGGCGTGGAATCAAGGCAGGATAAGCGACCACAGTTATCTGATTTGCGTGAGTCCGGTGCTATTGAGCAGGATGCGGATGTCATTGGTTTTGTCTATCGGGATGAAATGTATAATAAAGAAAGTCCTGATAAGGGTAAGGCAGAGATTATTATTGGTAAACAGCGTAATGGCCCAACAGGTAAAGTAACATTGGCTTTTCGTGGTAGTATTACACGCTTTGATGATTATGCGCATAGTGCGGATGATTATATGGATGCAGCTACATTGCCTGCGGATATGAATGATCCAAGCATGCATGAACCCCCGCCTTTTTGATATGCCCTCTGTTCCCTTAATTAGCATTATTATTCCTACATATAATCGTATAACAGCACTTCCCCGTGCAATTGAGTCTGTTCTAAATCAAACTTACAGTAATTTTGAGTTAATTGTCATTGATGATGGTAGTGATGATCATACTGATACATATGTTCATTCATTGCTCGATTCGCGCATTTCATATTTTTATATACAGAATCAAGGTGTGGCAAATGCACGGAACGTGGGTGTTGAAAAATCATCTGGCGATTTAATTGCATTTTTAGACTCGGATGATGAATGGTTGTCTGAAAAGTTGGAAAAACAAGTACAGTATATGGCGGATTATTCGCGCGCCTGTATATGCCAAACTGAAGAAATTTGGATTCGAAATAATAAACGTGTTAATGCCAAGAAAAAACATGTGAAACAATCAGGCTGGATATTTTTAAAATGTGTGCCATTGTGTATTGTATCACCCTCTGCAGTAATGATGACACGATCAACCTTTTGTGAATTGGGTGGTTTTGATAATACATTTTTAGCCTGTGAAGACTATGAGTTGTGGTTGCGAGCGGCACTTCGGTATCCTATTTTAACCATGCCAGATGCATTGATTATTAAGTACGGCGGTCATGCAGATCAATTATCCAAACAAAGTAAATTGGATCGATATCGAATTAATGCCCTTCAGAAAATACTATTGGATAGTAAATGCAATATATCCTACCACGCGATGATTAAGCAACAAATTGTGGCTAGAGCTGAAATTGTGCGAAAGGGTGCATCTAAACGCAATAATAGAGTGCTTACTCATGAAATGATTGAAATTCAAAATAAAATGAGATCAGCTTAATCGGGACTATCTATTTTTTAAGGGTGTTTTTCCTAATAGTGAACACCGATAAAAAAAGAGCTATTAATGCTTCCTTTCCATCCACCATTGTAAAGTAATGTATCAGGGACTGTGTTGACTGTTCTTTGGCAGCTTGAATAATACAGTATGTCCTCTTGGATGAGTACGCCAAAATACACATATTTTTTCCATAAAAAAGATATGCCTGTACCTATGCTGGGACCAATTGCATATTGAAATACATTGGAGGATGAGTTGGTAAAATTAAAGGGAAGTACATTGAGTTTACTCGTTAAGCTTACTTTAAAAAACGGTAGTATCGCTATTGTACGAAAGGATGTGAGCGCTGGAATAACAAAGCTATATTTTCCTGAAATAGCAGAGCTGACTAGGTGTTGCCTGGCATTACTAGTAAGATTGGTTGTATATGTACCTGACAGTTCAGTTGCAATCTGATCATTAATATTCCAACCAAAGATAAATCCAAAATTAGGCTCAAAGTTATTGCCAAAATTACGTTGTTCCACATGATTATAATCATGATTGGATTGGCTTATCCCCATGGATAATGTGAGGTATGGGCCAGTATGAAAACCAGGTAATGCATTTGCATGAGTGGTTAGGGTAAAACAAAATGCACATAGATAGATTAGTATGAAAGCGAAATGCGTCATGGAAATTCCTATTTTTCAATGCGTTCCATCATTATTCATTTGAATGAAGCGGTTTTATAGGAATAATATATAAAAATCAAATATAGGAATGCTCTTACAACAATACATATGGGTATTTGTGAGCGGTTTAAGTAATATTTTGTAAAAAAATCTTGAAGTGTGCTGCGCAACACTTTATACGTAGTAATCGTAAGGGAGATTCGAATATGAAACGATTAATATATAGTATCGCTATTTTAATAGCAGTATTGTTGATGCAAAATAATGTATTTGCATGTGGTCATGAGGGAATGTATGTGGGATTGGGAGGTGCTCCATTAGTGATGTACACGTCCAATTATCGTAATAGTGATAATTCCACACAGAAAATACATTTTAGCCCTGGTTTTGGTGGTAATTTGACACTGGGCTATGATTTTCGTGGTAAACGTTTTGGTATGCAGCTGCTGGGTGAGTTTCATCGAATGAAATTAAATCGCGAAGAGTGGATTAATTCCATTACGAATACATTGGAAGGGATTGTGCATTTGCGTGAATGGCCTAATGGCTTGGATATTCATGTGCTTTTTGGTGGGGGATGGACCTATTTGATGGAAGGGCAAGTAAATAATAATTCTCGTTCTATAGGGATTGTTGTGAATGCAGGTCCTGGGATTACATACTTTTTTAAACGCACAGAGAAATTTACAGGTGCAATTTCTTTTCAATTGCCATTGCGATACATTCGTTATATGGGCAGGAATTTATCGCAGAGTGGGGCAAATGTATATGCGCTGCCAGCTCGTTTGAGCATGCAGATTGGCTTTTAAAAAATATATCCACTTTGGAACTTACAAGCAATTTCCAGCTAAGCCGATTACTTATTTTATAGACAATTCCATATTTCTGAAATTCATTTTGCAATTCTATTGTGAATGATTTATTTTAAAATATGTCCAAAAAAAGACAGCAGTACCTGGTTTTATTGTTATTTGCAGTGTTTATTGCGCTTGTGGCAGGTGTATTAAGTGATCATGGGCATACATTTATGTTCGAACGTTCTTTTACGGCAATTAAACCCCACTATATTCGCTATTATTATCACGATCAAAACTGTCAAATAATTGCCTATAATAAAGGATCCTATGCGAGTTCATTAAAGAGATCGTGTGTGGAAAATGCATTACATCTATCATTGTCGTCATTTCGCCCAACATCAAAAAAAATATATGACAGATTAGGCTCATACTTGATGGTATATAATATTTCGAATATCCGCATTGTTTTTGGCCGTGGTCGACAAATAGTGCGTGCGGAATTTGTTAAACAGGGTTGGTTTTATGATATTACATATGTATATATTCCAAATTATGGGCCCTTGCCAGTGAGTAATAATAGCAAGGTGAGTTATAAATCGATTAATAATGATTGGTATCGAGTCAATCGGTATTGGTAAGAGGGTTTCTTATGGGACTGTGCAGTAGTATTGGTTTATGGCTAGTTTTGATGGCTATATCATTGCAAGCAATGTCATTTGAATTGAATGGCTTTTCCAGGCCTATGGGGTTAGTGATTGATGCGGAGGGGTATATTTATGTGTCCAATGTAAATGGTGACGTTGATGCAAAGGATAAAAATGGATTTATTTCTCGCATTCATCCTTCTGGGAAAATCGATGATATGTATTTTATATCATCCAACAAACATAATGTACTTCATGCACCAAAGGGAATGGCCATTTCAGGGAATAAATTGATTATTGCTGATATTGATCGTGTTCTTGTCTATAATTTAAAACGAAAAAAATTCTTATATGCCATTCAATCGACTGAGAATATTAATTTTGGGCATATTAAATCTGTGAAAACAGTTGGAAAACAGCAAATTCTTTTGGTGGATAGTGGTAGAAATACGATTTGGGTATATGATCGAGAAAAAAAACAAACCCAAGTATATATTGCGAATGTAAGATTAAATCAGCCCCAAAATATGTGCTGGCATGAGCAACAAAAAGTCTATTATATTACGTCATCACAAAGTGCATCATTGTTTATGTATGACAAGCAAGGGAAACGGCAATTTCTTTCAGAAATAATGGTTCAAAATGCATATGATTGTGTGGTTCATGATGAATCATTATTTATTACATCATCTGCATTGACGGGTGTCTTTCAAGTTAATTCCAGTAATATCATGCAGCATGCAATGCATACGCATTATCCTGCATATCATATTAGATATCATAAGAATCAAAATCAATGGATTGTGTCATATCCAGAATTCAATCAAGTTGTATCTATTTCGAATATGTTAGAGTGATAGTTATGGATTATCTTTGAAACACCGAAGATGGGCATTTTGATGGCAATCCCATTATCTAAAAATTTTTAAAATCAAACAAAACATTTTCCTGTGTGCACAGTCGTTTATCAATGCATTCATTGCTGTTAATGGATGTATCTACTTTTTGCCAAACTGTGTGAGTTTCCATGCAAAGGTATAGTTTGTTGGTGGTAATATATTTTTGAAAGGTATTCCAAAGTAATTTATATGCGTGTTCACGAATAAATCGCAAATACCTGACTTTTGAATCCGATGGTACGAGTTCGCCCGTATAAATACGGGTATTTGGAAATCGTTTTTCTGCGATTTGAGGTAAATTTTTTGGATAGCGAAGTAGCCCTAAGCTGATCCAGGCAATATACTGTGGATCAATATGCTCGAATATAGTGGCAATGACATCTTGATATGCCGCCATCTCAGTATCAATGTCCTTAAGTATAAAAATGGGGTCAAAGTGAAATGCCACACGATATCCTGCTTGAATGACTTTTTGTGCCGCTTCAATCCGTTTTTCTAAGCTGGCAGTATGACTTTCTTCTGTTTGAATATAATCAGGTGTATTTATCGACCATGCAATAATGGTTCGATTGCGATGGCGTAATTTTAGGATATGATCGACAAAATTTGTTTTTGTCTTTAATTCTAATACAGCATTGTCTTGCTGTGCAAAAAAGGGAATTAAAATACTCGCATAATCGATGATTGGATCTAATGCGAGGCTATCTCCTAATTCACCTGTGCCAATACGAAAATGGGTACCCTTGTTTGACTTTAGAAAGCTTGCCACTTGGTCGAGAATTTGTTCCAAATTCACATATACAGTGGTGATGGGGTTGTTTGCTAGATAGGATTGCAAAATGCAATAACTGCAATCCATGGGACAGCCAGATACTAAGTCCAATGTGCGGTAATTACAGCACAGGTGGTTGGGAGTGATACCCTGGCATTCTTTAAAGGCATGCCCTTTGTGTTCAGTGAGAACAAGTTGTTTTTTGGCTATATTGAGGCTTGCGGGTGTTTTTAATGAACGAATATTATCAACGATGTCTATTTCTGCATCTTGTAATTGATTGAGAATACGGATGGTTTGTGGATGTGATACTATATTTCGATCCACCCAAACTTGCTCTGGTAAAAAAGGAAATAGTGTTTTCTTTTTACGGTGTCGCGTTTTTAAGGGTTGTACAGAAAATGATGAGGTTTGGGAATGCATACTTGTTATCCCCTGACGCATTATGGGGGCTAAAAAATGACCCATCTGCTGAGTTGGGAATAAATTCAATTGAGTATTGTATCAGTTAGAATAATACTTTATTGAACTTATTATTAATTGCGATACCATTCAAATATTTGCTGCCATTTTTGCTTTGAAAATGCATCTTGAATCTTTTTAACTAAACTATCCAATTCCTTTGGATTGGAAAATCGATATTCCAATTTCATATTATTGTTTTCAAAGTATGGGTCTGCCACTACTTTTGCGGAATCAGGTAATTCTAGATTTTGTATGAGATTGGCCAATTCCTTTTGGCGTTGTGTGAGTTGTGGAAGTCGAATGCCGCGCAATGCTTGTCTGAGCGCGCCCACTTTTTCACCAGATGTGGCCTCTGGATTGGCCACTACTTGTAGTAATTTATAACGACTTAAAATGTCTTCCACTGTAATTCCATCGCGAGCTGAAATTTCACGGAGTAAGGATAGTAATTCATTTAGCTTGCTTGTAGAGGGTCTAATATGTAAGAGCACTGCTAATAGTGCTTGTTGCGTCGTTGGTGAGAAGTCAGCAATACGAGCTGCAGATGATAATGCCATTTGTGATTCAACAATATGAGTTTTGAGTGGCTCAATAAGTTGATCTAGCGCGCATAACTGATGTAAAATTTTATAGCTTGGCTCAATGCCAAGCAATGGTAAGAATTGTTTGGCCAAATCATCTTCAGCAATGGAATAAAATTGCTGAAGCTTATTGAGTGCAATGCTTTTTTCAACTAGATTTAATGAGCGTGTGATTGCATTGTCATGAAGGTTCCACAAAAATGCTTGTGTGGGCGATAAATCTCCAGGTTCGTGAATGAGCGCTGGTACTGATTGACGTTCAATCTCTTGCATGACAAGCACGCGTTTATACCCAGTGACGATTTGGAATGTACCTTCAGCTGTGTGCCTGATATTGATTGGTTGAATAACGCCTACGGACTTGATAGAACGTTTTAAGTTATCCAATTCAGGTGCAAAGGTAATTCGGTAGCTGTCATCAGCAACATTCAAATTTTTTAAAGGAATATATTGTAGTAGCATAGTGCCGGATAATGTAGAAATGTCATTTAAAATGCAATAGTTATTTTATTTTTTTTGGAAGGATAATTACCAATGATAGCTAGTCAAGCTTTAATGAAGCAAGCCATTGATGAAGCCAAAAAAGCAATGGCAATGGATGAAGTGCCCATTGGGGCCATTGCGGTGAAAGACAATCAAATTATTGCACGTGCACATAATCGTCGTGAATGTGATCAAAATCCAATAGGGCATGCGGAGATACTTTTAATCAGCGATGTTTCAAAAAAAATAAAGTCATGGCGACTGGATGGTGTTGAATTGATTGTGACATGTGAACCGTGCGTAATGTGTGCGGGTGCTATTTATCAATCACGTATATCTCGTATTGTATTTGGTTGTTATGATCCAAAAGCAGGTGCTGTTGAGTCATTATACAATGTGTTGACGGATAAACGTCTCAATCATCAGGTGGATATTACAGGTGGTGTAATGGCAAAAGAGTGTGGTCAGTTGTTAAAACAGTTTTTTGTGGGTAAACGAAAAAACACCCAAGCATTGCTTAGGTGTTAAGTATAAATAAATATGTAATGGTATATGCTTACTTGAAATTTTTATTTAATACAGTGTTAAGATCAATTCCAAATTCTATGCAGATTTGTTCTTGAGCTCTTTGCCAATCAGAGTTTTCATTGCCATCTGTATTGGTGCGGCTTTGGTATAACTCAAATGCACGAACTTGTGTTAAGGCATTAATTTCGGTTAGTGTGAAGCGACGTTGATTCTTTGTAGATGCTTTAACTGTTCGCTTTGTGGGTGTCCGTTTTGTGACAGCTGTTTTGCTCGTAGCAGTTTTAGTCGTGCTGGCTTTGGTTGTACGTTTTGTTGGTGTCGTTGTTTTCTTTGTTTTTGCTGTTGTTTTTTTAGCTACTTTTTTTACGATTTTCTTTGCCATATTTCTCCTCCATGAATTATTTAAAAGTCTTGTACACGTTCTTGAACAATGACGCAAAACAAAAGTGACTCAATTGAAAAAAAAGTTATAAGTGTGTGTTTCTATATTGTTTTCATGATCAAGTACTGATATTAATATCCAAATTAAGTATCATAATTACTCGATTAAAAATTAAAGCTAATGATATTTTATTTCAATTATGTGATTTGCATATGAAGAGGTGTACGGGGGGGGGAATATGAAAAGTGGTTCTTTTCAGAAAATTTCTGATAGAGAATGGCTGCTGACCAATGGTATTGGCGGGTATGCGCTTGGCTTTGGGAATATGCTCAATAAACGAAAGTATAATGGTTTATTGATTGCAGCGACGGACAGTGAAAATAAACATCATATTTTATCCTGTATGGAAGAGTTGGTTGAGTTGGAAGGAAGTAACTTTCATTTGGATTCCAACCATTATGCAAATTGTATTTTTCCACATGGCTATGCACAAATATTAAAAACATGGTTGCGACCCTATCCGTGTACCGTGTATTCAACAACACCGCCAATGCCGGATCTAATGATTTCACGTGAATTGTTTATGGTGCCGGGAAAAAATGCGGTGGTTGTTAAATATAATAATCTTGGCGATCAAGCGATTGATTTAGTTGTCCGGCCAAAGTTTAGTTTGCGCAATCATTATGATATTAACTTATCTGGTACATGGCATCGGACACAGTTGTCGTATGAGGCTCAGGAAAATTCATTTCAAATAAGCCGTGAAGATAATCAAATAAATGCATTTGGATATATTGAAGATGGGCAGCTATGGGAAGATAAGGCTATTTACGAATCCATCTATTACCCAACTGAGGCTGCTCGCGGCTATCAATCTGTTGAAGATTTAATTTCACCGGTACGTATTATGATTCATTTGGAGCCACATACCAGTCGGTGGATGCTATTTTCTGATACATCTGTCACAGACTGTGCGGTTGAAGTGGCAAAAGCGCAGCATCATTATAAATCATTGATTGCTCCGGAAGATCATCCTGAGAACACATCTGCGCATGCGTATTTGGAAACGCATAATGCTATGCACAATGAGCCCTTTAAGCGAACCGATTATTATCAATTGCTTGAGGTTGCAGCCAATGATTTTATTGTAAATAAGAGTGATATTGCCAAGGGATATCCATGGTATTCATTTAGTGGTCGGAATACAATGACCTGTATGAGTGGCTTGAAATATACGTCCAATGGTAAAGTGGTTGCACATCAGATATTAAAGAAATATGCGGCTTTACAGAAAAATGGTTTGATTCCACATGAATTGGCATCAGAGAATTTAGTACGGAATTATAATAGTATTGATGCTTCTCTATGGTTTTTGATTCATAGTCACGCGTTTGAATTGAAAAATAGCGCTTTATTTCAAACAATGGTTGATATTGTACTTCATTATTATTTGGATGCGACATTGCCATTTTTCTGTGATGAGGATGGATTGCTCTGCATTCGCAATAATGATCTTGCTTTAACATGGATGGATGCAGATATTAATGGAAAACCAGTGACACCGCGTAGCGGCAAGCCTGTTGAAGTGAATGCATTGTGGTATAATGGATTATGTGCATTTATTGAGATGGCGGACGCATTAACACTATCCGACTTTCAATCCAATGCACTTCATGCCACATATGATGATATTGTAAAACTTCGTGATCAAGTTCGTCAGTCCTTACAGCGATTTATGGGAGATGACTACTTAGCGGATCGAATAGATAATACAGGTGTGATTTGGGATATTCGGCCAAATGCAGTGATTGCAGCATCATTGCCGTTTGATTTTTTAGAAAAAGATCAACTGCAGCGTATTTGGCAATTGGCAGAAGAGCGATTATTAACGCCATATGGCCTTCGCAGTTTAGAACCAAATCATGCGTCATTTAAGCAACGCTATGTGGGTGGAGAGCGGCAACGCAACTTGGCATGTCATCAAGGAACTGTATGGCCATTTTTAATGTTGCCCTTTGTAAAGCTCGCATTAAAAGCGCTATCCAATACAATGGAACGAGAATTGATTATTCGTCGCCTATCTGAATATGTATGGGTATTTCGGGATGGGTTTTTAAAGGGTGAGATGGCAAGTGTTGCAGAACTATGGGATGGCATTGATCCATACATGCCTAAAGGTTGTAGCGCATATGCGAGAAATGTATTTGCACTATTGGAAATTGAACATCTACTATTGGATGTATAGGTAAGGGGAATTCATGAAAATACTGCTACTAACATGGGAATTTCCGCCATTTATTTCCGGTGGATTGGGGATGGCATGTTATGGATTAATCCGAGCACTTTTGGAGTTGGGCGTGGAAGTGGATATGCTACTGCCCACGGAAAAAAATGTCATTTTTCAATTACGTACACCGGATGATGTGGATAACTTGCCATATGTTGCGATGGACAAGCGAATGGAATCTATTTGTGAAGAAAATTGGAGTGAAGATGTTCAGGAACGCATGATTAATTTAGGCTATAAACAGTATCCTGATTCATATGTGACGCCTGCCCAACAAATTCGAAAAAAAGTAGATCGCATTTTAAATAAACGAATTAATTGGAAAGTGGAAGCGGTCGATGATTTAAGTGAACATATATATGGCGAAGAGGATATTTTTAAGCAGGTACGATTTTTTACAGAGCGAGTATTGAAAAATGCGCACAACTTGTTGGGGTATGATTTGATTCATACACATGATTGGTTGACATATCCGGCCGCAGTTCCGTTAAAGGATCTATTGGAAATCCCATTGATTTCCCATATTCATGCCACAGAATTTGATCGCTCTGGTGGCGAGGGGGATGATCGAATTCATAAAATTGAATATGCGGGCCTAACCTCTGCGGATCGTGTGATTTCAGTGTCACAATATACATCACGAATGATTATGGATCGATATGTGGTTCATCCTAAAAAAGTGCGTGTGGTATATAATGCCTATTCGATGTCACCGCTTCGAAAAAAACGGCGAAAAGTATTTAAAGATCTCATGGTGCTCTTTTTAGGTCGAGTCACCATTCAAAAAGGACCGGACTATTTCTTAGAAGTTGCCAGACGCGTGCTTGATAAATATCCCAATGTGCGTTTTGTCATGGCAGGTAGTGGTGATATGTTTAATCGTATGGTACACAATTCAGCATCAAAGCGATTGAAAGATCGATTTCTGTTTAGTGGGTTTTTAAATCGGGATCAAGTGGAAGAGATTTTATCAGGAACGGATATTTTTATTATGCCATCTGTTTCAGAGCCTTTTGGGATCGTTCCTTTAGAGGCTATGGCCTATGGCGCTGTGGCTGTTGTGTCAAAACAGTCCGGTGTGTCAGAAGTGATTCACAATGCCTATAAAATCGATTTCTGGGATATTGATCGGATGACTAATGTTATTTTAGAACTTTTAGAAAATCCAAAACAAAGAGAAAGCGTTGCACTAGCAGGTCAACAAGAAGCATTGTCCATTGGTTGGTATGATGCTGCAGTGAAAGCCATTGATGTATACAAGGAAACCATATGCTCCATATAGTCTTTTACTTTCAAGTTCACCAACCCTATCGAGTCAGACATTTAAATGTATTGGATATTGGACGAGATACAGATTTATTCGATGAGAAGCTAAATGCTTCTGTGGTTCGAAAAGTTGGTGATAAGTGCTATTTACCTACTAATAAATTATTAAAAGAGCTCATCGATCGTTATGAAGGGCGTGTAAAAATCGCATTTTCAGTGACAGGTGTGGCGATTGAGCAATTTCGAAAATATTATCCAGAAGTGCTAGAATCTTTCAAAGAATTGGCACGTACAGGATGTGTGGAATTTATTGGTGAAACATATTATCATTCATTGTCATTTTTTTATGATCAAGAAGAATTTTTAACACAAGTCCGTATGCACAAACAATTGATGCAGGATGAATTCGGATATGATCCTGTTGTATTTCGAAATACAGAGCTG
Organism: uncultured Myxococcales bacterium; assembly: GCA_964480565.1. Taxonomy (GTDB): domain Bacteria; phylum UBA10199; class UBA10199; order 2-02-FULL-44-16; family JAAZCA01; genus CAYZSU01. The sequence goes on along the minus strand of CAYZSU010000002.1, from coordinate 50,860 downwards.
ATTTATCAGGATGCAATTTCAAATTTAGTGTGGGAAGAGGCTGATTTTAAAGTCATTTTAGCAGAAGGTGTGGAGAAAATTTTAGGCTGGCGTTCACCATTATATGCGTATATGGCACAAAATCATCATATGCTGCTGATGTTAAAATATTATAGTTTAGCAGATGATATTGCATTTCGATTTTCAAATCGTGCGTGGCCAGAATTTCCGTTAACTGCGGATAAATTTTCACAATGGCTATCTAAATTAAGTTTGGTTGAGCATGGGGATAAACATTTATTTGCTAACTTATTTATGGATTATGAAACCTTTGGTGAGCATCAATGGGCAGAAACAGGTATTTTTGATTTTATGCGTGATTTACCCAAACAGGTATTTAAATACCCGCATATGTCATTTGCTTGGCCTTCGGATGCTATTGATATTCTTAATTATGCGCCTGAAGTGCTATCTTATCCCTATCCAGTATCATGGGCAGATACAGAACGTGATTTATCGGCATGGTTGGAAAATGATTTACAGCATAATGCCATTGAATCATTTTATGATGTATTTCGTGAAATTAAAGAAAAAGGACGTACCGATTTAATGGAATCAGCGCGTCGACTATCCACATCCGATCATTACTATTATATGTGTACAAAATATTTTCAAGATGGCGATGTGCATAAATACTTTTCACCATATCAAACACCACATCAAGCCTATATGTTCTTCATGAATGCAGTGGCCTATTTGCGCGAGCGCTTATAATTATATAGATATAATTTAAAAAAATAACAGGGGAGATTGTTATGGATTTATGCTCTTTTTTTGTAAAGCCCACCATACCTGATTCACTAAATCCATTGTGCGAAATTGCAATGAATGTATGGTCTTGCTGGGATAAAGATGCTCAGCGATTGTTTCACCGTATTAATCCGCAGTTGTTTCGGGAGCACAATCATAGTCCCATCGATGTACTCTTTAATGTGGGTGAAATGCGCTTAAATGAAATAGCTCAGGATGAAGGATTTATATATGAGGTTAATAGCGTCTATGATAAATTTAAACGCTATATGAACTTTGAAGGTGTATACAAAGAAAATGGCGAAACAAAACCATTTTCATCCGATGATGTGATCGTCTATTTATGTATGGAGTATGGATTGCATGAATCGATTCCAGGATATTCTGGCGGTTTAGGAATTTTAGCTGGGGACCATTTAAAGGCAGCTTCTGATATTGGTTGTAATATGGTGAGCTTTGGATTGAAGTATGGCGTGGGGTATTTTGGTCAGCAAATTTCTGTAGACGGTACTCAGGTAGAGGAATATCAAGATCAACAATGGTATCTTCGGGCGATTTCAGAGGTATTCAATGACGATCAAACGCCACTTATAATTGAAGTGCCTCTTAAAAAAGATATTATATATGCAAAGGTCTGGAAGATTCAGGTAGGTCGAGTGCCACTGTATTTACTGGATACGAATATTCAAAAAAATAAGCCTGAACATCGTTATATTACATCACGGTTGTATGATTCGGATCGTCGTGTGCGCTTAGAGCAGGAGCTCTTGGTGGGGCGTGGTAGTATCATTGCGATGAACGCATTGGGTATTACTCCTAAAGTCTATCATTTAAATGAAGGGCATACGGCATTTAGTATTTTTGAGCGATTATTGAGTTTAACCAAAAAAGGTTATTCCATGGAAGAAGCAAAGCTGACTATTCAATACAGCACTGTGTTTACCACGCATACGCCGGTAATTGCTGGAAATGAAAGTTTTGATGATGAATTGATTCAAGATTACTTAGCTCCTGTTGCGAATGAGCTGCATATCTCCATGAACGATTTATTATGCTTTGGAAAAGTTAATACAGAAAAAATAGAGATGGTTTCAGATGATAAAAAGACAAAGAAAATTGTCTTTAAGGATGCCTCATTTTCATTATCTGCATTGGCGCTTCAATTTTCACGAAAAGCCAATGCCGTATCTGAATTGCATGCCGAAGTATCGCGGGGTATGTGGAAGGGCTTATATCCCAATCGCCATACTACGGAGTATCCAATTGAAGGCGTGACCAATGGTGTGCATATTCAAAGTTGGCTGAGTTTGCAGCTTGCTGAATTATTTGATCGCTATGTGGGGCCTGATTATCTACATAATGCGGAAAGTGATTCATTATGGGAAAAGGTGGATACAATTCCAGATAATGAAATATGGAATGCGCATCGACGTCGAAAAGAACAAAATGTATCATTTATTCGTAGGCGACTTCGTAAAATGGCGAAGCACCGTGGCATTGGTAAGGGCAAACGAATGGATATCAGTAGTATCTTGAATCCAGAATATTTAACCATTGGTTTTGCAAGGCGTTTTGCCGCATATAAACGGGCGAATTTAATTTTTATGGACCCAGAGCGATTGGCCGCTATCCTAACTAACCCTGAACGGCCTGTGCAACTTGTATTTGCGGGGAAAGCACATCCTGCAGATGGTATTGGCAAGGATTTAATTAAACGTATTTTTCAATTTATCAATGACTATCCAGTAGAGAATCATGTCGTTTTTGTAGAAGATTATGATATTAATATTGGTCGTCATTTAGTTCAGGGTGTGGATGTATGGTTGAATAATCCACGTAAACCCATGGAAGCAAGCGGTACATCTGGGATGAAGGCCGGTATTAATGGTGTATTGAACTTTAGTGTGCTTGATGGCTGGTGGCCAGAAGCCTATGATGGTAGTAATGGTTGGGCAATTAATGCGGGTGAAGAGTGTTGCAATAATGACATTGCTGATGAAGCGGAAGCCAATCAAATTTACGAATTATTGGAAAATGATATTACATCCACATACTATGATCGTGGTGAAGGTGATGTGCCGACAAAGTGGATATCCATGATGAAGCGATCTATTGCCACAGTATCGTCGGGTTTTAATATGCATCGCGCAGTGCGAGATTATTTGTATCGCTTTTACTTGCCACAGATGGATATGGCTAGTCGCATTACCCATAATAAGGGGGAGCTATTAAAGCGTTTACTCGCGCATAAAGAACTGATTGATCGCTATTGGTCAGATGTTCATATTCGTGATTTTTTCCCAATTTTGGATGAAAAGAGTTTGCATACAGAGGGTCATCTTGTGATTGATAGCTATGTGTTTACAGGTGATACAGATATGTCTTTATTTAATGTAGAGCTGTTTTATCAGTATGGAGCAGGTCTAAATGACTATAAATATATGCCCATGACATATGTTGAAACATATGATGATAAAGTTGCGAAATATAATATTGAGCTAGATATAAAAGGATCAGGATTGCAGGAAACGGGTGTTCGAATTGTGCCAAACGATGCATTGTTTCATCATGTATTTCCTGAATATGTGAAATGGAAGGGGTAATAATTTTACTTTTATAAATAAAACCCGTCATATATGAATGATTATATATGGCGGTTTTTTTATTTTAAGTGATGGTTTAAGGCGTATCCTCAATTGAACATCTAAATATCTGTCATTATCGGGCTTGACCCGATAATCCAGTGTTTACAGTTGTTTCATGGATCATCGGATCAAGTCCGATGATGACAAAAAATGTATGGCATTAGGGAATTAATTTCTTTTTTTGCCTATTTATACGCATTTAGTGGATTCTTAAACGAATTGAGGACACGCCCTAGTAAAATTTATGCTGCATCCACTCTGTTTTGTCGCGAATATAGTCAATGGTGTGTTCTGGTAAGTTTACAGTGTCTAACCATTCTTCAATAAGATGAAAGTTCCAGTGAAGAGTAATGGGGGTTGTCGCCATATCATTTAAATATTGATCATATGGTGTTGTGTCTTTATTTTGTACTTTTGCAAGTATGGCGTGATGATAGTTGATTAAAATGTTTATTTTCTCAGCTAAGTTGCTTTCTTGCTCAAGTGACAATAATTGCTCTATTGCTTTGTCATAGTGATTGAATATGATCAACATTTCAACAAGCGCCAATTTGTGAACTGGGATTTTACTGGGTGATGCATGTGAGTAAACAATATCAAATTCATCGATTGCTTGATCAATATCATCCATGCTGGCATAGATCCATGCCCTGGAAATATAACCATCAATCTCCGTATCATCCATTTGAATAATTGTATTTGCATCATTGAGTGCGGAGTTAAAATCTCCCATGCGTCGATATATGCCAGCACGTGATGCATAGGCGTGTATGGATGTTGGGTCTAATTCAATTGCTGTGCTTAAATCCGAGAGTGCATTAACAGACTGTTCCAAGTAATAAAAAACGCGCGCACGCAATATATAAGTTCCTGTATAAGGATCATCTTCTTTTTCACATGCAATTGCTTTTGAAAAATACTCAAGGGCTGTTTCATAATTATTTTTTTCAAGGTAAATTACCCCCATATTGTGAAGCGGTGTTGCATAAAAGGGTGATAAGCTGCTAGCGCGATTATAATTTTTTAATGCGTGATCGTAATTATCCAGATGATAGTAGCATAAGCCGATATAGTTAAAAATAGTCGCATTTTTTTGATATATGTGCCCGAGTTCTATAAATGAATCCAGTGCTTCTGCATATTGCTCTTGCTCATATAAGGATTTTGCATATTGATATTTGTCATTTTCTTGATAACCTTTATTAGTACCTGCAATACGTGATTGATCTCCTAAAATTTTATCACTATTGCATGCTGTTACGCTGCATAATATTGCGATAATAATGCCAATCCATGCATAATGAGTGTTCATAGTTTCTCCATCGTTATTCGTCGTTTCTTGAGTCATAGACTATGGAGATTTTTTGGCAAGAAAAAATGATAATTGTACTGATTTTTGCACACTTTTGCACACTTTTGCACATGATTGCACATGATTGCACATAATGGAACTGCCTACAACATGGCTGTTTTGTAGGTAATCTCATTAGATATAATGCAATTTATTTGGAAAAAGGGCTGCATACATTGACTGCGATTTCGTTCCAATCCAATCGTTTGGCATAATCCTGCATATGTTCATAGATGGCTTGACGGCTGATTTGATTGTGTGGCAATGCCTCAAATAACTGCCCGCTAACATCATTACAAATTTCTGTTTCTACTAAATCACGTAGCTGAGTTGAAATATGTTTATAGTCATTTTTATGCTGAAAGGCATTTTGTAATTTGGCCGGCACTTTGGTGAAATCAATAATAAAGTGATCATTGTTTTCCATATGCTGTTTTAATAGGGAGGCACAACCACATACACTGCTTACTACGGGTCGTCCTCCATAAGGAAGTGTTTCCAGTTGGGCAATGCCAAAAGGTTCATAAATGGACATTCCAAATTCAAGGTCCGAGGCTTGGCGTAAATGGAGAAAATTGGCTTTTTCTGGAATACGCATGCCACAGCGTAAACGATCAAAACCAAATTGATTTAAGAAAACTCCTTTGATGGCTTGCGATCGCGCATTGAAAATTTCCAGTGAGCGGTAGATGTCAACTTCAGAATAAACAAGATCGGGCCATCCTTCTTTATGAAGTACGGGCCAACCGTATTCAAATTCCATTTGATGTACATCGTCATTGCAGCGGCCATTACCCATCAATGTAGAGAGTAAAATGAAAACTCCCTTTTTACGATTGGCTGCAAAGTGTTTGTCGAGGCTCTCTAGTAAACGGATATCTCGCCAAATTGCTTTACTCGGCACCAGGCGCGTGACATGGGTGAAAATAAAATCCGGTTTAAAGTTAAACAATGATTCGCAATATGTTTTGATCAATCGCTGGCTTTTTTGTTTTTCCTTATAAGGAATATGATTGTATGAAATGCCATTGTAGACAGTATGAATTTTATCTATATCCACATGAGGACAAAGATATTGATACTCGCGTTTGGTAATATCACTTACTGCATAGATATGATCGAGTTCGCAGGCAAGCTTGACCAATTCGCTACGCGAGTAATGCGCAAAGGATTCAAACTCATCTTCCATAGAAATGCCATCGCTAGTATCTGCATTCAAAAGATTATAAAATGATAGATCATGCCCAGGATGGTTTTCAACAATGGATCTGGCTGTACATATTTCATGTGCATAGAAGATTGTTTTATCCTGCATGCGGCAGTTATTTTTTTGAGCGATCTTAATGGCCAATGCCGATGGCATACCCATGTATTCGTGTGAGAATATGTGTGCGGCCTGCTCTGGATAAAGGCTGTCTAAAATGGCTGTTAATGGAATTCCTAAGCGTAAGAACTGCTCAAAGTCAGTGTCTGCGCTGTATTTATCTGAGCGAAATTGAAAATGCTGCCAAAGTGCATACTTAAATGCATCGATGGATTTTGGCGTCATATCAGCGATGTCCACCGCTAAAATATCAGTGACTGTTTGCAATTGCGACCCTGCAGGCTGATATGTTTTTTTACCATAGACAATATGAATGCCATACATGGATTGAATGGGGGCAAATATATCAGACCAGTGATCGCTATCATACTTGTCAATGCTGGAATATAGAACCTCTGCATTATCGCCCAAGCGATTTTCAAGCAAGGCATCTTTTGTGAATAAAGGCGTATAGAGCAGGGTTGTTGGAAATGTTTTTTGATATATGGGAGTAGGCAATAAGCCTTCAAGTACAGCCCCAATGCCGCCGATTTTTCCAATGGCTTCATGGGTGACATGGATTGCAATTGTCATTCTATTTCCCCCGTACATTATGATATAAAATAATTGTTTTCGTATAGTAGAAATGTTTTTTAAAAAACACAAATACATACCGCATCCATCAATCAAAAAAATGATTGGATCGGCGTATATTATTTTATTTAGACGTTGAGGTTTTAACTATGTTTGAGTATTTTATGGACATGCGAAAAATATTTAAATTATACCTGGTTGTTGTAGTGTTAATTTTATTATCCGTACTATTCTTTTCTTCGCCATCCATTGCAGGCATATTTGATCCAACGCTTTCATGGCAAAGTGTGCAGACAGAGCATTTTAAAATTAATTATCCCAAATCAATTGAGCAGATTGCAAAACAGTCGGCCATTATTTTGGAAGAAATCTATCCGGAGATTACAAAAAAATGGTCGTTTGAGCCATGGGGACGCACGGAAGTGGTTCTTATTGATAGTCATGATGATTCCAATGGCATTGCGAGTGTCTTGCCATATAATTGGATGATCATTTATGCAGGTCCGCCAGATCCAGAATCATCACTGGCCCATTACGATGATTGGTTGCGCACATTGCTGACTCACGAGTTTACTCACATTGTACAAATTGATGCTTATGGTGGTTTATGGACGCCCTTTCGTTATCTTCTTGGTAAAACAACGGCACCGTCTGGTTTAAATCCCATATGGTTGCGTGAAGGTTTGGCACAATACGATGAAACAATTTATACAAAAGCAGGGCGAGGGCGAGGAACTTATAGTGATATGGTGGTGCGAAGCGCAGTATTAGAGAAAAAATTCCCTAAAATTGATCAAGCAGATGGGTTGGGGTATCGTCATCCAGGGAGTGCAGCAGCATATATTTATGGTGTGCGATTTGTGCATTGGTTGGTCGACGCTTATGGTGAAGATAATTTTCTAAAATGGGATAAACAAATTCGATCATCCTTATTGTTAACGATGATTAACCATCATGCCAAGCGTATTTATGGGAAAAGTGTCTATGATTTATGGTATGAATGGTATGCTTTTTTAAAGCATCGCTATTTAATTCAACGTGATGAATTGTCAAAAAATCCGATATCTGCATACCAAACTATTATTGAGCAAGGAAAAGATGAGCAGCTGAATGCACCCACATTGTCGCCGGATGCAAAGAAGCTGGTGTATAGCGTGCAAACACCGCATCAATCCAGTGAAATACGTTTGTATGATTTTGAAACAAAAAAAATAAAAATGTTAAAACGCGGTCACAAGGCCAATTATTTTTCATGGAGTGCAGATGGGACACAATTGCTCTACTCAACAATGCGTCGATTAAAGCATCGTTTTGTATCCGATATATATGCCATTAAATTTGATGGCGAGTCTCATGAAATAAAGCGTCTAACATTTGGCATGCGTGCGAAGGATCCTGAATTTTATCATGATACCGATCATGTATTATTCGTTAAATCAGGCGCTATGATTGATCGGCTAGCTGTATTTGATCGTAAAACACGCAAAGTAACGTATTTAACATCGGATGAAGATTATACGCAATTGGCCTATCCACGGTTGTCGCCAGATGGAAAATACATTGTAGCATCCAAATGGCAGGCAGATAAGGGATGGCGAATATATCGATATAATAGTGATGGTAAGATGCCAATGGCACTAAGTTCCGCCAAAGGGCGTATTATTCAGTCACGGCCTATGTGGAATGCAGATGGGCAATATATTGTGTTTAGCTCCGATCAAAATGGGGTTAATAATTTATATCGGATTTCCTATAAGGGGGAAAATGAAAAAGCACTTACCAATACACTTACCGGGATATTTCAGCCCACGCGTCCATATGGAAGCAGCATTATTGGCAGGCGATATCATTCGGGTGGTTATGAAATTGCAAGATGGGTAATGCCAAAAAAATCTGCAACACCAATGCTTGCACAGTTGCATCACAATCGGTCAGAGTCACGCGACGCGATTATTGATTATAAACAATTAACATTATCCAAGCAAGATCAGGAAAAAATTGACCATGTATTTGAAGATACAAAATCCTATCGTCCGTTTGGAAAATCCCTTCTATTACCTCGCTTTATTGCGCCGATGTTTATTTTTGGCGATACCATGTTTATGGGGTTAAATACAGGCGGTATGGATCCGCTGCGGTGGCATACTTGGATAGGCGGTGTGCAGTATCGAAGCGATATCAGCCATATAGGGGGTAGTTTTCAATATACTTATAGTCAGTTTCGTCCGCGTTTCGGATTTAGAGTGATGGACTATGCCGTGGATTTTGGAAATAGAAACTTTGGTGGAAGCACAGGCATTGTCCATTTATATGAACATCGTCGAGCAGCCACTGTTTTTGCATCACAAAGTTTTAAAGGCCATGGATTTACGTTAAGTTATTTTTTGGAGCATCATAAGGTGAAAAATAACTTAACAGCTGCGAATCGAAACTTGTTGAACTTGGGCTATTTTACAGGTTTTCGTTTGCGATATGGCTATAATAATGCACGGCGCTATGCAGCATCTATTAGTTCAGAAAAAGGACGATCTATCAAGTTGAGCACATCGATTAGCAATGAGGTCTTTGGTAGCGGTGCACGCAATGAGCAGATTATCTTTGCAGGTGACTGGCGGGAGTATATTTCTTTGGGACATCATTATGTTGTCGCACTTCGTGGTGCAGGTGGCATTACGTGGGGAGATACGCTAGTGCAGGGCACATTTGGCATGGGTGGCGATTTAGGCGAAGGTACGTTGGCAAGTTCAGGTTCATTACACTATTTTCCACTAAGGGGTATTCCTTTATCTACATTTTCTGCAACGCGGGCCATGTTATTTTCATCCGAATTTCGTATTCCAATTGTATCGCCTCAGCGAGGGCTAGGCACTATGCCATTTTTTTTGAAAAGTGTTAGTGCTGCTGTATTTGCGGACTATGGCAATGCCTGGTATGCGCATTGTAGTTCTACATCAGGGAGCTGCGATCGTGCTTCTGACTTCTTTGATCACTTTTTATTAAGTGTGGGTGCGGAACTAAAAGGGGATTTTATTGTTGGCCATGGCTTGCCAATTCATGGGCGTTTGGGCTATGGTATTGTTGTCTTAAACCGAGATCGCGTATCTGCACTCGCAGATCCAATTACCGGCGGTAATGTGAAATATGGAATGCTGATTCTATCATTCGGATCATCTTTTTAAGCCGTGGAAGGTTCATGAAATTACTCATTATGATTAAACAATTATTTTTAGGGATTTCTCTAATCATTTTTTTTCTGACTGCTAATGCCTATGGCAGTGCGTCCATGGGTTTTCCGTCTAAACAATCAGTGAAAAAATTTCAAAAAGCGCATCAGGCAATTGTAAATAAAGAATATCGTTTGGCAGAGTATTGGTTGAAAGATGCTTTTCCAGATTTATGGCAAATTGATGATACATTGCTATATTATCAAGGTCTTATTGCACTGCATACGAAAAAATGGAATCAATCGGAAATTCTTTTTCAAGCCATATTGCAAAACAGCCTGGATAGTATATGGAAGGCAAATGCGTATCAGGGTTTGGCTGAGATTTATGCATATCATAAAAAATATCAGCAATCAGAAGATATGTATGAGTCCGCAAAGTCACATTTACCGGAAATAAATCATCGCGATATGGATATCAAACGATTGCAGCTATATCTTTCGGCTAAAAAGAAATCTGCAAGCATTGCATTGGCAAAGAAATTGATGCTGTCCAGTCGTTCTGAAGCAGAGCTAATGCAGTTAACCGAATGGACGAGCGCCATTCGCAAGCGATTTAAGGTGGATGTGATGGCTTGGCTGGCAGATAGTACATCTCGTCAAATCACATTATGCGAATCATTTGCTGAGTATTCACAATGGGATGATATTGTGTTGCGGCTTAAACCATTGGTATCAAAAAATATCACGCATGCCCATCGCGTGAAGATGAAATGGTTGTTGGCGCAGAGTTATCGATGGTTGCATGATTATGATCAGGCATTGGCATTGTTGCACGAGATAAAGCAATATGCGCGAACATTTTCATACTTGGATGCAATTCCATCGCTGATGGTGAATTTATATGCCAAGAAAAGTGAATACTCAAAAGCGCTTGCAATACGAAAAAAACAGTTGAAAAAATTAAATCCAAAGTCACGTTTGGCAGGTCTAACTGCTTACCGAATTGCTTATTTGCATATGGATAAAGGGGCCTACCGCTTTGCAATAGCCAAGTGGACGAATGTATTGGCAAAGTATAAGCTTCGGGGAAAACTCCGTACCATGGCCAATTGGTATTTGGCATGGTGTTATTATCAAACGAAGAATTATGCAAAGGCAGTGCGTATATTCGATCAATTGCTAAAAGGGAGTGCTAAAAAATATCATATCAATGATCGCATCATGTATTGGAAGGCAGTTGCATTAACGAGGATAAAACAGCGACAAACAGGCAAGGCATTGTTTCAAACGCTCATTCAAAAATATCCCTATGGATATTATGCTCAGTTGGCGAGACTTCGCTTAAAGCGCAGACCTATAAATATGCATACATTGTTTTCTCGGAAGTTAAAGCGCATTAAGTTAAATAATTCATCAATCCGATTTGCACCCAATGATACCTATGCGATTCATGTGAATCGTGCGATTATATTTGATGCTATGGGGCTATCCGATTTGGTGCAAAAGGAATTGGCGCATGTGACAATTGCCGGAAAAAAAGACTATGCCGATGTGCTGCGGAGTTTAGCTGAGAAAAATAATGCCTATTATTTTGGCGTTAAAGTGGCAGGTCTATATTATAAAGGATCTGTGAAAAATGCCTATACGAATTATCAGGCGCATCGTTCGGTTGCAAGTCGATTTCCTCCTGCCTATGACTTGGTGATCATGCCGCTAAGTCGACTATTGCAGATTAACCCCATACTCATTTGGTCGTTGATGCGCACAGAATCTTTTTTCCAAGAAAAGGTTGTGTCGTCTGCAGGGGCAGTGGGGCTTATGCAGCTCATGCCTTACACTGCCAACCGATTTAAACAGTATGCGAATAATCGCGCCATATCGCGAAAGCAATTGATGAACCCAACGCTCAATATTACATTGGGCATGCATTATATTCATACATTGAATACGATGTTTCCCGACCACCCAATTGCGATGATTGCTTCTTATAATGCAGGCGAGCAAGCAGCTGGACGCTGGGTTCAGTCAAATAAAAAACAAAGTATTGATGAATGGATCGAGGAAATACCGTATGCAGAAACAAATTTATATGTGAAAAAAGTCATGACAGCCTATTGGAATTATCAGCGGATTTACGGAAAAAAATCGTATTAATAACAAAGAGGATTGTATGAATAATACTAGAAACAATGTGCCCATGCATGGTACCACTTTGTGGGATTATCCTTCTCAACATTATGGTGGGGAAATACAGGGTAGTAAAGACTATGAAGGAGCAACACCATCCTATATTATTTGGAACTTGTTAAATCGTTATACAAGAAAAAAAGATTTAATCGTGGATCCCATGTGTGGCAGCGGGACGACATTGGATGTGGCTAGGGACTTAAATCGGCGCGCATTGGGCTATGACTTAAATCCCACGCGAAAGGATATTTTTCGATCCGATGCAAGAAAGCTACCTTTAGAGGATGAAAAAGCGGATTTTGTATTTATCGATCCGCCATATTCCACGCATATTGATTATTCCGATGATAAGCGATGTATTGGTAAACTATCTGCATTTGAGGTGGACTATTTTAAATCCATGCATCGGGTGATTGCTGAAATTCACCGTATCATGCGGCCTAAGCGCTGTATGGCATTGTATGTGTCCGACACCTATCAAAATAAAAAAGGGTTTGTACCTATTGGTTTTGAGTTGTTTGGAATATTACAAAAATACTTCCGGGCACTCGATATTGTTTCTGTGGTGCGCCATAATAAAAAACTCAAACGAAAGAATTTTTTGGATGAGGCGGTGAAGGGCAATTTTTATTTGCGCGGATTTAATTATTTATTCATTATGAAAAAAGATTAAATTGGAACTGGTAGTCTTTTCGAGCTATACCTCAGAAAATCGATATATATTTGTAACTCATTGATATATAATTATTTTTAATAGTGAATTTGCTCCATTATTTTTTATAGATGGGATTATATTTATGAAAATTCAATCATTTGTCGGTTATATCATTATATGCATATGCGCAATAACCACTGCATGGGCGGATTCATATGAATTGTCATCGCCCACATGGCCATTCATGAAATCAAAAAATAAAGTGGATACTGCATTGGAGGCATCGGCAGTTGCGCCCATTGGGCAAGGAAACTATGTGTTGGTTGCGGATGATCGAACTAAAGGGGTGTTTGTGGTGAATGTCCGTACGGGTAAGGAAGTGGCGCGCATTTATAACGGTAATTTTAAACTATCTGCATCAATAAAGAAAAATCCATTCATTAAATGGGAAGCCATGGCCTATGATGGACATTATTATTATCTGCTCAGTTCGCATACGGGTGGATTAAAATACTATCAGGTGAATTCCTATTTAATCCGTTTTGCGCTTACATCATTTAATAAAAAGGGTATTCCAAATAAAATAATGGATGTGAGTAGGTTTTACTTGGATCAGGCCTTAACGAGGAAAGGTGTATATCCACCGGATAAAAATGGGGATCTTGTGAAGTTGGAAGGCCTTGCTATATGGGATGGGAGACTCGCCATTGGTGTGCGGCAGGCTGTGGATTTGAAAAAATCATTTCGCATCTATTTGTCAGATGATTTAACGTCTGCAAAAAATGGCGATCAACTTGCATTTGTAAAACAACTGGATTTTGAAGCAGGTGTAGCCAGCTCAGGTACACGATTTGAATTATCCTCTTTGGAATACGTGCCTCGGCTAAAAGGTTTTTTAGTAACAACAGCCAGCGAGGATGATGAAAATAATTTTTTTGAGAATAAACTATGGTTGGTTTCAAAAGATACACCGCATGTATTGCGAGAAATCACTAGTTTTGGTTATGGTATGAAAGCCGAAGGCATTTGTGTACTACCGTATGATCATGATGATACACTGCGACTGATGATCACCTATGATAATGATCCGCATACGACAAAAAATCCAAGTCGATTTCAAATAGTGGATGTACATGTGAGGTAGGTTTGTGAGGGCAATCTAAAGATTAATCGCAATAATATATATGTGTGTGCGTTGCTTGTACACGAGCAGCGGGTCAATCGGTTGCCGGATAAGCGCTATTGCTGATTTTTAAATTTTTTGTACTGTTTTATCATTTTTCCAAAGGATTTATCCTTATGGCGCTTTTCATGATATGACATGTCATAGAATTCTGCCTCTCGTTTGAGCTTTAAAAAATTATCATATCTAGTTTGTTCGATTTTCCCCGTGAGATAGCGTCAAGAACTGCGCATCCCTCTTCGTGGTTATGGGTACAATTTTTGAAGCGACAGGATAATGCTAGCAAAGAGAACTCTTCAAACGTTTCATCGATGCCTTTGTTTATTTTAAAATTTCCAAGTTCTCGCATGCCTGGTGTATCAATGAAGATGCTGCCGGAATCAAGACACACCAGCTGTCGTTTTGTAGTGGTATGCTTTCCTTTTCCATCTTTTTTTCGAACATTATTTACTTTGAACTCATCACTATGAAGCAATCGATTGAGAAGGGATGTCTTGCCGACTCCGGATTTGCCAAGTAAACAATATGTTTTACCTGAAACGAGATTTTTGGATAGATCCGTTTCTCCACCTTTGACGGCATTGCTGATAAACACATATTGCATGTGTAACATGGCAAGGTCATTTTGTATGGATGAGATCTCATCAGGTGGGATCAGATCTTTTTTCGTAAATACCGCTATAGGTTGTATATCGCTCTCATTATAGCATCGCGCAATACCTATCCAGGGACTGTTGAGAAATAGGTATTTTAGGGGCTGTTCAAAAATGCCCAGATTCTAGGCGGACAGCAAATTCAATGAAGGCGCATACATACGAGTATGTAACTGAATTGAATTTGCTGAACAACACCGAAGATGGGCGTTTTTCAACAGTCCCATCCAGCAGGTTAATCTGATCTGCTGGTTGTACGATTAATCCGATGTCTATATTGGCAGCAATCAGCTGGAATGCTATTTTTCTGCCAGCTTCTTTACACTTCAATAGCGTCTTGCGCGGCAAGACAGAGTGGATAAGGGCAAGTGCATTATCAGAAAGGGCCTGTATTGTTACCCAGTCACCGACAGTCGGAAAATTGCTTGTATTCTCTATATCAAATAGAAATTTACCGCAGAGTTCTGCCGGCATCTCATGACGACCATTTGATACGGTATAGCTATTTTTACCTCGATTATTCTGGCAATCGTAAACCCGTCCTGAAGGTATTCACCGCTTACACTGTCTATTCGTTCATCGTATCCGATTTTTTGGAGTCCCTTTTTATTCATATAGGTCTTTTCCTATGCAATTACACAGTTATTTTTAGGATTTCTGTTTTTATAGGCCATTCCTGTTTGAACGTGAGCGTTCTCACCGACCCTTTGCCGCAATAAAAAACCCTCACATTAGTGAGGGTTTTTTGTTGCGGAGAGGGAGGGATTTGAACCCTCGATACGGTCTCCCGTATAACACCTTAGCAGGGTGCCGCCTTCAGCCACTCGGCCACCTCCCCAAATAGAGTTTTACTAAATATAATGAGTTTATGAGATTGTCCAGTAGAAATTTGATTTTTGAAGAAAGTTGTATAGATTCAGTTTTTTAATTCTGTAATGCATAAGCGCTTGATCAATGTAATAATTGCATTAACACTCATTACGCTGTCACTTCGCTAAACAGCAAATTTCAATGAGGGCGCATACAGAAAATTCCAAATTAGACGGATGCCATCTGGATTTATTCTCTTATAAAAAACGCCAGCATTATGCTGGCGCTTTTGTGAAATCATAGTGTATTGATAGTGGGGTTGTTGAAAAACGCCCATCTTCTGTGTTTCCCGCTACACTCGCAATCCTCACGTACTCGCATGTACGCTCCGGTTACGAGTTTGCGGGAGGCCTTGAATCTGGACATTTTTGAACAACCCCACAAATTGCTATTTTTCACCAGTCCCATAGTGTAATTAGTTGTTGAGTTGGTTTTATATGTCTGATCCGCCTAGGCGGATGCCATCGCTGATTTGTATGCCTGAACCATTGATAGCAAAATTATATACAAATCCATCATAATTCATCACCTTGACATCCATGATGCTTACGGATTCGCCAGTAATACTGGTTAATGTATCATCGATGCTTAATGTGCCAGCTGTGATAAATGTGTCATTCACCCATACTGGATGGGATTCTGTGATCATCAAACTATGGCCAGTGGATAATTCAATGCGAAGTAAACGATTGGTAAGCTCATTTTTGAAAACTTCAACAATGGGTGTGAAAATAATACGTTCATCTTCAATTGTGGCGAGTAAAAAATTATCAGGTTGCTGATAAATTGTCTCAGTACGTTCATAACGAACATGTCCTGTACTATTATCATGTATGAGTAATTGTTCCCCTGAATGGTAGCAGTCATTTAATGCATATACAAGAGGTGATACCATGCAAGTTGTGATAAGTGCTGTGAGTGCGATAAGCCAAGTACGTGTCATTTTTTCTCCTTTTTTTGATAATCACTATGATTTCAGATATTGTGATCAAGGGAATTCGCAAATGATATGCCAAACTTAAATATGAAAGATATCAATAGGTTGGAAGATATTTCTTTTTTTTTAATTCTCGATTACTAAAATTATTTTTTTTACTAACACTGATAACTCCTTTGTATACATGTGTTAGCTGATGATGGCTGTATTTTATCAGAAGATAGAAAATTTCTCTTAAACGGGAAGAAATATTGGATTGTTAACAATTACATGATGTAAATTGTATTGTCATATAATACTAGCGATTTTTGATGGACGCGGGTATAGTAAATACATGTTGGGGGATAAATTAAGATCTGAAAAAAAACGTGTGGGTATTGCTGCGCTTTCTGGGCATTTTTCTCGTGATTTATTTCAAGTAGGTATTCAAAAATTACATGCACATGGTTTTGACGTTATATATGATAATAGTATATTTGATCAATATCGCTATTTTGCGGGTGATGATCAACGTCGTTTGAATGAAATCAATCGACTGCTTACGGATGATTCCATTGATATTATTTTGTTTGCGCGTGGTGGCTATGGTGTGCAACGTTTATTAACTCAAATAAATTGGGCGCAATATGCGCATATCAGCAAAACGATTGTTGGATTGTCTGATTTAACACCATTGCTTAATATGATTGCCAAACACACTAAATGCCATGTTTATTATGGTCCTGTATTAACACAACTTGCACAAGGTACAGATATGGATGCAAAGGGATCTTTTTTACGTGCATTGCTATCACCCTCAAAATCATACACGATTTCCTTGCAACAGGCAGATATTATTCAATCTGGTAACTGTGAGGGTCGTACAGCAGGTGGCTGTATTAGTATGCTCAGCACCAGTGTCGGGACTGCATATCATAGTGATTTACCTGGAAAAATTGTGATGCTTGAAGATGTGAATGAGCATGTCTATGCACTTGACCGTATGCTAATGCATTTAATTAATTCGAGCCAGCTATTAAACGCTAAAGCAATTTTATTTGGAACTCTTGAAAATAGAGCGGACGATACCCATGACATGAAGGAGATGATTCTGGATTGTTTGTCCGGGTTTTCTGGTCCAATTGTGATGAGTTGCCCATTCGGGCATTGTGCAAATACATTTACTGTTGCACTAAACCGAGCATGTACACTATCTGCAATGACAGCGCAAGATAGCACGCTTTATCTTATGGATGCGATATGAATCAGGCCATTATACAATTATGTGAACATGCGATTCGGGATAATGTCTTTCCTGCAGCTGAAGTATTGGTTAGGCATGAAGATCAAATTGTATTTCATTCTTATTTTGGTGATGCCAGAAATGGGACATTGTTCGATATTGCATCGTTGAGTAAGGCTGTTTGTACTGCGAGTGTTGCAATGGAACTATGCTCTTCTGGGTTGCTTCGTTTGTCTGATACAGTGGGGCAATGGTTGGGTAAAGCTGATTTGTCAATTCATAGCCAGATGACTGTTCAGCAATTATTATCCCATGTATCAGGGCTTGCCGCATGGCAACCGTTTTATCGAGAATTGCCGCGAAGTTTGGTGGGTACGGATGAAGGGCGTGCATGGGTGTTGGATGCCTGCTATCAGGAGCCTGCGATTGCTTTGGCAGGAGATCAAATAATTTATAGTGATATTGGGTATATTTTATTGGGTCGAATTTTAGAAGAAGCGGGGAATGCACCGTTAGATGTGCTCTTTAGTCATCATATTGCACAGCCATTAGGATTGCATCATACATTTTTCATTCGCAATATTGGGCAAATATCCAAACAGCAGGCTGATATATTAGCGCAAAACCGTCGATTTGCCCCTACAGAGGATTGCCCGTGGCGCAAACGAATCATTCATGCGCAGGTGCATGATCCCAATGCCTATGCATTGGGTGGAGTGGCTGGGCATGCCGGTTTGTTTTCATGTGCTTTGGATTTGGATGCATTTGCTGCGGCATTGGCCTGTAGCTATCATAAAAATTGTTCTTGGTTGCCCCAACAAACAG
Organism: uncultured Myxococcales bacterium; assembly: GCA_964480565.1. GTDB lineage: Bacteria > UBA10199 > UBA10199 > 2-02-FULL-44-16 > JAAZCA01 > CAYZSU01. The sequence goes on along the minus strand of CAYZSU010000002.1, from coordinate 32,480 downwards.
TCTATGATTTTTTGCATACGGATGAAAATAAACCGGAGAATGATCAATATGTACTAGGCTGGATGAGGCCTTCCTCTGTGAATTCATCTTCGGGTCGATTTTTTTCAGCCAATTCCATCGGGCATTTGGGGTATACAGGATGTTCGCTGTGGATTGATTTGGATAATAAGTATCATGTTATATTACTCAGTAATCGAATTCATCCCACCTCTACCAATACTGCAATTCGTGCATTTCGACCGCAGCTTCATGATTTAATCTATCAGGAGTTGATACGATCATAAGGTTTTCCTTTGATGTATAAATTACCACAATCTTCAATTCTATTGAGTAAATGGGTGTTTTTTAACAGTTCCACCATGTAAAATAATCATTTCAAAAAGAGTATAAAAAACAAGCAGTTGCGGCGCTTATCAATATAATGCTTTTATGCGTCGTATTAACGTCTTGTTTTTTAATCGACTTTTTTTATCGCAAGAATAAGTCCATTTTGAAAAAAGTAATGATATTTCAATGAATTAGCCTGCAAAGACCTTGACGATATCCATGTTATATCAGTATGTATCCCATATGGTGGTATGAAGTGGTATGGATGGCCATGCTTAGGGAGTATTCATGTTTCGAGGGCGATATAATCATCAAATTGATGCAAAAGGGCGATTATCAGTGCCATCGCGTTTTCGCGATACATTGGGCTCCAATTATGATGAGCGTGTGATTATTACCAATTTTGATCAATGTTTATGGGCTTATCCAGTGAGTGAATGGCAGGTGTTGGAAGGAAAAGTCAGCGCATTGCCGCAATTCATGGAAGAAGTTAAAGCATTGCAGCGCGTATTTATATCCGCTGCAGTGGAATGCCCTATTGATAAGCAGGGTCGGATTATCATTCCCGCATCATTGCGTGATTATGCTGGAATGTCGCGTGATGTCATTATTGTGGGCATGACAAAACGATTTGAGATTTGGGCCAAAGATCGTTGGGATCTTGTATTTAATGATGCGCAAAGTACATTAGAAAATTTAGGTAGTCGCTTGGCTGATTTGGGATTGTAAGTGGGCAGACTGGCCTAAGGAAGGGATGTTTTTTAGGCGCTTTCACTATGGGACTGTTGAGAAATAGCAATTTTAGGGGTTGTTCAAAAATGCCCAGATTCTAGGCTTCCGCAAACCCGTAACCGGAGCGTACATGCGAGTACGTGAGGATTGCGGGTGTAGCGGGAAACACCGAAGATGGGCATTTTTCAACAGCCCCACTATTGAAATAATTGCGAGGGATCTTTGGGGAGAGAGATATGTTTGAAGTTACCAGATGTCATGATGTATCTATTGTTGGCGTAAATGGAGAATTGTCGAGTCATAATATACATGTGCTGGAAAATGTATTTATGTCTCTGGCTCAGTGTGAACAGAATAATGTAGTGCTTAATTTCTCTGGACTGACGCATCTTGACTACAAGTTAGTTCGTAAGATAGTCGATCAAATTATTGCATTTAAATGTGATGGCGGTGATTTAAAGATGGCCGCAGTCAGTGATTATATTCGCTATATTTTTCAGGCTATGGGATGGAATGAGAACTTATATACATCCGTAGAAGAGGCATTGATTAGTTTTGCTGGCGATTATAGGCCAGAGGTCATGCAGTGATCGACGAATCCTATCATGTGCCGGTACTGTGCAAGGAAGTGCTAGACGAATTTTCATCCATAAATATGGCGGGTAGTATATTGGATGTGACATTGGGTGGTGGCGGGCATAGTCATGCATTGCTGGAGTCAATGCCAGGTATTAATATTGTTGGGATTGATAGGGATATGGATGCAATTATAGCAGCATCTGAACGTCTTAAATGTTTTGGCAATCGATTTAATGCCATTCATGCAGATATGAAAGATGTGTCATCATTACCTGATCTTAGACAATTAAATATAGTAGGGATATTGGCAGATTTTGGTGTGTCTAGCTTTCAATTGGATACTGCAAAGCGTGGATTTAGTTTTCAAAAAGATGCACCGCTGGATATGCGTATGAATCAATCGGATGCATATCATGCAGGTATTGTGATTAATGAAATGGAAGAGGATGCGCTGGCTATTATCATTAAAGACTATGGGCAGGACCGATTTGCTAGGCGTATTGCACGTGCCATCTGTAAGGCGCGTCCAATTGATAGTACATTGGTATTATCTCAAATTATTGCAGCATGCTATCCACCGAAGATGCGCTATGGTCGGATTCATCCTGCAACACGTACATTCCAGGCTATTCGTATTGAAGTTAATCAGGAATTAGCGCAGATAAATATACTTCTAAATACAGCTCCAAAGTTGTTAGCAGTGAGTGGTAAAATGATTATGATTAGCTATCATTCATTGGAAGATCGACTGGTAAAGCATACATTTAAACGATTGGCTAAGGATGAAGACTATCATTTGGCATATAAAAAAATTATTTGTGCAGGTGATGATGAGATTGCTCAAAATCCTAGATCGCGTAGTGCAAAGATGCGAGTGTTGGTAAGGGGTGTATGATGGATGTTGGTCGTTCAAGTACTGGGTATTCATCATTTAGTGTTGTGCGAAAACAGCCGGTTGCACAAAAAAATCTGGCTAAACGTCGCAAACATATTCGCCAAGTAGTGAGTTTAATTATTGTTGCTGTGAGTATTGCCATGCTCTTTGTTTGGATGCGAATTCAGATGATTCAGTTGGGTTATGGTGTTAGTCAGCTTAGAAAAGAAGTGCATGAATTATCTGAGCAAAAAAATAAATTACAGGCGAAAGTAGCGGAATTAAAATCACCAGAGCGATTAGAGAAAATTGCAAAGAAACATTATTATATGCGTCTGCCTTTGGGTGATGAAATTGTATACGTCAAAACAAATGTTGAGAAAAAAGGAAAGATAAACTGATCAATGCCACGATATCGTTTAGAGGAACATAATGAGGAAGTAAAAACTGCCAGACGCATTTTTACGGTGGGTGGTGTTATTGCATTTTGCCTGGGAGCGCTCTTTTGCCGTGCGGCATTTTTTCGTTTAACCAATAGCAATCAGTTGGATGAAGTGGCCCTTCGGCAATATAAAACAGCTGTTCGTACGAGCAGTTTGCGCGGGCGTATTTTGGATGTAGAACGGCGTGAATTGGCCATTGATATTAAAGTTAAGTCTGTATACGCCAATCCATCAAAATTAAAAACACCCGTAGAGGCTGCACAAAAATTATCAGATTTACTGGATGTAGAACGACGAACACTATTGGATCGTTTTTCAAGTAAGCGTAAATTTGTATGGGTCAAGCGTCGGATTGATGAAGATCTGGCAATGCGTATTAAATCATTGAATATTCCTGGTATTAATTTGATGGATGAGAGTAAACGTCAATATCCCAGTGGGCTTCTTGCAGGATCTGTATTAGGCGCTGTGGGTTATGACTCAAAGCCGCTCGGTGGTATTGAATTATCCTATAATGATGTTCTGGCAATGCAGTTGAGTTATGGCAATTTAAAGCGCGATGCAAGAGGGTATTTATACTTATCTCCGACAGATATACAATCTATTAATATATCGGATATTGTATTAACAATTGATAAAACACTGCAGTATATTGTGGAACGGGAATTGCTTAAAGCTGTTGAATCATCTGATGCCAAGGATGGAACAGCTATTGTTGTTAATGTAAATACAGGGGAGATTCTTGCTATGGCAAGTTATCCTATGTTTAATCCAAATCATTACTCTAAGTACCCATTATCGCATTGGACAAACCGTGCGGTTGTTAATGCCTATGAGCCTGGCTCAACATTTAAAGTGATTGTCGTTGCATCTGCATTGGATAGGGACATTATAACATTGGATGATGAATTTAATTGTGAAAATGGCAAGATTCAAATCGCAGATCATATTGTTAAAGATACTCATCCCTATGGCGATTTGGGAGTATCTGAGATCATTAAAGTGTCCAGCAATATTGGAACATATAAAATTGAAAATAAAATGGGCAGGGATTTGCTTTATGAGTCAATTCGAGCATTTGGTTTTGGCTCAAAAACAAGCATTGATTTGCCTGGTGAATCATCGGGTATTTTATCAAAACCAAATAAATGGTCTGTATTGCAATATGCGACAATTGCATTTGGACAGGGTATTGCAGCAACGCCGCTGCAGATGGTGATGGCTTTTTCAGCTATTGCCAATGGAGGAAAATTACTGAAACCGTATCTTGTTAAGGAAGTTGTTATGGGCGATGATTCTGTGCGAACAATTAATACACCAACAATTGTGAGTTATCCGATTAGTCGACATACATCCAAAACAATGCGTGCTATATTAGAGGGTGTTGTATCTGCAGGTGGAACAGGTACTTTAGCTGCAAGTATGGAATATGATGTGGCTGGAAAAACAGGTACTGCACAAAAAGCAGATCACAAAGTGGGTGGATATGCGGTTGGCAAATATCACTCGTCATTTGTGGGGTTTGCGCCTGCAAGTAATCCATTGATCGCAGTATATGTAGGGTTGGACGAGCCTAGCGGACGTCATTATTATGGGGGGCAAGTCGCAGCGCCTGTATTTCGAGAAATAACGGAATCAACACTTCACTATCTGAAAGTGCCTGGAACATTGACTGCAATGTCTGATGACGCGATTAGACAATTGCCACCGCCAAAACCAAAGAATGATGTGGTTGGGCTGTGGTCGATTAATGACGCGGATCAGTTAAAAGTTGCAGATGCTGCTCAAGTAAAGAAAAAATATTTTAAAAAAGATAAAGATGGCTTGTGGCGCATTCCAAATTTAACGGGAATGACAATGAAGTCAATTTTATCATTGTCTGCGGATATGGATATTGTATGGGAGTTTGAAGGCAGTGGTTTGGCATATCACCAGGATCCTGTGCCAGGTAGCATTATACCCTCAGGGCGAATATGCAAAGTAATGTTTAAATCATTATTGTAGTGGAGGCTGTCGTGAAATTACTTAAGTTATTGCACTGTATGAATGGTCCTAAACATATCTTGGATACTGAAATATCCGGACTTTGTTTGGACTCGCGGCTTGTTAAAGCGGGGGATTGTTTTTTTGCAATTTCAGGTAATCAATTGAATGGAAATAATTATATTGAGGACGCAATAGCCAAAGGTGCAGCATGTATCATCAGTAATATACCGATTGATCGTGATGATATTGCATGGTTATGTGTCGATGATGTCGCTGTTACCATGGGTTTGATGGCGGCTGCATATTATGATTGCCCATCAATGGCTATGAAAATAGCAGGTATTACAGGGACAAATGGAAAAACAACCATTACCTATTTATTGGAAAAACTAGCAAATGCCTGCGGTTTTAACCCCGGTGTTATTGGAACAATTGCCTATCGATGTAAGGGGTATAGTGAGTCTGCATCCCATACAACACCGCAATCCATTAAGTTGCAGTCTGTATTGCATACATTAACTGAGAAAAAAGTAGATTTATGTGCCATGGAAGTAAGTTCGCATTCATTAAAACAATATCGTGTGATGGGTTGTGAATTTGACTGTGCGGTATTTACAAATTTAACACCGGAGCACCTGGACTATCATTTAAACATGGATGATTATTTTTTAAGTAAAGCCAAGTTGTTTACTGATTATTTAAGCAATACTAAGAAGGAGAATGCGTTTGCAGTAATTAATTACGATGATCCCTATGGTCGGCAATTAAGTGATATGTGTACCTCTCGTATTATTTCTTATGGACTATCCAATCAATGTGCGTGCTATGCCAGTGATATCTATGAGACAGAAAATGGATTGTCATTTATGGTTCATGCATTTGATGAATGCGGTATCTGCCATACGAACTTATATGGCCAATTTAATGTGCGTAATGTGTTGGCTGCAATTTCTGTGGGGCTTGGTTTTGGTTGGTCATTAAGTGATATGCTTGCGGCATTTACGTCTATTTATTCTGCGCCAGGTCGACTCGAATCCATATCAAATAATAAAAATGCACTTATTTTTGTGGATTATGCGCATACATCCGATGCATTGGATAATGTGCTGACTGATTTACAGAAAATAGCTGCTAGTCGTTCAGGGCGTTTGATTGTTGTTTTTGGCTGTGGTGGGGATCGCGATAAAGTAAAGCGTCCGCTCATGGGTGCAAGTGCGGTTACATTGGCAGATCATGTTATTATCACCAATGATAATCCGCGGACAGAAAATCCAAGTGCTATTATCGATGATATTGTCATGGGCATTCAAGCGCTTAAAGATAAAAATAATTCTGTGGCTCGCTATGATATTATTCTCGATCGTGAAGATGCCATTGCACATAGTATTTCAGATCTTCGTAGCAATGATGTTCTTTTAATTGCAGGTAAAGGGCATGAGGATTATCAACTTTTAGGAACTGAGCGCATTTATTTCGATGATGTTAAGATTGTGGAAAAATATATATGAGACTCACACTTGAACAAATTTGCCAGGCTGTAAATGGGCAATTGCTTTCTGGAAATATGTCGGATGTAGTGACCTGTGTTGGTATAGATGCCAGGCATTCCATCGCAAATGGGCTATTTATTGCTATTTGTGGTGCACATTTTGATGGTCACGATTTTATTGCAGATGCCAAGGAAAAAGGTGCGATTGCTGCAATTGTACATAAGGACGTTAGGGCTTCCTCTGAAATGGCAATTATTCGAGTGAATCGTACGGAAGTCGCATTGGGCGATCTGGCACAGTATTGGCGAAATCAATTTAATGTGGAATGCATTGGCATTACAGGAAGCAATGGGAAATCTACAACAAAAGAAATGATCAGTGCTGCGGCAAAGGGAAAAGGAAATGTATTGGCTACAACAGGTAATTTTAATAATCTGATTGGATTGCCACTAACCACCTTTGGCTTAAACGATACGCATGATATTTCTATTTTTGAAATGGGTATGAATCGTATTAATGAAATTAAGCGTTTGGCGGAAATTGCCAAACCTTCCATTGGAGTGATTACCAATGTGACTGCGGCTCATTTAGAGCATTTGCAAACAGTCGATGCTGTGGCAAAAGCAAAGTTTGAGCTGTTTGAGGCTATACCTGCTCAGGGATATATTATCGTTAATAAGGAAGATGAGCTGATATCAAAACTATCCAGCGATCTATCTTGTAAAAAAATTACATTTGGAATGCAGAATAATTGCGATGTGCAGTTTTTAAATATGAGCACTGACGGGTTAAATAATATGGCATTAGCCGTAAATATATTTGGTAAAACCTATGAAACTGTATTGCCAGTGCCGGGTACGCATAATGTGATGAATGCGATGGCCGCGATTGGTGCATGCTTGGCATTGAATGTGGATGAATGCGATATTATGAGGCGTTTGTCGGGATTTACTCCCATGACTATGCGCTTTGAGAGAGTACAGCTGGCAAATGGTGTATGCGTGGTCAATGATAGCTATAATGCCAATCCAGAATCCGTATTAGCAGCGCTTCGTACAGTGGGTGCAGCTAAGCGTGCGGGTGACTTTATTGTGGTCCTTGGCGATATGTTGGAGTTAGGAAAAAGTGCGTCAATGTGGCATCAACGCATTGGCGAAGAATCTGTTCAGATGGGTGCAGACTATGTTTATGCGCTGGGTGAATTTTCATGTGATATTATAAAAGGGAGTATGCGTTCTGGTCTTAATCGCTTGCATGCAAAGGAATATTCAAATGTGAGTAGTATTCGGGATCAGCTTTTATCTCAGATCAAAGTAGGGGATATTGTGTTAATTAAAGGTTCTCGTGGTATGCGTATGGAACGCATTGTTGATGATTTAAAACACATGATTGGAATGGGATGAGCGTTTAGGGCATTTTGTAGCCCCATTTAAGAAAAGAGGAAGATACGTGCTTTATTATTTACTATATCCATTACATACGGAGTTTATTGGTTTTAATGTATTTCGTTATATTACATTTCGTATGCTTATGGCGCTATTTACTGCAATGATTATTTATTTGGTCTTTGGTCGTCCATTCATTCGTCTATTGTCTCGATTTCAGTTTTTGCAGGCGATTCGCGATTGTGGTCCGAGTACGCATCTTGAAAAAATCGGGACGCCTACGATGGGGGGGGTGTTAATTTGGATTTCTGTGCTGATCTCTTCATTTTTATGGACTAAGTTTGATGAACCGTTGGTATATATTGGTTTGAGTGTGATTGTTTGTTTTTCTCTAATTGGTTTTTTAGATGATTATTTGAAAGTAATTCTAAAAAACCCAAAAGGTCTTGCTGGACGATGGAAGTTAGTACTGCAAGTGGGATTTTCATTGATTGCAGCGATCATTGTATTTCAATTTATTGGTTTATCTACGACTATGAGCGTTCCATTTTTTAAGCTATTTCGACCCGATTTAGGTAATTATTATATTCCATTTTTTGTTTTAGTGATGGTTGGTGCATCCAATGCAATTAATATTACGGATGGCTTGGATGGTTTGGTCACAGTGCCTGCAATTGTTTCATTTTTTGCATATGCGGTATTCGCCTATTTTGTGGGTCATGCCCATATTGCGGGCTATCTTGGAATTGAATATGTGACGGGTAGTGGTGAATTGGCGATAGTTAGCTGTGCGGTGATTGGTGCGAGCATTGGTTTTTTATGGTTTAATACGCATCCTGCCTCTATTTTTATGGGGGATGTGGGTTCATTGCCACTTGGTGCATTACTCGGTTATATTGCTATTATTACAAAACAAGAAATTTTACTTGTGCTTATTGGCGGTGTCTTTGTTGTTGAAGCCTTGTCCGTAATGATGCAAGTGGCTTCATTTAAACTGACAGGAAAGCGTATCTTTAAAATGGCACCGCTGCATCATCATTTTGAATTAAAAGGATGGGCAGAGCCTAAAGTGATTGTACGTTTTTGGATTGTATCCATTGTGTTAGCGTTATTGAGCTTAATGACATTAAAATTGCGATAAAATTATATGAACTATACGAATAAACATATTGTGATTATTGGCCTAGGGAAATCCGGCATATCTGCTGGCCGGTTTTTAACTATGCATGGGGCGAAAGTGAGTGTTGTAGAGGCTAGGCCAAAAGAAGATATGTATGAGAGTCAACTCATTTTACAGGGTGTAGATGTGGATTATTATTTTAACACTCATATGCACGATATTTTTTATCATGCGGATATGGTTGTTGCGAGTCCTGGCGTGGCGATGTCGCATCCAGGTATTATTGCTGCAAAAGAAAAAAATATTCCAATTGTGGGAGACATGGAACTTGCAGTTACTATGATGGATAAACCTATTATTGCTGTGACAGGTACCAATGGTAAAACAACAACAACAGCTTTATTAAGCCATTTATTAAACTCAGCAGGATTGAGTGTTGTGACAGGCGGTAATATTGGAACGCCTATTTTGGATATGCATGATCACATCATGCATGCGCAGGTTGTGCTTTTGGAAGTGTCGAGCTTTCAGCTGGATACTACGCCATCATTGCGTCCATATATCAGTGTGTTGCTTAATATTAGTCCGGATCATTTGGATCGATATGCGGGATTTGATGAGTATGCGAAGAGTAAAATGCGTGTATTAACTCAATCGCGTTCAGATGGATTTGCGATATACAATGCAGCGGATAAGATGATTAGGCAATTGTTGGGTGATATCGATGCATTGCCAAGCCCTTTTTGCGGATTGACAGATATCCTAGATGATATTGGTGTTGGTGCATGCATTCAAAATGGTAATATTAGTCTGAAAATAAATGATATTGTGGAGCATTATGATATACAAGATGCTCATTTGTATGGTTCTGCAAATATGGAAAATATGATGGCTGCATTGTTAGCTGCCAGGCATATGGGATGTGACTCAAAATGCCTTCAACAGGCAATGCTAACATTTAAAGGTCTTCCCCATCGTATGGAAGTTATTTTGAAAAAACATGGTATTACTTATATCAATGATTCTAAGGGGACTAATACAGGTGCAACATATGCGGCATTGGAACAAGTTCAAGGGCCGATTGTATTGATCGCTGGTGGTGTGAGTAAGGGAACTGATTTTTCTGTATTGACTGATATTATTCATAAGAAAGTCAAACATCTGGTTCTAATGGGTGATGCTGCATCAGAAATGAAATCTATTTTTTCCAAAGTGGTTAGTGTGAAAAAAGTAAGCAGTATGCAAAAAGCGGTGCGTGAAGCGGTGAGTCAGTCCGTTGATGGCGATACGGTGCTGCTATCTCCAGCATGTGCGAGTTTTGATATGTTTAGTGATTATGCCGATCGGGGCAGGTCTTTTCTGCAAAGTGTATATGAATTATGTGGTGAGGGAACTTGTGAGGACTAATTATGACTGCTGTTGATTATGAGCGCGGACATATGGATACGATGTTACTTTTTTGTGTGGTGCTTCTCGTAGGCATTGGCATTACTATGAATTATAGTGCCAGTGCAGTACTGTCCAGTGAGCGATTTAATGATAGCTATTACTTTTTAAAGCGATCATTGATATTTTCAATAACAGGATTTATAGCGCTGACAATCGCATCCCGAATGCCCTATGTAGTATATCGCAAATATGCATATTTGATTCTTTTAGGGGCACTTGTATTGGTGGGGGCCGTATTTATACCAGGGATAGGAAAAAAAATTGGTGGTGCTACCAGATGGTTAAATTTTGGATTAGTTTCATTTCAGCCATCAGAAGCGGCTAAAATTGCAATGATTGTTTTTCTTGCCTATTCATTGGAGAAAAAATCCCATTTAATTAAAACATTTTCAGTGGGATTTGTGCCGCATATTTTCTTTATGTGTGTGGTTGCCGCGTGCATCTTGATTCAGCGTGATTTTGGCTCTGCTGCAATTATTGCGTTGATTACATGGGTGATGATGTTTGTTGCAGGCGTGCGATTGTCGTATTTACTAGGCATGGTCGGTGGCATAATACCGATTGCGATTATACTGATTGTTAACTCGCCGTATCGCCAACGTCGTATTTTTTCTTTTTTAAATCCATGGAGTGACCAGTATGGGTCAGGATTTCAAATGATTCAGTCATTTGTGGCATTTAATGAGGGTGGTTGGTTTGGACGTGGTCTGGGTCAGGGACAACAAAAATTATTCTACCTTCCTGAAGCGCATACTGATTTTATTTTCTCTGTGATTGGTGAAGAGTTGGGATTGATGGGAGTATTCTTTGTTGTATTTTTATTTGGTTTATTCTGCTATCGAGGGCTTCGAATTTCACTTAAAGCGCCGGATTTATTTGGTCGATATATTGCGCTTGGATGTACTCTTTTAATTGGTGCGGAAGCTATTTTTAATATGGGCGTTGTGATGGGAATGCTGCCTACAAAGGGATTGACATTGCCATTTATCAGCTATGGGGGGTCATCTTTGGTGATGTCACTATTGGCTGTAGGAGTATTATTAAATATTTCAACATATAAACGAATTGATCGGATATGGGGATGAGTAATCGCATGCATATGATGATTGTGGCAGGCGGATCTGGCGGGCATGTATTTCCAGGTATTGCCATTGCTCAGCAATTTAGTCGGTTAAGCGATAATCATCGTATTACTTTTTTGGGAACAGAGAAGGGTATGGAGTCAACATTGTTGCCAGCGCTTGGGTGGACATTAGAATTAGTATGCGCGAATAAATATAAATTAAAGGGGCAAGGGCTTGTTGGTAAATTACAAACAATGATTAAATTGCCAAAATCGATTCTAAAATCAATGGCTATTATTCGTTCAGATCCACCTGATTTTATTTTAAGTATCGGTGGGTATGCTGCAGGACCTGTAGCATTGGCAGCCGCAATATTACGCGTGCCTCTCTACTTGGTAGAGCCCAATGCAATTCCTGGATTATCCAATAGATTAGTATCGAAGTTTGCAAAAATTGTATTTACAGCATTTGATGAGGCCAAAGAGTATTTTAAAAATAATAATATAAAGTGCATTGGAAACCCTGTGCGTACGGAAATTTGGGATCGATTGAATTCGCCATATCAAATGCAAATGCCGTTGACTATTTTAGTGTTTGGTGGATCTCAAGGTGCACGACGGATTAATCAATCTATAAAAAATGCACTTCCCTTGCTTTCTGATTATAGTCAGTCGATCAAATTCATTCATCAGACAGGATGCTCAAAAGATACTAGGGAGTTGAGAGAGGCCTATCATCAGTATGGATTTGAAGCGACGGTGTCTGATTTTATAGAATGTATGTGGAATGGATATGAACAGGCGCATCTTGTAATTGCGCGTTCAGGTGCGGGGACTATTGCAGAGCTTAAGGTGATTAAGCGGCCATCACTGTTAATTCCATACCCGCATGCAGCGGATAATCATCAGCTTGCCAATGCGCGTGCGCTTGATGCAATAGGTGCGGCAATAACAATTTCAGATTATGAATTTGATGAACATTGTGTGACAATGTATTTGAAGCGATTTGTGGATAACAATGATGAATTGCAAAAAATGCATGCTGCATTTTCAAAATGTAAGTTAGAACATGCTTCTAAAGTAATAGTTCAAGAATGTGTTTTTAATGAAAAAAAAGAAAGATAGAAGGAGCTTTATCCTTGATGAATACAGGATTAGCCATTAGATAACTATATACCCAAAACCCTTAATGTTTAAGGGGTAATTATAATTTGATTGATGAGACCGTATAAAATTATGTTTAAAAAATATAGACATATTCACTTTATTGGCATCGGTGGTATCGGCATGAGCGGTATTGCGGAAGTGCTAATTAACTTGGGCTATCATGTGAGTGGCTCTGATGCTTGTTTGAGTGATACTACTGCGCGGTTAAAACACATGGGCGCGCAAATTTTTAGCGGGCATGATGAGGTAAATATAGCCAATGCACATGTGATAGTGGTGTCTTCTGCAATATCAAAGACTAACCCTGAAGTGATGGCTGCGAAAAAACAAAATATCGTCGTTGTACCACGAGCCGCGATGTTGGCAGAGTTGATGCGATTAAAATATGGCATTGCTGTTGCTGGGACACATGGAAAAACATCCACAACATCAATGATTGGACATGTATTGCATAAATCGGATGTGGATCCTACGGTTATTATCGGCGGCAAGGTGAATAATTTTCAATCCAATGCCAAGCTGGGGCAAGGTGATTTTCTAGTAGCAGAAGCGGATGAATCGGATCGATCTTTTCTGAAATTAACGCCAACAATTGGGATAATTACCAATATAGATCCCGAACATATGGAAAATTATACGAATTTTGACGATATGCAGCAGGCATATATTGACTTTGCGAACAAAGTACCCTTTTATGGCGCAGCTATTGTATGCGATGCACATCCTGTGATTAGACGAATTATAAAACGCATTCAAACCCCGGTGATTACCTATGGTCGTGCGCATTCGGATTATCATGCAAAAAATATAGAGCAAAATGGGGCATCTGTACATTTTGATGCCTATTTTCAAACTCAATGCTTGGGCCGTATTGATTTGTGTATGTGCGGAATGCATCATATTCAAAATGCACTAGCAACCATTGCGGCTGCCAGGCATTTGGATGTATCTTTTAGCGCTATTCGATTGGCGTTAAAAAGTTTTAGCGGCATTAAGCGACGTTTTGATATTTTGCATCATGCAAACCCTATTGTGGTGGATGATTATGCACATCATCCCGTGGAAATAGATGCAACACTTGTGGCTGTAAAAAAAGGCTGGCCGCGTAAACGCCGTGTAGTGGTTATGCAGCCGCATCGATATTCCAGGCTCAAGCAGTTTTATAATGAATTTATCGATTCATTAAAATTAGCGGATATAATAATTATTATGGATGTTTATGCTGCAGGGGAAAAACAGGATAAACAGTTTTCAGGAGAAAAATTATGGAAAGACGTATGCAGGACTTATCCAAAGAAAACGATTCAATTTGCACCGACAATGCAAGCGGTGATGGAAGTGCTAGCGCCTCTGTACCTGAAAACGGATCTGATACTATTTTTGGGAGCGGGCAACGTCACCAATGTAGCGAAGATGTTTGCGAAGAGCTTGATTTAAGCGCATTTAGTGCACGTGAAAAAGCGCGTTTTGAACGCCAACAGGAAGAAGTCATACATATGACTCGTGATCAAAAGCGATCCTTGTCAACATTGTTTGTGGCTAATGATGTGTCATTTAATGTGCCAATGTCTGAAAAGACAGTCACACATATTGGTGGATGTGCAGAAAGTTATATTCGAGTTAAGACCATAGATGATGTGAAATCCGCTGTACGCTGGGCCAATGAGCATGCTATTGATTATCATTTTATCTGCTATGGATCCAAGTCCATTATACGGGATGGCGGATTAAATGGTTTGGTAGTGGATTTGGAGGATTTGGATAGTGATTGTCATATTATTGAAAATGGCGATGATTTTGTCAGTCTTCGTATTACATCGAGCATGAAAATTTCGGATGTATTAAATTTTTGTGATACACATGCATTAACAGGTATTGAAGGTTTGGCATTGTATGCGGGGTCAATTGGTGGTGCTGTGATGCAAAAGGTGGATATTAGTGATTCAGAAAAAATAGATACCTATGTAACGGGAGTGAGTGTAATAAATAGAGCGGGTAAAGAAATTTCGATTAGAAGAAAATCACTGAAGTTCGATGATAAGCGTCTTAAAATACCACAGACATCATATTTGTCTCATGTTTGTGTAATGCTTAAAAAAAGTGATTCAGCGACAGTGAAAAAAAATATTTGTTTAGCAACAGAAAAAAAGAAAGCATTGCTAGAGGATGGTGTTATTTCAATTGGTCCTCTATTTCAAAATGTAGGACGCAGTAATGTTGCGGCACTTATTGACGATATGAATTTATGCGGAATACGTATTGGTGGTGCACGAGTCAGTGATACGCATGGAAATTTTATTATCAATGAAGGTCAGGCCACAGCCAATCATATTGTCGTCTTGATGAATTTGGTCAGAGATCGCATTAAGCAGTATGCAGGGATTGTATTGGAGCCACGTTTGAAGATAGTTGGCAAATGATGCATTGATTGTAATAATTGTCATTTTTTGTTTTTAGGAAGTGTTTAAAAATATTCAGATTGTTTGAGCCTCTATAGAATTGCTAAAGGTTTCAGGTATAAACGTGACTGGCACTTAGCAACCGTAGGGCATTTCTAATCAGTAAGAAATATGGAGAAAATAGTGATACCACAGTTTCATAACACGCATATCGTTGTTCTGATGGGTGGAGTGTCTCCTGAAAGGGATATTTCACTTAAAACAGGCGCGGCCATTGCCAATTGTTTAGCGGACCATGGGTATCGTATTTCTCAAGTGGATGTGACTACGGATTTAAAATGGCTCGACACCTTGACACAGATGAATCCAGATATTGTGCTATTAGCACTTCATGGTAAATATGGTGAGGATGGGTGTATTCAGGGCTTACTGGAGACGCTAGATATTCCATACACAGGTAGTAATGTTATGGCATCAGCAATTGCTATGGATAAAGTGTTGTGCAGCGATATTGCGCGTCATCTAGGGGTGACTTGTACGACTCAGCATGTGATTCATCAAGATAATCCAAAAAGTATTTCCCATGCTTTATCGTATCCAATATTTGTAAAGCCAGTACAGGAAGGGTCGAGTATTAATAGTGGAAAAGCGTGCAATCATGATGAATACAGTGCATTGCTGGATAAGGCATTTCAATCGGATAATCGAGTGATTGCTGAAGAGTATGTCGCAGGTATTGAGATTACAGTGGTGAGCATGAATGGCAATACATTGACACCATTAGAGATTGTACCCTCTGGAGGTATTTATGATTATCAATCAAAATACACAGAAGGCATGACAGATTATATTTTACCCGCGCGCATATCTGCGCAAGCAGAAAAAAAAGCCCGTCAGTTTACAACGATGCTCTATGATTATATCGGCTGTAAGGGTATTGCTAGAGCTGATTTTATTGTGAAAAATGATGATCCTTATTTTTTGGAAATCAATACTATGCCGGGTATGACTGACTTGAGTTTAGTGCCACAAGCCGCTACATATGATGGATTTTGCTTTTTAGATGTATGTGAGCAGTTATTAATGTCTGCAAATATATGAAGAGATGAATAAATGAGTATTTTTAAGAAAAGACAGCAGGTGAAAAAAAAGCGTCATTGGCTTAAACAGCTGATGCGTATTGAGCGTGCAGTGATTTCAATTGTTATTCTTATTGTGGGTTTATTTAGTTTGTATGGAATATATTACCTCATTGTATTTGGGTCGAGTTTTACATTAACGGATATTATCGTTAAAGGGGATTTTAAATATACGACATCAAAAGCATTGTTGCAGCATGTTAGTGCCAGAAAAGGTGATAATTTGTTTTGGATATCCATGGAAAATGTACATGAGCAGTTAAATCTGAATAAGTGGATTAAAAATGTGTCAGTTAGGCGGCATCTACCTCATGCATTATTGATTTATGCCGATGAGTATAATCCAAAAGCCATTGTGCTGAATACCAGTATGCAATTTATTGATGATAATGGGCAGCTATTTAAATCACTAGATTCAGGTGACAATGTGTCTTTTCCTATATTTACAGGTATTATGGGATTGGAAGAGTCAAAAAGAAAACAGGTATTAGCCCATATGTTGGATTTGTTGGAAATATATAATAAATCTATATTTGGGAGCGATTACCCATTGGCTGAAATTCATTATGATGCAATTAAAGGGTATTCGGTAATTACGGATAAAGAGCCAATACAAATATTGCTTGGTCAAGGGGCATATCGTGCCAAGTTTGCTAAGATTGATCGTTTAAAAAAACGCATTAACAAGCAGCGAGGTAAGATTCAATATATACTTGCGAATGACTTAGCGCGACTAATAATAAAATATAAACGATTTAATGCATAAATAAAAAAAATTATTAACTATATAGAGAAAATAGACGTTAAATATATGTAGAAGGATGAGTCTGAGGGGAGAAGAACATGGCGAGACGAGATGACTTGGTAGTCGGGATCGATATTGGTACGACAAAAATTTGTGCTATAGTAGGAGAGATTAGTAATGAGGGCATTGATATTGTCGGTATTGGAACTTATCCATCCAAGGGACTACGAAAAGGCGTGGTAGTAAATATTGAAAGCACTGTATCTTCTATTCGTAAAGCGGTAGAAGAGGCAGAACTTATGGCGGGTTGTGAGATTAGCAGTGCTTTTGCAGGCATTGCGGGTGGTCATATCAAGGGAATTAATAGCCATGGTATTGTGGCAATTAAGGAAAAAGAAGTAACACAGCTGGATGTGGACCGAGTGATCGATGCGGCACAGGCTGTATCCATTCCTTTGGATCGTGAAGTCATTCACGTAATTCCTCAACAATATATTGTCGATGATCAAGATGGTGTGCGAGATCCAATTGGTATGAGCGGTATTCGCTTGGAATCCAAAGTGCATATTGTTACAGGGGCGGTTACGTCAGCGCAAAATATTATCAAGTGTTGCAATCGAGCTGGGTTAAATGTGAATGATATTATCCTGCAGCAGTTGGCGTCTTCAGAATCTGTTTTATCTTCCGATGAAAAAGAATTGGGTGTTGCATTGATTGATGTTGGCGGTGGTACTACGGATATTGCCATTTTCTCCAATGGATCGATTATGCATACGGCTGTTCTTACATTGGGTGGAAATCACTTAACGAATGATGTGGCTGTGGGTTTACGAACACCTGCACATGAAGCAGAGAAAATTAAACAGAAATATGGTTGTTGTACAGCTGGTTTGGTTCACAAGGATGAGACGATCGAAGTTCCTTCGGTTGGTGGTCGTGCACCTCGTGTATTATCCCGACAAATTTTGGCAGAAATTTTAGAGCCCCGTATGGAAGAAATTTTCAGCTTAGCGCAGCAGGAAATTGCCAAATCCGGATATGAGGATATGATTGCCGGAGGGATTGTATTAACCGGTGGCACCTCAATGTTGGATGGTGCAGCAGAACTTGCTGAGCAAGTATTTAATATGCCAATTCGAAAAGGTGTACCAACGCGTATTGGTGGTTTGGTTGATGTTGTACGTAATTCAATGTATTCCACAGGTGTGGGGCTTGTTCTTGCAGGTGCAAATAGCAATCATGAAAAACGATTTAAAGTCAAAGAACGCAATGTATATTCAAAAGTAAAAGGTCGCATGAGAGAGTGGTTGGGAGAAATATTTTAAATACAAAATACGCTTTTTTAAGGCTTACATTGTGAGCTTTGGACCTTTAAGGGAAAAGGAAAGGGGAAAATCATGTTTGAATTAGTAGAAAGTCATTCACAGAATGCGAAAATAAAAGTGATTGGTATTGGCGGTGGCGGTGGAAATGCGGTTAATACAATGCTTGAATGCGGATTAGATGGTGTGGATTTTATCGCAGCAAATACAGATATGCAGGCGCTTCATGCCAATTTAGCAGGAACCAAGATTCAAATTGGTCGCGAGCTCACCAAAGGTTTGGGTGCAGGTGCTAATCCAGATGTAGGTAAAAATGCGGCATTAGAAGATCAGCGTAATATTGCAGAACATTTGGAAGGCGCTGATATGGTCTTTATTACCGCAGGTATGGGCGGTGGTACAGGTACTGGCGGCGCACCTGTCATTGCTAAAATTGCCAAAGAAATGGGTGCATTGACTGTGGGTGTGGTTACCAAGCCATTTACCTTCGAAGGCCGTCATCGTAATATGCAAGCTGAACGTGGTTTGGCAGAACTTCGAAATGCAGTGGATACATTAATTACTATTCCAAATGAAAAGCTGCTTAGTGTTGTTACGCCTGATATGACAGTCGTTGATGCGTTTAAACAGGCGGATCAAGTTCTTCATCAAGCGGTTAAAGGGATTTCAGATTTAATTATTGTTCATGGCTTAATCAATTTAGACTTTGCAGATGTACGTACAGTAATGAATGAAATGGGTATGGCTCTTATGGGTACCGGTTCTGCTGTTGGTGAGGGTCGATCTATTGATGCTGCGACACATGCGATTTCTAGTCCACTTTTGGAGGATACATCCATTAAAGGAGCGACTGGTATTCTCATCAATATTACTGGTGGTTCAGATATGACATTGGTTGAAATCAGTGAAGCATCCAAGATTATTCAAGAGGAAGCCCATGAAGATGCCAATATACTTTTTGGTGCAGTGATTGATGAATCCATGAAAGATGAAATGCGTGTGACAGTGATTGCTACTGGATTTAATAAGCCATTAAATCGTGCGCATCGACCAGTACATTCCACACAATCGATTGGTATTGCAGGCCGGGCCAATCAAGCTAATGCACAAAAAAATATCGCAGGGTCATCGAAAATAGGAACAACCTCATCAGGAAGTAATATTTTGGAATCAGTGACAAAAACAGTCAAACCTCTTATAGATGATGCACCTGCACGAACATTTTCATATCCGAGTGGTGCCACTCGCAGCGCACCATCACAAAAAGCAGTTGTTGAGCCATCAGTCATTCATAATGATGAATTTCGTGAAGAAATGAAAGGGATGGCACGTGATATTGGTGTAATTGAATATCAAAATGATGAGTATGATATTCCAACTTTTCTACGCAAACAAGCGGACTAATTAAATCGCACAGCAGTAATGATAGTAGTTATTATTGTTGTGCGATATAGTTTTTACTAATGAGGTCGTCATGCGACATTCTTTTCGATATGCACTCTTGATCATTCTAGTTGTTATTTACGCGGTTGGAAGTATTTCCTGTTTGAAAACGCCAAAAGTACGATCATCCAAGTATTCACATCGTTATATTAAAGAACATAATCTAAAATATTTGCCAAAATTTGATATGCCTATTACTATTAATGAGCGTGTGGTGGCGTGGTTAGAGTATTTCCAAGGTCCAGGTCGAAAATCATTTCAACGATATTTAGAACGTTCAGGTCGATATATATCAATTATGCGCAGCATATTAAAAGAAGAAGGATTACCTCTGGATTTAGTATATATTGCTATGATTGAAAGTGGGTTCAATTCACAGGCCTATTCACATGCGAGCGCAGTTGGTTTTTGGCAATTTATTGCATCTACTGCACGTATTTATGATTTAAAAGTGGGTCATTGGGTGGATGAACGCCGAGACGTGTATAAGTCTACACGTGCGGCTGCCAGATTTTTCCGTGATTTATATGATAAGCATGGCGATTGGTATGTGGCGATGGTGGGATATAATGCAGGGCCTGGTCGCATTAACAAAGCATATAAAATGACAGGTGTGAAAGATTTTTGGACGTGGGCAGCGCATAAGCGTGCACTTCGTGCGGAAACCCGTAATTATGTGCCAAAGTATATAGCGGCAGCAATTATTGCAAAAATGCCTGAAAAATTTGGATTTACAAATATCAACTATGCAGCACCCTTTGATTATGATGTGAGTATGGTGGGTACTCAGACTGATTTAAGTGTGATTGCAGACTTAACAGGTAGTACAAATAAAAACATTCTTATTCTAAACCCGCATTTATATCGTAAAATTACACCACCAGTGCGTAATTATAAAGTGCGTTTGCCCAAAGGGACAGCGGCTATTTTTAATCAAAAATATGCCAAATTGCCTAAGTCCAAGCGTATTCGCATGGCGTACCACCGTGTCAAACGTGGGGATACACTATCAGGTATTGCTAGAAAATATAATGTAGGAGTAAAGACCATTGCACGTGCCAACCACATTCGAAATTATCGTCATTTAAAGTTGGGAAAAAAACTAATTATACCTCTAAATGGGAAAATGCCATCATCGGTTGCATCGCATGGCCGGTCGCGCACTTCCAAACGTCAGCAAGCCGTATATCATCGTGTAAAAAAGGGGGAGACTGCTGGGCATATTGCCAGGAAATATCATGTCTCATTAACGAATTTACAAAAATGGAATAAATTGAATAAACGAAATACAGTACGATTGGGCCAGAAATTAAAAATATATTCATCATCGCGTATAGCTACAAATACATCATCCAAAGCAAAGTCTAAAATACATATATTAAAATCCGGGGATACATTGTCAGGCCTTGCTAAAAAGTACCATGTGACTAGCGCGGATATTATGACATGGAATAATATTAAAAATCCAAAACGCATTCGGGCAGGGCAGAAAATAAAAATTCGTCCACAACTATCAATTGCAAAGAATACGGCTAATTCTAAAAGAAATACGAGTAAGTCCTATAAATATACAATTAAATCTGGAGAGACATTGGGTGGTATTGCCAACCGACATAATGTGAGTATTAAACAGCTGATGGCATGGAATAATATTCGGAATGCAAAATCTGTTCGTGCAGGCAAGTCCCTTCGTATCTATGGTGAGCAAGTGGGACGACAGGGGAGCGGTCAACGCAGTAGCCGTTCATCAGTGCGCATGGCGGATAATAATATATCCTCATCAACAATATCTGCAACTAAATCCTATCAGTATACAGTCAAGCCTGGAGAAACCTTGGGCGGTATTGCCAATCGGCATAATGTGAGTATCAAACAGTTGATGGTCTGGAATAATATTCGGCATGCCAAATCCGTTCGTGCAGGCAAGTCCCTTCGTATCCGTGGTAAGCAATCATCTGCTTTAGAGCTGGCATCTGTGCGTGATCAACTGGTCGCAGATGCGGATAAGGTAGAGCAAAATATGTATTATCAAGTGCGAGCAGGTGATACATTATGGAATATTGCGAGAAAACATAATGTGAGCATTGCGCAATTACAAAAATGGAATAAACTGCATGATCCATCCAAAGTAACGCCGGGAACGACATTACAGATAACACCATAAACATAAGTATTACCCTTGTTTTGATTTAAAAGAGCGATATAAATCGCTCTTTTTTTTAAAATAATTAAAAAAATTAGCAACTTTTTGGTTGAAAAGTGCGATAACAATAATAAGTAACAACTGCATAGTAATACTTTGGGAGGAGATGACTATGGTAGCAGATTTAATTAAATATCTAGCGGATAAAGTATCTGTGGAAGCCTTGCAACAAGGCAGCATTGAGACAGATAAACATCAAAAGGAAAAAATAGTACAAAAAACACCATCCATTGATGTGCCCAATCATGTGCTTGCAGATCGTGCGGCATGGTTGAATGAACTGACCAAGGGGGGTAATCAGGGGACATTGCGGCGTGAAAAGCTTAAACAAGCGATTACAAAGCGTGTTTGGGAGATTATCGGCGATTCATTTGATATTGTTGACGAGGCTATGGCTCTAAAGATCGCTAATCAAATTGTCAATGCTGCAGAGGTAGATCCCATGTTTGAAGCATTATTTGTTCAAAAATAATCTCGATTTGAGCGAACAAAGTGAGTTAGATGGGGAGGCTCTGCCGATTTTTACCGATGGAAGTATCAACGAAAATCTCCTAAAAATAGAAAATATGCATTTCAATTGTCCAATCAAAAACCTCACAATAGCTGTTTTTTGTAATAATTTTAAATGCGAAAAGTCCTGGGGCAAACTAGCATTTTTATGGACAAGCGTGTATTTCTGATATAAATCCCATGGCCATTGGAGGAAATAATGAAACAATTGATCTATATAATGATAATATCTATGTGCATGCCCATGGTTGCCTTAGCCGCTAAAACCACTTATATTGTTAATGATGGGCGATTTAATGCGGTAAAGCTTCGTGAAGTCAAACCATCTGTATCCACCTCTAGGCATATGACGCATCCAGTAACATTAAATGAAATGGGTGTGCGTGCGGCATTAAAATCACTAAAGCTGTCCAAATCATTTTTAGTTAAGCGTAAAGTACATACACAGCAAATTTTTAATGATGCGGCGATTGATTATTTAGCACCTGCTATTATTACTGCTTTTGAGCAAGCCAATTCATTGGAAGAAATTAATTTTTCCTATTTATCCAAAAATCCGCGATTTATTGTGCGTAATGATTATGTGCATATTGTCAAATGTTGGATTAGCGATAATGAGTTGCACATGGAGTTTCGTAAATTATTTGCCAAAATCAGTGGCGATACGGATCGTCGTGGAACAGAACGAGGTGCCATGAATCGTGCGCGTGGACTTCGCGTACAGCTAGAACTTTCCCCTGGGCAGTCTTTAGGGGCTAGCAATCGAGAAGTGGTTTTTAAGTTGGACCATCCCTATGAGGGTTATGCAATGCGTGGCAGTGTGCAGCCAGTACCACCTTCTACGGATATTTTACCTGAATTTACACCAGGTACTGATGATGCGAAGGTAAAACCGCATACACAAGTGATTGCTAGTTCTCAGGCAGATACGAGTGATATGGCATCTACAAAAAATATAGAAATGCGCTTGCTTCAGTTGAAATCGCTTCACGATAAAAAACTAATTTCAGATAAAGAATATGCAAAGAAGCGGCAAGAAATCCTAAATGCATTATAATTGATTGATCTGAATGCCATGGCACAATCCAATTATAAAGAACGTATTGATAATATGTTGGTTGCTAAAAAATTGGCATTGTCGCGCCAGCGGGCAAAATCGTTGATTCAATCGGAATGTGTATTTGTTGACAATCAATGTATTACAAAACCCAGTTATGCGGTATCCCATGATGCGCTAATTACAATACAAGGTAGTGATCATCCCTATGTAGGCCGTGCTGGAATAAAACTCGCGCATGCGCTTGATTTTTTTAAAATTAATCCGAAAAGTTTTATATGCATGGATATTGGTGCATCAACGGGTGGTTTTAGCGATTGCTTAGTTCAACATCATGCGCAAAAAGTGATTGCCATTGATGTTGGCCGTGATCAATTGGCCGATAGTTTGCGTAGTGATTCACGTATTATATCCATGGAAAAAACAGATATTCGTGATTTAAATGTTCAATCACTGACGGATCCAATTGATTTATTTGTGATTGATGTGTCTTTTATTTCCTTGGCACATATATTTCCAGAAATAGCGCGCTTTATTACCAAGCCTTGTCAACTCATTGCCTTAATTAAACCACAATTTGAAGCAGGTCGTCAATTTATCGGCAAAAAAGGTATAGTGCGTGATTTGTCAGTGCATCAGCGAGTGATTGAATCGATAAAAAAACAAGGTGAGCAATGTCATTGGATTTGTAAAGGTGTTTCAAAATCACCTATTTGTGGATCTAAAGGGAATAAAGAATACCTCATTGCATTTGATATTGTGTCCGATACAATTTCAACAAATGAAAGTTAAAGGTATGAGACAGTTTTTTAAATTATGGCATATTAGGGGTATGGCTATCTGTCTGATGTCAATTATGATATCTTGTGCAGGTAAAAAAAATGCGCGGCCTGTGATAAGAGAATCCGATGAAATGCCTTATTATCAGTTGCTTCACGCTGATTTGCTCAGCCAAAGTGGGCAATCCAATCAGGCAAAAAAAATCATATTGGACTTGATCGATGCACATCCAAATACCGCATATTTTTATTATATGTCTGCATTAAATGATGCAATTTCTAAAAAACACTATGCTGCTATTGAATCCTGCCAGCATGCGATTGGTTTGGATGAATCGCTTAAACCCGCGATATTGCTGCTAGGGAAGTTATTTGCAGCTACCAATCAACATAAAAAAGCCATTGATATATTTAACTCATTTTTGAAAAAAAATTCAAATCATCATGAAGCCACGGTTTTTTTAATTCAATCCCATGTGTACTTAGGGCAGCATAAAATAGCAGTACGTATATTGAAGCAACTCTTAAATGAGTATCCGGATTATGTCGCAGGCTGGGTGCTTTTAGGAAATATATATGAGAAGATTGATAAGAAAATAACCATGGCAATGCATGCATATCAAGAAGCTTTGCGTGTAGATTCACAAAATAAAAATGCATTAATTGCACTCGCCACTATATATCTGCATGATAAAGAATATGAAAAAGCGTTAACATACTATAAAATAATAACGGAATCAGAGCCCGACAATCTGTCGGCCATGTTGCGGATGGCATTAATTCATTATGAACTCAAACAATATGATCATGCCACAAAGGTATTTGAAGCGATTTTAATCGATCATCCGGAAGCGGATAAAATTCGATTTTACTTGGGTTTATTGTATGAGAATCGAAAGGATATTGATCACGCTATTATGCATATGAAGGTGATATCGCATCAATCGAGTTTTTATAGGGATGCTAGATTGCATTTAGCGAGCTTGTATCAAAATAGCAAACAAACTCAAAAGGCCATTGATGCACTCAATGACGCCATTGCAAATCAGCCCAATATTGTGGATTACTATGAATTATTATCCGCATTGCTTGAAGGGCGTGGTCAACTTCAAAAGGGTATTGGTATATTAAAAAATGGCCGCAAACAATTACCTAACAATGAGCGCTTAGCTGTTCTTCTTGCAGTGTTATATGAAAAAAACGATCAATCTGAAAATGCGTTGCAAACGATGCAGCAGGTACTTGTATTAAATCCCAATAATGCGGATGCATTGAATTTTGTAGGATATTTATATGCGGAACATGATATTCATTTGGAAAAGGCTTTGGCCATGATCAAAAAAGCAATGGTGATTCGGCCAAATAATAGTTTTATAGTCGATTCATTGGGATGGGTGTATTTTAAAATGGGCGATTATGTGCGGGCATTGGTTTATTTGAAAAAAGCACATCAATTATCACCGCAGTCTGCAGCTGTGCTGGATCATTTGGGTGATGTATATGCGCATCAAAAAGAGTATTCCGAAGCGCTTCGTTATTATAAGGATGCTATTTTAAATATTGTATCTAGGACAAAAAGCGCTAAAACCCATATCGTCACTATTCAGCAGAAAATAGGTAAGTTGAAATCAATGCATCAAAAGAAAGATTAGGGCAATTCCTTGTCTTTCAATCGTGAATTTGATAAAAAAAATATGTTTTCCTTAAGTAAGAGGTTTGAGTGACATATTCATATCGAAAAATCCTATTCATTTGGGGACTATTGAAAAATGGACAATTTGTGGGGTTATTCAAAAATGCCCAGATTCAAGGCGCCCGTAAATCCGTGGGCCGAGCGACCATGCGAGTTGTTAAGGATTACGGGTGTAGCGGGAAACACCGAAGATGGGTGCTTTTCAACAATCTCATTTGTTTGACCTTTGGCATGCTTGCAATAATGCATGGCCATGCATTTGCAGCTTCGCAAACATTTAATGGTATTTTCCATCAACCTGTGATTGGTCCATCATCATATTCCATGCTTAGCGGATCAGAGAGTTTGTATGCCAAACAGTTTTTAGTGGGTATGCATCATTCCTATGCATTTAAACCCATGCAGGTAAAAAGCAGTAACTTTCGTGCCCGTGGGGTAATCGATCATTTACTGGTCAGTGATTTAACCGCTGCGGTGGGCATTATGCCGTGGTTGCAATTGGGCATTGATATGCCATTTGTACTATATAATTCATTTAAATCGCCTTTGGACAGGTCAACTACATCGCTTAATACACAGATTGATGTGGGGGATTTGCGCATTGAGTTGAAGAGTAAGTTGCTAGGCGCATGTAAATCACCCATTGGTGTGGCATTAATGCCATTTATTACTGTTCCAACAGGTAGCGATACTCACTATACTGGTGATGCAGGTATTACCGGTGGTATGAAGGCTGCACTGGATATCTATCCACATTCTAAACTGGGTATTGCTGTGAATCTGGGTTTTCGTACAGGCAAAAAAGTAAGTATTCAAAATATCAATTATCAACATCTATTGTCATTGGGTGCGGGTGTTTCAGGACAGTTAAGTCAAGCATGGCATGTGGCTGCTGAAGTGAATGCCATGACATCGGTTAATGATAAGTTTTTTAGAGATCGTGATTTAGCGCCAGCAGAGGCTCTGATATCAGATAAAAAAATTGGGATTATCCATGGTGGCAGGGGCAGGAACGTGTTTGGTTTGTGGAGTGAAGGGCGCAAAAGTGCGTGGAAATTTGGGATTATCCTATCGATTTATGACTAATGAATTTAAAACTAAGGCGCAAGCCGATGCATTTACCTGTCAGCTAAAATTTTCACCGCAAATGAATTATGTGGAATTGCAGGATTTAAAAACCAATTGTCCGGATGATCCCAATCATTATAATAAATCGGTTCATGAAGAATCATGCTTAAAATACTATGAATTGCGTGATTTATCGGATCTTGTGTTACGCTGCCCAGCGGATGAAAATCAGTTTGATCCAGCGCGCCATGATGCCGCATGTCCCAAGGTTTTTCAATTAAGCGATAATTTTTCAATGAGTGAAATTCATTCGATTTATACATTAAGCGTGTCAGAAATGGAAATGCGCTGTCCGGATAATGCGGCTGATTTTCGGCATGAATATCATGATACGGCATGTCCCAAGTATTATGATTTAAAGACGGCTATTTCTATGGTAGATGAATGTCCTGCCAATGCGGATAACTATGTGCATGGCGTGGATAGTGCATCGTGCCCAAAATTTTATGTGCTTCGCGATAATTATGGCGATCAACAGTGGATGGCCATGATGGAGTTGGCTAAACTAGATACAGATGCAGATGGCATTAATGATTATTTGGATAAATGTCCGCGCATCAAAGAAACAATTAATAACTTTGCCGACCAGGATGGATGTCCAGAAACAGGCAAAGGTGTTGTATCGGGCGGTGAAATTAAAACCATACAGCCGGTATACTTTGGATTTAATAGTGCGTCTTTAAACAATGCGGCCAAAGAGGGTATTTCTCAAGTTGTGGATACAGTGAATAAAAATACGTGGATTCAGGAAATTCGTGTGGGTGGAAATGCAGATGCAGTGGGGAGCTTTTCTGCCAATCAGATTATTTCCAAACATCGTGCGCGTATTGTCATTCAGTATATGAAAAAAATGAATGTGCGCGCCAATGTAAAATTAACTCCTATTTCCTATGGTGCATCCAATCCCATTGCATCGAATGACACTGAAACAGGCAGGGCATTAAATCGCCGAGTTATTTTCAATGTAGCTGGATATCGGTATCAGAATTATCAACCCCCTTTGTCAGGTGCGCATCATGTGCCTCGGGCCAAAAAAATTCGTGCAGAAGAAAAACCTATCGTGGCATCATCCTATGAGTCGCCCGATAAAAAACCTGCATTGCCAAAAGAAATGAGCAAGTCAAAAACTAGTGATACGACAAAACCATCTTTAAAAGAAAATTCAAAAGATACACCCAATGACACGACTTCCAAAGATAGTCAAAAAGAAGTGATCCATTCATCCTATGAGACACCCGTATATCCTTATTAATAGGATGCTCTACTCAATCCAATAATTTCCTGAGCTAGAAATATATAAATGAATATTATCATTATGCACGGTTGCTGGGTGTAATTCGGATAAATGCCCGGCTTGAGTGGCATGGATGTCAATGTCATTGGCATGCAGTCGATCGATGACTGTAAAATGAGGATGGCCATAATCATTTTCATTGCCAGCGGAAATAATAGCCAGCTCTGGCTGTGTATTGGCTAAAAATGTGGCATTGGTACTGGTGATACTTCCATGATGTGACACCTTGAGTATATCAATGTCACCAAGTTCAATGCTTATGGGTGTTTCCATGTCCAGTGTTTGATCAGGCGGTAAATCATTGCCACCTGTAATATCGCCGCCAATAAAAATATGGCGATCATTGATAGTAATGCGTAAGCAAAGGCTTTTGGCATTTTCATCCAATGCCATATCCATCCGTAGATCATTATTAACAACCTGTCCATTTACAGCGATTACTGAGATAAGCATATTGCCAAATGTATAGGTGTCACCACTATAAGCGGTATGACGATACTCATGGGCACTGTCATCATATGTGGAATACAGTGATAGTGCATTTGCGCGACTATCATGGCCGCGATCAATAATGCCAAGTGTAATCGCCATATCATCGTCTGTGTGCATGGTATTATCCGGTCCAATTAAAATAGATCTTAGGCCGCCGATGTGGTCGGCATGATAATGTGTGATAAATATCGCATCCAATGTGTGAATGCCTTGCGCATATAGATAGGATTGGATGATATGCGCATTATCCATCGGGCCAGTGTCAATTAATATGGTCTTTCCTTCTGGCGTATGTATGAGTGTGGCATCACCTTGGCCGATATTAAAGAATATAATGTGATAAGGTGGTGTAGATTCAACAATGTTCTCAAATGCA
The DNA here is from genome assembly GCA_964480565.1 of uncultured Myxococcales bacterium. Lineage (GTDB taxonomy): Bacteria > UBA10199 > UBA10199 > 2-02-FULL-44-16 > JAAZCA01 > CAYZSU01. The sequence goes on along the minus strand of CAYZSU010000002.1, from coordinate 3,285 downwards.
CGATCTTGAGTATTATAGGTGCGTTCATAGGCATGTTCAGGAAGTGAGCAGGCTGAAATAAATAGGAGTGTTGCAATAATTGTCGAGACGTACTTAAAAAAAGAATATGTCATGGAGTATAAGTTATAGCAAAGTTTATGCCAGCATAATGAGAGTCTATTTGAGAACGACCAAGTCTTGAGAACAGTCTTTTTAGAGAGTGTCCTCATTTGAGTCGTCCCCCGGGTTGTCATCATCCGACTTGATCGGATGATCCAGTATTAACAGTTATTAGATGGATTTTCTGATGAGTCGTCCCCGGGTTGTCATCATCCGACTTGATCGGATGATCCAGTATTAACAGTTATTAG
>CAYZSU010000002.1:0-2835 GCA_964480565.1 uncultured Myxococcales bacterium | reverse complement strand
ATGGATTTTCTGATCAAGACAGAGAATGATAAATCTGCAAATCAGTGGACAATGCCGAAGATGGGCGTTTTGATGGTAATTCCTTAGTGGATTTATTAAATGAATTGAGGACATGCCCTAATAAAAAAGAGTGTTCAAGAATTGAACAATGGTGTTTGATTATTGAACACTGATCCACTATTGCTTGTGAAAAATCAATGACGTATCGAACTGCTCTCATCGGGTTTACTGGCCAGTCTGCGAAGAAGGGTGTTCCTAAAAGCGATCCCCTTATCAATGGCATGAAGATTGCTATATACTCAACTATCATGAGGCAATTATTTTTTTCTTTGATTATTATATGTAATATTATTAGCAGCGCTATTTTGATGGCATCTGATATTCCGGATATTGCACGGGTGCAACAAAAAGCATTATCCTATGCGCGATTGAAGCCGAATCAAATTAGTAAGTGGCGAAAGTCTGCAAAAATTCAAGCATGGTTGCCGCAATTGCAATTGGACTATTCGCATAAAAATCGAAGCATTGTGGATGTGGATATTTCAGATTCCGTGTATGTGGGAAGCGGTGGTATTACGGTTGGTCCGGATGAAGGAAGTATGTCCTATGATCAACAAGGGGATCAGAGTATTGGAGTGAAAGCAGTGTGGCGACTCAATGAATCGCTGTTTAACTCAGATACGATCAATATTTCTGCAGAATCCAGGCGATTGTCTCAGGAACGTCAGGCATTATTGATGTCAATTAATGAGCATTATTTTTCCTATAAGCGTGCATTGATTGAAGGGGATTTTTTGAATGCACATTATCAAAAAGCTGCGCAATCAAAAAAAAATGCACATTTAAAATTGATTCAAAAACAAATGCAAGCGGATGAAGCAAAAGCCGCATTGGATGCATTGACGGGCGGGTGGTTTAGCCGGCAATTGGACTAGGTTAAGGCCAAGGCCTGACAATAATAGGGATTTTTTATTACCCTCGTGCACTAAACGTTGTCATCCTCGTGCACTAAACGTTGTCATCCTCGTGCGTAGACACGGGGATCTTGGTTTTACACTAATAACAGGCATTTCCTGTTATTAGTTAATAACTCAGTGCATAGAATCTAGAAAGGATCAGAATGAAAGTATTTTTTCTAATTATCATTATAGGTTCTATGAGTGCATGCGGGCATGTTCCGATGATGGAATATACACCGCTACTGGATATACAGCCCACATTAAATGACGTCATGCCAAAAAATCATACAATAGAGCATGATCAACTATCTATTGCGCTTACATTTAGTGAGCCAATGGATCCGATCAGTGTAAATACGCATTCAATTAGGATTATAGAATGTGAGGATGCGCAATCATGGATTGGCAATGTCGACTCATTGTTGGATGCAGAGTTTAGAACTATTTCGTGGGATGGTATGTGGAGTTCGGATGCAACTGTATTGCAACTGACGCCAATACAAACACTCATGCCTGATATGCAATATGCATTGATTGTGACTGAAAAAGTCTTGAGCCAAAAGCGAGTTCCATTTAATGCACGGCCTGGATATGATTACCAGCCCTTTATGAGCTGGTTTCAAGTGAGCATGCCCGTTGAGTCAGCTGACGTAGATGATCATTTGGATGCTAATTTGGATGATGATGCAATGCGCGATAATAATAATCACGATGATGATATTGTGCCAGATGAGGGGGTACTAACGGATAGAAATTCCAATGATGACGGTATAGCGGATAATCCTGAGACCGATATATTCTCAGATCAAATAGATGATGGCGAGATAATGCAGGATCCGCTCTATCGCAATAGACCGTCATTTTTAGTGATCAATGAATTGGTCTATGATGTATCTGGCAGCGATACTAATGGCGATGTGTTCATTGAATTGTATGGGGAGCCTTTCATGGATATATCTGGGTACCGGTTGTATTTGATCAATGGGGGGGATGGTGTGATTAAAGATACGATTTTACTGCCAGACAATAGCATCATGCCAGAGGAAGGTATTTTTTTAATTGCGGATATTAAGACGCATACCGAGGATCAAACCAATATTAATGGCGCGCATTTGCTCGATCAATTTGATCCGCAAAATGGACCGGACTGCATTCAATTGGTGGATGACAATGATCAATTGCTCGATGCAGTGGGCTATGGTGATCCGATTGTGGATGTGGCAGAAAATAATATGAGCTGCTATGAGGAAATGACTGCCAATGACGCAGGTGCGGGGCAAAGTATTTCGCGCATTTTAGGTGTGGATACGGATGTGAATGGTGCGGATTTTTTGATATTGGATGAACCAACACCCGGTGAGTTGTGATGGTGAAACAGCCAGCTATTTATATTTTGGCCAATAAAAAAAATGGTACATTATATACTGGAGTGACATCCAATATAGTTCAGAGAGTTTTTCAACATAAAGAGGGATTGGTAGATGGTTTTAGCAAAAGGTATAATTGTAAAAATGTGGTTTATGTTGAGATATTTGAAAACATGGAACAGGCTATTCTGAGAGAAAAACAATTAAAGGGTGGATCTAGAAAAAAGAAGTTGAAATTGATAGAGAATTCAAATCCTGAATGGACGGATTTGTATGATGAACTATGTTGTGAGAGCAGAGCTGTCACCTGAAAGGCAATCATTGTAAATCCGTCATTGTGGAACCGTCACTGTGGAGTAAACACTGTAGCTCCGTCACCCGCGAGGCTGATGAAATCTGACGAAGCAATCCAGAGTATTTGGCTTTTGACTGCAATCCGATGTCCTAAGTGAAATCCCTTTTTCTGGATTGCTTCGCTGGCCTACGGCCATCTCGCGGGTGACGACGTT
>CAYZSU010000001.1:59256-69538 GCA_964480565.1 uncultured Myxococcales bacterium | reverse complement strand
GTGGCAAGATGAAAGTCGTGTGGGTCAGCAAGGCAGTCTGTCACGGGTTTGGGCGTCCAAGGGGACTTTCGCTAAGCCCTTATTATAGATCGATAACAATGACACGATCACCATAATTATCATCATCTGTATCATAAACATGGCTATTGCTTGAGTCATCTATATCAGGAATAAATAATGGCAATTGCCGAGAAATATCATCAATCAAATTGACATCATCGTGAGATAAAGGCTGTGGCATGAAAGCTCCTAATGATACTTCATTGTCATTATTCACTCTCTATAAACGGATATATTCAGAAAATATAAAGGAAAAAAATTATCGATATTAACAGCCTTGAAAAAATTGATTCCAAAAAAGATATTATTAAAATTCAACAATCGTACTCAAACGAAACATCCATGCTGAATTGGCATTATCCCTGGGAACTGGTTCTACGATAGAACCCGTATCAATTAAACTCATATTAATATCATAGGCGGATCCTGGAAACAAATATCCTCCTTCAAGTACAGCTATCATATGGTTAAACAATTTAGCCTCTGCCCGAATATCACATTCCACACCATACCACCGTTTCCACATGGATGTGCTGGTTTCTGTTAATGACGGCCAATCACCTGCTTGCGAAATTAAAGAGTCCAAATTTAAGGATGTGTTTTTTTTCGGGGCCCATGCCGTTGAAATTGTACCTCCCACTTTCAACCACTCAATATAATCCTGATTTGGAAAATCAAATTGATGCGAATACTTGCTTGATACAAAAAGGGCATTATTAATAAAATTACCTGTCAGTGATTTTCCGCCAGCTAAATACTCTGATGCTCCCGTACCATTCGCTTTACTGCCCCATAGCGATGCTGTCGAGCCCAATGGCATATTAAACATCATGAGTGCAATTTGATAATCCGGTCGAAAACCGTACATGGTAATCCGATTTGATAATGGCGATCCATCGCCTTGCGCATATCCAACTTTCAAATGCCATTCATCGCCTGTTTGATAATTGGCCTTGGCTTCCAATACTCCCATTAATACGCGTAAATTTTGTTTAGGCGCAAGCTGAATAATACCTTCCCCTGCACCAAGCCCTGCAAATGGTACCGCATCCAATGCCAAACCCGTCGATATTTTACCACCCATATACACGCCTTCAAATGCAAATTCTAACTCATCCAATACATATTTGGCATATATATCAAAAAAATGGACCAAAGTATCGCCATCAATACCTGCAGCAGTGCTATTTCCCAGTGCATCCTGTACAGTCATTGTGGTTGCGCCATCCGGACCATTTCGTCGACGAAGCCCACCGATTAACCCCAATGTTAGTTCTGGTTTTTCAAACATAAACATCGCGCCATATTGCTGTAAGTCACGGTTATTGGCAGCTGGGTTTGTACCTAATCCATTGATACGCGGATCAAATTGCGCTTCATAAGCCATGTCCCAAAAAATACCACCTGTAAATGTACCAATGCCTTCTTTTTCAAATTGCCCCACATATAAAATACGATCTGCTGTATCACCAAAATCACTTTGTTTGTCATTTCCATCATGCTGAAAAATCCCCAATCCCCAATGAGAGGGTTGGCGACCAATGCGAAACTTTCCAATCGGCGTAAATAACTCTGTCCATACCCGTCGAATATTGATGGCCCCATTTTCACCAATTGTCGATGGTCCGCTTAAGTAAATAGTTCCGCCGCCTTCTGGCAGTGTTTGTTCTCCCACAACAGGCGCTATAATACGCAGTTGTTTGACATCGCTGGATCCAAATAATACATTATCGAGCACATCAAATTGCCCGTGCAAACTAATCCAATCATTTATTTTATAGGTCGGTTCCAAACGCAAGCGCATTTGATTATAAGAAATCACACCAAAGCGATTATTGGAATAATTGATATTCCCATTATGACGTTGTAAATCCAAATCCTGATTAAATACCACACGATTGCGATAATAACCATGCATTGAAAAACTGGAGGCCTGGATATCAAAATGTATTGCACTTGCAGTTACTATTATAAGAATTATTATTGCATGATATAATAATCGAAACATAATCACCCCATCCTATCAATATGTATGTAAAAATAACCATCCAGTATATTTGCTTATTCCATTGTGTATCATTACCGTGTTTTCGCAGTCAAGCAAAGGCACACATATCACCAATAAAAAAGCAGCTCCATTCCCATTGAATAGAGCTGCTTTAATTGCATCTTTATTATAGATGACTGAGCTTACATCATGCCGCCCATACCACCCATTCCGCCCATGCCACCCATACCACCACCGCCTGGCATTGGAGGTGGTGCTGTTTCTTTCTTTGGTTTATCTGTGACCATGGCTTCTGTTGTAATCATAAGGCCTGCAACGGATGCGGCATTTTGAAGTGCACTACGAACCACTTTGGTTGGATCAATAATACCTGCATCAAGCAAGTTTTCATATGTACAGTTTTGTGCATTAAAACCATTATTGCCTGTGCTTGTTTTAACTTCATTCACTACCACAGCACCTTCAATACCAGCATTATTTGCAATCCAACGACATGGTGATTCTGAGGCGCGTTTGACAATTTCAACGCCTTCCCATTCACCAGGGTTACAATCTTTTTTCAAATTATCTAGGTTATTTGTTGCACGAATCAGTGCTAAACCACCGCCAGCAACAACACCTTCTTCAACTGCAGCACGTGTTGCATGAAGTGCATCTTCCACACGAGCTTTCTTTTCCTTCATTTCTGTTTCTGTTGCAGCACCTACATTAATGACAGCCACGCCGCCAATTAATTTGGCCAAACGCTCTTGTAATTTCTCACGATCATAGTCAGATGATGTATTATCAATTTGACCACGAATTTGTGAAATACGGCCTTCGATATCTGCTTTTGTACCTTTACCGTCAATCACTGTAGTATTGTCTTTATCGATTTTTAAGCTTGTTGCTTGACCCAAGTCATTGGCTGTGACGCTTTCTAGCTTCAAGCCCAATTCTTCGGAGATCACTTTACCACCGGTTAAGATGGCAATATCTTCCAACATTGCTTTACGACGATCGCCAAAACCAGGTGCTTTGACTGCAGCAACATTTAATGTACCGCGGATTTTATTGACAACCAATGTGGCCAATGCTTCACCATCCACATCTTCTGCAATGATGAGAAGAGGGCGACCCATTTTAGCAACCTGTTCCAATACGGGAAGCAAGTCTTTCATATTTGAAACTTTCTTTTCATTGATTAAAATCAATGGACTATCCAATGATACTTCCATTTTCTCTGGATCAGTAACAAAATAAGGTGACAAGTAACCACGATCAAATTGCATACCTTCCACCACATCCAATGTGGTTTCCATGCCTTTGGCTTCTTCCACTGTAATTACGCCTTCTTTGCCCACTTTTTCCATGGCTTCAGCAATAATATTACCAATTGTATTATCGCTATTCGCGGAAATAGTACCTACCTGAGCAATTTCAGTACGATCTTTTGTTGGCTTGGAATTGTTTTTCAACTCATTCACCACAAAATTCACGGCTTTTTCAATGCCACGTTTTAATGCCATTGGGTTATGACCTGCAGCCACTAATTTTGATCCTTCGCTATAAATATGCTGCGCAAGCACTGTTGCGGTTGTGGTACCATCACCAGCCACATCAGATGTCTTAGATGATACTTCCTTCACCATCTGTGCACCCATATTTTCAAACTTGTCATCTAATTCAATATCTTTAGCAACAGTCACACCATCTTTGGTAACCACTGGGCTGCCAAATGACTTATCTAGCACCACATTACGACCTTTTGGGCCCAATGTAACGCGCACTGTATTTGCTAAACTATTTACACCTTTTAAAATCTTATCCCGTGCTTCTTGACCAAAACTTAAATCTTTTGCTGACATAATGTTCTCCTTCAATCGGCTATATCGTTAATTTATGCTTCCATTACGCCTAAAATATCGTCTTCACGCATAATCGTATATTCTTCGGCTTCAATTTTAACTTCTGTACCTGCATATTTAGAGAATAGAATACGATCACCTGTTTTAACCTGAAGAGGCTGCGTATTACCACTATCCAAAACCTTGCCATTACCTATGGCCATGATTTCACCTTCATGTGGCTTCTCTTTGGCTGTATCTGGAATAATGATACCACCCTTTGTTTTTTCTTCACTGCTCATACGTTTGACCAAAATACGATCTCCTAATGGTCTAATCTTTGGCTTTGCCATAATTTCCTCCTGGGTTATTACGTAATTAGCACTCTCTCTATTCAAGTGCTAGCGTTATGATTGTGTTCCATATAGTATCGATATCACCACAGTCAAGGGGTCTACGGATTTTTTTTTGATTTTTATAAAAAAAGATAATCACGTTCCCTACAAGAGGATTTCATAGGGCATTCAAAATCATCTAAATTTCAAGTACGCTGCAAATCCGCTGGCCTAAAGCCCATCTCGCTAATGACACGATTTTGTTAAACACCCATAAAACCGATACGTTTAAACTTGTGACTAACCTTTAGTTGTGCAGCCCCCTAATGACGGCCTCTACTGTGCATTGAGGTAATCGTGCAGCGACTGAACATATTTGGAATCCGGCGCTAATTTGCGCAATGCAGTCAATTGCGCCGTTGCTTTCTCAATATCCCCCATATCTTTATATACAAGCCCTAAGTTATATACGGGCAATACAAATTCTGGCGCTAAATTATGCGCTTGCTTCAAATTAACCATGGCCATGGCGTATATTTTCATACGATAGTACACAGAACCAATATTATTGAGCAACATGGGATGTTCTTTATCCAATGCCAAGGCCTTTAAATAATATTTCATCGCATCATCTAATTGATTTAAACCACTATAGCTGCGACCTAGCTCAAATAGTATTACAAAATCATCCGGATGTAGAGCAAGCGCCTGTTTATAGGCCTCAACCGCAAACGTATATTCAGACTTGTTGATATGCATATGCCCCAAAGACTGATAGTAGTCATAATTATTGGGATTTAATGCAATCGCGCGGTTAATCGTACGAATGCCATCCCCCCAGTTTTGACTTTTCTCATGCACATGACTCAATAGTTCATATGCAACTGGATCATTGGGATAGGCATCAATGGCGTTCTGACAAGCAATTAACGCCTCTGCATGATGATCCCATTGAGTCAACCCCATGCATTTGCTATACAATGCATTTTGATGGGTCGCATCGATAGCCAAGGCATGATCCAAATTTTTTATTGCAGATTCAAATTGACGTATGGCAATTTCACAACGCCCTTGAAGAGCATAGGCTGACACATCCATTGGGTTTAAATCCGACAGTATATCATATATACTAATGCACTCATTATAGCGTTCAAAATACACATATGTATGCCCAAGTATATGCAATAAATCAGAATCGCTCGGATACTCATCGCTGGCATCCTCGCAAAAACGCAATGTACTCTTCCTGGGTGCGCTATATTGCAATTCGGAAAAACATAATGCACGCAAAGCAACTGGATGCCCTGGTGTCTGTGCAAGCAATGTATGCCCCTTATCGCCAAGCATCTTAAGCAATGCCCATCGCTGTGCATCCTCCAACAATACCTTACCCTGTTTATGATTTAGAAATGATTGCAACAATGCGACAAGTTCTTTTTCCAGCTCTGACTTTGATTGGACGTGCTTAGCTGTTTGACCAGTTTTCGTTGGCAATATGTGACTTGCTTGATCCCAAAAAGCGAGACGCCCGTTCACATCCGACCACATATGGGATAGCGCCCATCCAATACCACTAAGTATCGCTATAATACCGATCAACCATATGACAACAATCCATGACCGAGAACCATCCTTCTTCTGGCTGTCATGTATTGGAACATGCTCTTGAGAGTCATCTTCCGGGTGATTATTTACATCATATTGATCGTTCATATATGCTCCTATATTTTGAGCACTATATCAGATATGATAAGGAGCTACAATTTTTATATGATGGGGTTGTTGAAAAACGCCCATCTTCGGTGTTTCCCGCTACACCGCAATCCTCACGTACTCGCATGTACGCTCCGGTTACGAGTTTGCGGGAGCCTTGAATCTGGGCATTTTTGAACAACCCCACAAATTGCTATTTTTCACCAGTCCCATGATGGCAGCCCCCTCACCCAAGTTTAAATTAAAAATCCAACTGACTTCGCATCCCCATAAACAATGCATTATTAGCTGATTGTTGCCCACCTGGATTAATAATCACCTGCACATTTGGCGATAGATGAATGTGATTTCCTGCAAGTGCCAGATTGTAATATGCTTCAACGACATATTCATTACTGATATTACCAGTTGATATTGCAACACCACCTGCAATACCAAAGGCATCTGATTCACGATTATATAATGCCCCAGAAACCGCCAGTCCGGCACTCGCGGACATATACGTTGCATATACGCTTTTTCGTGCATAGCCAAAACGCTCAAAAAATGTCAGCCAATCCAGTACTTGCTGGTCAAAACTAATGCCAATGCCAATACCCGTTCTACCTGTATTTGTTTTAGAAGCGGATGTATTATCCTGATTCGCCCAACCATAAAGTCGATAGTGATGTTGCCGTTTAGCCAATTGCAATACCCACTCAACTTCTGCAATATAAAATAAATGTTTATCCAAATCCATCCCAGCAGCTGTCCCATCAAATATACCAACAGAAAATGAAACCGGTGCCAAATCCACATGGCTCACTAAACCAATTGCATAGTTTTGAGGAAATTCCAATGTCGTGCTATTTATAAAACCGCCATTCAAAAATTGAGATGTTTCATCATTAGCAATTGCATTGCCATCAAAGAAGCCAGCTGCATCCAGCAACCCCACAGCAAATCCCAATTTTTCATTAAAAAAACTCGCTTCTAAAAATACCTCTGCATTTGCCAATGCTAAATTCTGCCCTGTTCCTAAATCATCCCCATTAATTGCTCCAAACAAATGACCTGTCGTCAATGTTGTGTCCAAACCATTGTATACACCCGCTTCTAGATTAGCAGTCGCAATAAAATTATCATCAAATTGACTTGTGACAGTCATATCGAATGACCCACTTCCAACAAAACTATCGCCATTGGATGAATTTGTATCATTGCGTACCGATCCGTGCACAATGCCCGTTGCACCAATGGCAAGATCAAATCGACCAAAACGATTTATGGAATGTCCCTGACTCAGCAGCTTTTCAATTAATGTCGATTCCAATCGCTTAAATCGATTATCAAAATCATTCTTTTGATCCATAAGTTGAGCTTGTTTACCCGGCAATACTGTTTTTTCTTCCAAAACCACATTGCGTAAATTCTGACTATTATTTATATCATTTTTTGCAAAAGCTGTATGACCTATCAGACAACTCATACTAAAAAAAAACATTATCCAATGCCGCATATAACACGCTCCATTTTCATTTTTTATTAATAGGTGGTTTCAATTGCATCTATTCAATTCATCCATATTTTTTTATACAATTCCACCCGACGCCCTCTGTGGCAAAGCCGGCATCGGTTTTTCCGACTGTAATGCACTGTTTTTTTGAGAAACATAATGACTACCTTGATCAGCAATCAATAATTGTTGTGACGACATATGTGCAGACTGATTTACATCTCCCTGAGTGATAGCCACCAATACATTGATCATTTCATTTAATTCACGCACTTGTATCGACAATCGTTCACTGGCTGATGCACTGTCATCTGCATTGCATGCATTAGCCTGCGTAATTGAGCTCATCTGCGCAACCGCAATATTAACATGCTCAATCCCTTGGGACTGATCGCTGGACGCGCCTGCAATCTTATCTATTAATTGAGACACCTGTTCAGATGAACTCAAAATTTGTTCTAAAATTTCACCCACTTCTGTGGATGCCAACACACCATTTTCTGCATTGGATTGCGCACCCTCAATTAAGTCAGACGTATCTTTTGCTGCCTCTGCACTGCGTTGAGCAAGGTTTCTAACTTCTTCAGCAACCACAGCAAATCCTTTACCCGCTTCCCCTGCACGCGCAGCCTCAACAGCGGCATTAAGAGCAAGTAAATTTGTTTGAAAGGCTATTTCATCAATGGTTTTAATAATTTTTGCTGTTTCATCAGATGATGCCTTAATCTTTCCAATAACATCAACCATACGATCCATGGCTTGGCGACCTTTACTCGCAGCTCGTGCACCCTCATTTGCCATCGTACTTACCTGTCCTGCATTGCTTGCATTATCCTTTGTCATGGATGCCATTTCCTCCAATGATGATGATGTTTCCTCTAAACTGGATGCTTGCTGATTAGCACCATCTGCAATTTTTTGACCCGCCTCAGATATTTGATTTGCCACAGATTCAATATGAGATGCACCGCTGCTCAATCCATCAATAACTGTATTAATTGGCCGTGTAATATTACGTATAATAATAAATGCCATAATCAGACTAAAAAACACGCCCCCAATAGAAATATAAATTGATAAGTTTACAGCTCGCTCTTGAGTAGCTGATGCAGCATTTACTTTTGAATCCTTCATTGGATCAATCACATTTTCCATCGTATGCTCTAGATCTACGAACATTGTCTTAAATGATGTATTTGTTTGTTTGTGAAGCTCTTGAATCTTAGATACTTCCTGATGATAATTAGTTCCCAACATTTCATATGTAGTCAGATATTGTTCAATCTTATCAGCGACATTAATCATATCCGTTTTTCCAGAAAGCAATAACCGCCACTCAGCAAGTCCTTGTTTTGCAGATTTTTGAACATCTAAAAAATCCAACCACGATTGACTACTGCTATTGGCAGCATAGTCATGAGCCGCTGTTTGTAGTTTGAGCACATTTGCGATGACACTTTCATTCATAATCATATCAATAGCGCCCCATCGAACCATTTCCGGTATATCTTTTAACTGTTCTGCATTCTCTTTGGCAGGATCTATTGTATTTTCCATAATTGCGTTCAAATGGCTTAAACAATTTTCAATTAACGTATCCCATTCATCAGAAACAAGATGAAGTACATTAAACGCACTGATATATTGATTAACAATATTACGGATTATGGAAAAATTATCTTCTGTACGAACAGCTACATTTTTTAAATCTGGGTAATTCTTAACGAGATCATGCCATTGCGCAATTTCTAATTTAGTTTTTTCAATAATATCATTTAATAAATCAAGATTTTCCTGATTTGAATTATTTCGATATAAATTCACATGATTTTCAAGTACCAGCATATTCTGGATTACTCCCTCATTCATGGTCATATCAATATCACCCCACACCCTATATTCCATCATAGAAGTACGAACACCATTCACTCCATACCAGCCAATAAAACCAAGGCTTGCTGCAAGAAAAATAAGAACACCAAAACCTATGCCAATCTTCACACCTAATTGCACTCGTTTAAACATATCCCCCCCTATTTGGATCCATTTATAATTTAATATTGCAAAATACCCATATTCAGTATCTCTTAGCTAGCACCATTAAATTCCTACGAACGTCCATAATCGATCATTACACAGATTTATGGATGATTGAATCTGAGCCTTTCTGAACAGTCCCATAAAGACACCTCTAGCAATCTCGTATTTTATATAATTCCAAGCAAGCAATTATAAGGTGATCATTGCTTTTTTCCACTTAAGTACTTCGCTGTATTTGAGAGTGCTCTGAAATGCCCAGATTGCAATCGGAGCATGTACAAAAGTATATAAGAATTGAAATCCGTGATGATGATAACACAGATGGGGTTGCCCTCAAAACACCCATTATTTCATTCAGATCGTGGAAGTCAGTATTGCAGCACTGAGTACCGTAATGTATTGGTATGTAATAATATATATAGTAGTATGAGTCGGAAAGGAAATTGCTGGGATAATGCAGTATCTGAGAGTTTTTTTGGTACACTAAAAAATGAGCAAGTATCTTGGCAGACGTATTCAAATCAAGATGTAGCAAGGTCAGATATTATCGATTATATTGAGATGTTTTATAATAGCCATCGACTTCATTCTACTCTGGGATATATGAATCCAATTGAGTTTGAAAATGAATGATACAAAAACAATGCAACTAAATATGTTGCTTAACTTGCTGTCTACTTTTTCTTGACCAGGTCACCTGCGACGATTCACACCTCCATGGCGCGGCCAAAAAAAAAAAAAGACCACAAAACCGAGCACAATTTTTTTTTTGGGGCGGGGGGGGGTTAAGGCCCCCCCCCCCCCC
>CAYZSU010000001.1:0-59246 GCA_964480565.1 uncultured Myxococcales bacterium | reverse complement strand
GCTCCGGCTTCGCCCCCTCCCTCCCCCCGCCCCCCCCCCCCCGCCATGGAGGATTTGAACCCCCGGCCCCCTGATCCGAAGTCAGGTGCTCTATCCGCTGAGCTAATAGCGCTATTTTCTATATTACAGCATGTGTCTATCAAACGTTAGTCACAATGAAAAGATTCTTTTTTATAGCAATTGCAAATCCGGCTTAATGCCATGTGTAACAGTCACTGCAGTGGTAATACCACCACGTACCATAAAATCACCTGTCACACATATCCATTGAGGGTCTATTGCTGCTACCAAGTCATCCATAATCTGATTAGTTACCGCTTCATGATATGCTCCGTCATTGCGATAACCCCATAAATACATTTTCAATGATTTTAACTCCACGCATTTTTTTGCAGGCACATAGTCAATATGAATTGTTGCAAAATCCGGTTGTCCGGTCACAGGACATAAACATGTAAACTCCGGACATTCCATGGAAATTAAATAGGGACGTTCACTGTTTGGATTATCAAAAATATCCAATTTTTTTGATGCTTGAGATGACATTGATTTCCTCACTCCTAATAATGATACCTATTAAACTAATCTGCTACAATATGATATTCTACACTTGCTTTAAATAATAAATCCTGACTGGTCTCTGGCATGATCTCATTTGAAAAAATGACTATGCGAGAAATTCCAGAAGCCACCAACAGTTTAACAGACGAATATGATGGCATGCGGGAAATATACGCACTACACCCCTTCACAGAAATACTCGACGATGCCGCATATGCAATGGCCACATCTTCTGCATCCAAACACACACATGTTGGATCTGCATTATGAGCTGAGAAACAATGGCAGCCCGCGCTAATATTGCTTTCTGCATCCTGGTTAAATGATCGACTCATGCCCGTTAATATCACAGTTTGATCCTTCACAACCACAATACCTGCTTTTCGTTCGCTGCAACTTGATCGAATGGAAATCGCATTGGCAATACTTAAAAAGTATGGATCCCAATCTGGCATTAATTGTTGGGCCTGCAATGTATGAATAATTTGCGAAATTTTTTCGTTCAACTCATTCACAGTGCCATTATTTTTTACAACCGCGTCTGCCATTTCAGCTGTACGATCCATCTGCTGTGTCGTTGGATCTGCAGAGGCTGCTTCTCTCGCTTCCACATCCAAAAACACTTCATAATTCTGGCTATCACCTGCACGATTTCGTTTCTGACAGCGCGAAAAACGCACTTCTGAATCTGCTTCCACGGATATCAAATAAAAATCCTCACGAATACGTAAGCGCTCCACTTCAAAAGGATTTCGAATGGAATCAATCACCGCACATTCATTGACGCGCAATTTTTTAAGCGTGTGCTCCGCTAATACACCTGCACCACCGGATGCACGCAAATCATTGCCCATTTGAATTAAGTTTTCACGGCTCGTATCGCGTCCAGCATTTTCCAATTCATCACGAATAATATCGGACAATGAATAGTAAACATATCCATTATCCATTAAAAATTGCGCCACTGAACTTTTGCCCGAGCCATTTTTTCCTGTTATTCCAATAATCATAGTGGATTTGCCCTATCATATCTATCTTAGTCAGTGCAATGGTTTATTATGGGGGAGTTATTGAAAAATGCCTATCTTCGATGTTTTCTGCTACACCCGCAACCCTCACGTACTCGCAGACACCTTCCAGTCACATGTTTGCAAGAGTCTAAAATTTAAGCGTTTTTGAACAACCCCACAAATTGTCCATTTTGAGGGCAGTCCCATGGGAAAATTAATAGAACCACCCTCAAAATAACTATGTCACTTTTTTCTATTTTTCTTACGCCATAGATGCGGATCCATAAATGCAGGCTTTTTTGATATGCGTGCAATTTCCATAATTTCAAGCGCAAATACTGGCAAACCATTATCCCCATATCGGCTGATATTTTCATAGGCCAGCCCTTCCTTAAGTAAAATTCCACCCAACAATCTACCATCGATAAGCACATGCGCCAAGGTGCGATTATACGGATCCTTACCGCCACGAACAATTACAATACGTTTAGCTGCTGTTATCAGTTCTTTGGTACGCTTGGCTGCTGCTTGGCCAAATGGCTGATCCTTCATAATCCCATGATCCGGATGCTTAATCTCAGGCGTATCAATGCCAAGCACTCGAATGGGTTCCTTATCGCATGAAAATGAATCCCCATCATCCAAATGAATACGCTGTTTTTCACATATGCCCCAATCCAAATGTGTATGCGCATGGACACTGAACATCATGCCATTCGCAATGAATAGCATTATCGTACTTATAATTGCATATCTATCAAGTCGCACTAATTCCCATTCCTTTCCTTTTCCCACCCTAAATATCGTAATATCTTAAGCAACCCACTATCGCGCAAATCAATTGCCAAATGCGGGCACACTTCATGGCAGCAAAAACAGTCTATGCATTTACCATAGTCAATCTGCAGTGGATGATCGGACAGATGCCCAATCGCCTGCACCGGGCATGCTTTTTCACATAGATAGCATCGCTTACATGCGACATGATTGATATGAGCCCGTGCACACACATATTGAAATAGCCACTTGACTATCACTTCCAGCCATTTGGAGGTCCGCCATTTTTTTCGCTGCGTAATTGGCAATACAAAGGGCACGCATGGAATCGATGCTATATCCCCACATAATTGAATGGACTTTGCCTCCAATACATCTTGCTCACAGGCAATACAGAGCATCTCAATATCAGATGGTGCAATACCCATCACTTGTGCCGCAATATAATCCGTTGCAAAAACATGGTCCCCAATAATGATATGGCCGACATCTATGGGCTGGCCTGCCGATGGTCCATTTCCCTGCATACCCACAATTCCATCCACAATGGTCAGCTGCGGTGAAATACTATTTGCCAATTTCACTAACATACCTGAAAAATCATGTATCTTCTTATAACGCACGTGATAGCGCTGTTTGAGCATGCCACTCACGCAACCAAACAAATTTTTAATCCCCGCAGTCATCAATGTTAAACTATGAGTTTTTAATTTAGGCACATTGATCATCATATCCACATTCATCGCTGCATTTGAAATAAGCAAACCCTCATAATCATCGCTGCCAGCGCCTTCAAAGGAAATCATTTCCGCGCCCATATCCTGACATACGGCTTTTATCCCAGTTACAATCCATGTATGATCCAATGAATACACGCCACTCGGGCTATCCCCAACACATGCAGTTCCACCATGATTTTGCACAATCTCGATAATCGCTTTAACAACAATTGGATGTGTGGTTGCAGCGACATTTGGTGAAAAGGGCCCAATCATATTGGGTTTAATAAGCACGCGTTTATTTGATAATTGGTGAAGATTAAAATGAATATTATTTAGCCCAGACATAATATTATTCACTGTTTCACGAAATTGATATTTTTCCTGTGGAATAATAGATATCAAATGAGACATGCGTGTTTGTGATCCTTTTTTGTCATTACGTCAAGGGGAGTGATCTTGAAAACGCCCATTTTCGGTGCCATACCGGCAAATCTACTTATAAAAAAACCCCTTCCTTTGGAAGGGGTTTTTTGAAAAGTACCTGTAAAAAACACTTACCCTTGTAACAAGGATAGAGCCACCTGAGGCAAGGAGTTGGCTTGTGCCAACACAGCAATACCTGCCTGCTGCAAAATCTGTGCAGAGGTCATGTTCGCTGTTTCAGATGCCACATCCACGTCACGAATACGTGATTCTGCGGACATCAAGTTCTCTTTTCGAATCTGAAGCTCGGACTCCGCAGCTTCCATACGAATAATCTTAGAACCCACATCTGAACGACGTTCCTGCAAATGACGAATTGTATTATCCAAAATATCAATGGCACTTCCAGCATTACTTGATGTGGTCACAGATATTTGATCCAATGTCGTACTTGAATCCAACCCAGCTGTAGCTGTAGCTGCTGAGTGAATATTACTACCACCTGTGATAGCAAATGATTCATCCGCTTCTAATTTAAATGTGCCACGAAATGCCAAACTATCATCATAAGAGGCAAAACCAGCTGCAAAGAAATTATTCGCAGAAAAACCACTATTGGCGGTGGCTTTAATATCAATATTTCGGCCATCTGTGGCACTCAATACCAATTTATCTGAACCACTAACAACACTTGCTGTCACACCAGTCGCTGTGGACTTGGCATTTAGAGCTGCTGCAAAGTTTGTTACACCCGTATCTGTAGAGTTATATGCGGTTCCAGTGAATGTCACACCATTAAGGATAAACTTATCTGAGGCACCAAGTCCTACGGCACTACCTGTGGTTTCATATGTAATTGTCGTTACATTGGTATTTACTGTTGCACTCACACCAGTCACACCACTTTGATTATTAATCGCAGTTACATAGGCAAGCGCACTATCATCTGCTGCTACATTGGAAACACCATCACTGGTAAACCCAGAAATTGTGGTACCGGCAATAGTCAAAGCACCGGAATCTGTAAAATCTGGCACATTTGCAGAGTCACCATTGGCACTACGCACTGCGGATGTAAACACAGCCACTTCACCAATGGAGCTGGAACGTGCATCGGAAATGCTCAATG
The DNA here is from genome assembly GCA_964480565.1 of uncultured Myxococcales bacterium. Lineage (GTDB taxonomy): Bacteria > UBA10199 > UBA10199 > 2-02-FULL-44-16 > JAAZCA01 > CAYZSU01. The sequence continues at coordinate 54,624 of CAYZSU010000001.1, read as the reverse complement.
ACAGAGAGTTTCCTCGATCTGGACCAATTTGGAATGTCTTACTTGAAAATGTACCATCAAGCAATTTGGTTCCATCAAATGCAGCGCCAGATGACAAGCGACTGTATTCATTGAGTAAATCGTTAATGGCTGTTTCAATATTACCACGATCGTGAGATGAAATGGTGGCATCCGCTGCTTGCACTGTTTTTTCGCGAATGGATTGGGCAAGAGATGTCAATTCAGACAATGTACCCTCTGCCACACCTAACATATTCAAACCGTTGGAAATATTGAGTTCCGCAATACCAATGCCGCGAACCGAACTACGCAATGATTCGGACTTCAACAAACCAACCACATCATCGGACCCCTTATTGATCCGCAAACCGGATGATAGCCGTTCCAATGAAGTAGCCAATTTCTTACTGGACTTCATCAGTTTGTGTCTGGCAGCTAATGCTGTTACGTTAGTATTAATTCGAAGACCCATATTCCCCTCCTTGGGGTTATAGCGAATTATCCCTTAATTCGCTTGTGGTTGCCACATTCAAGTCGTCTACTAGCTGGCGCCTTTCACGTTCGATAACTTTATGGGCAAACGAGTTTTTCACATACAATAGAGTAATACGGATGTATAGGACACTTACTGAAGTATTTTTTTACTTTTTTTAATGGGGTTATTGAAAAAAACCATTATATAGATGCAATCGCCATCACTGTGTCGGATAAATTCTTATTACGTATATCTTTTTGATAATTTTTTTCCGTCTCAGCGCTTATTATATCATCAAAGTAAGTAGAATCGATATTATTTTCATGTGAATGCAGCCATTTTAAATGATTTTTAAGTCCATAGCGCTGAATGGGATATAATTCCACATGTGCATAACCTGCTTGTTCAATGGCTATTTGAAGGGTTTGGGAGGAAAAATAATAGCTATGTGCAGGATGAAAATAATAGTTCTGATAATTTGAAATCCTATATGTCGACATCAATATATCATCGATATTAGGGACTTCAATAACCAGCTGAGCACGTGGAAATTTCGCACATAATGATGACAAAAAATCGACTGGCTCACGAATATGCTCCAATACATGAAATAATATAATCACATCTGGCTGAAAAGTCCCTATGTCTGAAATATCCGATACAGTAGTGATGCCATGCACATTCGCATAGTCACGCTGTGCATTATCCGGCTCCACCCCCAACACCTTATTTGCATGCGCATTCGCATAGTCTAAAAAATACCCCGTAGCTGACCCAATCTCCAATATATTGCCGGATAATATATTCAAATTAAGCAAACGCTCGCATCGTTTTTGTGCTTCATTTTTCCCACATGCATGAAATTCATCGCAACTATACTGTTGACCATGGTATAGCTCTCGAAATTGTGTGGCATAAAATTGATGTTCGTCTGTTTCGCTCATCAATGGATACATAAATACCAGCCCACAATTGTCACATTGATATGGCCGCATCGAAAAATCATCTTGCCAATTATTTCGAAGTATATCCATTAATTTGTGACAATTGGTTGACGCACATAGATGACATTGGCAGTCAGTGGCCATTATAAACCCTTTATCCAATGCGGTAAGTGGCCGGATTCAATTTCATCCAGCCAATCCGAGTCAAATTGCACTGCACGGTCATCGATCAAAATATCAAATGCGGGTTTTTGAAAAATCAATTCATGAAATGGCACTTGCCATATTTTTAATTGCTCACATGTAATGTGCTCCCATGCATCGCGTGCCATTTGCTCCGTGTCTAAAGACGCTCCCCTTGCAGTATAAATCCATATGGTATGCCCTTTGTCATATAATTTCTGCACTCGCTCGATATGCTGCTCATTTGGCTTTGCTAAATGATATTCCCGTGGATGCCACGTACACAATGTACCATCCAAATCCACTGCTATTTTCATATGCGCCTCAACTTTTGTTTAATACATTCTTCCGATGGGTATATGCGCTTTACGCCGTCCCCAATTGATTCTGGAATGCTTCGAATATACCCCACCAATTTCATTAATCCCACAGGTTCAATGGATGCCATATGATCCGTGCCCCACATGGTGCGTTTAAGCGTAATATGCCGTTCAATTGCCTCAGCCCCACACATAACTGCCAACACAGATGGAATCAAACCGAATTCATGGCCACTGTACCCAATTGGACATTGGTATTTTTCTCTTAGCGTATTAATACAGGAAATATTCAATTCTGAATTTTGTGCAGGGTATGATGAATTGCAATGCATCATCATATAGGGACATTTTTTGGCTTTAAATACCGCAACAGCCTGATCAATTTCCGCCAATACACTCATACCCGTACTGATATATGTCAAAATATTCGTCTCTGCAACATGGTGCAATAAGTCCAAATCCGTTAACAGTGCAGAAGGTATTTTTAAACTCTTTGGCTGATAGCCCATAATAAAGTCCAATGAATCGCGATCCCAAATGGATGCAGTCCATTCAATCCCTCGCTCCTGGCAATAGGCATGAATGACATCATAGTCCTCTTTGCCAAATTCAATACGATGTTTATATTCCAAATAGCTCATTTCTCCCCAAGGTGTCATTCGGCGTTCTTTTTTTTGAGCATCTGGCACACATTTATCTGGATTTCGCTTTTGAAATTTGACGATATCCACACCCGCTACTTTGGCCACATCAATTAATTTTTTAGCCATATCAATATCGCCATTATGATTGATACCGATTTCTGCAATAATTGTTACAGAATCTGAAATAAATTGATTCATTTATAACTCCAATAGTTGTGTCACTACCATTTGGTTAAACTGATCAAACACCTGAAAATCCTGATTATATTTCGCTTTTAATTGCACCTCTTTTTTTGAATAATTTGCATACAATTGTAAAATCATATGTATCAAATAATCCTGTGAATGGCATTGTGACAAAATCATATCAGGTGTCAGTGCAGCCTGTGACATATGAATATCCTCAAGAAGATAGGAATTTTTCAAATGGCTGCCAAATGCAATAAATGGTTTATGGCAACCATAGGCAATCAAGCCACTGTGACCACGACCACCAATGATTATATCGCATTCATTATATGCACCCATCAATAACCGCGTTGTTATTGGACTGGGTGGATAGATATGCGTGCAAAGAGATTTTAAGCTAAATGTACGATGATGACCGATAATATCTGAAAATAACGAATCAAAACGTTCATCAATATCATCAATATGCGGCAATAACAATACACATGCATTCCAATCATCACATAACCGATTCAAAGAAGTGGCCAATGCATGCATACACTGTTTTTCTGTTTGCGCGCTTGGCATAGGGAATCGATGATGTGGTCGATCACCCGCAATATTCACGCCGATCATGCGATCATATTTACCCCGATCAATCGGCAATGATAGTGTTTGTTTGGGTGCAAACACGCCTGCATCCGGTACAACAGATATATCATCTATTGGCAATCCATGCGACTTTAACTGATTTAGCGTGCCTGTATTGCGAACGCTAAACAATGTACTTTTTTTCTGCAATGCATGCACATGATCCGCAAATATAGGTGGAAAAGGTGTTTCATCATAAAAAAACCGATTATACCCAATGCCATATACAATAATCGGCACATGAATATCTTCTATTTTTTCTATTGGAATATTAAATTGCCACCCAGATATACTACTATCTTCAGGGCGATGAAACAATAATCCACCGCCACCGATGATCAATGCATCTGCTTCTGAATTTAATCGTGCAATGAGATCATCGGAATATACTGCTTTTTGGCTATCTACTGGAACAAAATACAATGGATGTCCGGCATGCTGATTGAGATGATAATGAATGGAATCATAAAGCACCCAATCACCAAAATTTCGATTCCATGCACCATGATGCCAAATTGTTTTCATCGACTATTCCTTTGCTAGCTGCTTCTCCGCATCAATCCAATCATCCATTGTATTAATATCCAGGGATGACTCTCTATCCATAATATAAGCCCGTGTATTGGGCATATGAAATGAATTAAATGCAATTAATTGCTGCGATGATGATACATATATAGATCCATTCAATGCATACAATACTTCTAAATCCTGTCGCTGCACATTACAATTTTCAATAGGAACGATAGGCTGTAAAAAATTATCCCTAACAATACGTAAATGCGGTATTTGCTTGTCCAGTTCAACCACTGAAACCACGCTATCGCATTGAGCATTCATATATACATCAATCGCTGCATCAATCTGTATGCTTGTTCGAAATGGCGATGTAGGAAGTAGCATCACCACAATATCTGGCTTACAATAATTATTTTTTATCAGATATTCCAACATATTTACAACCGCATACACCGCATGCACATGATCTTCGGACAAAGACTTTGGGCGCAGATATGGAACGTCAGCACCGTAATTTTCTGCAATACTCGCAATCTCTTTATCCTCTGTACTGACAAAAACATGAGTCACATATTGCGACTGCTTAGCCGCATCAATACTATGTGCAATTAATGGTTTTTCACCCAGAACACGTTTATTTTTACGAGGCACTGCTTTGGAATTTCCTCGTGCAGGAATAATTGCGCAAATATTCAAGACTGAATTGCATTTCATCACCGACATAGTCCTATTATAAACGCCTGATAAATCATTGCAATCCTCCAAATGAGCAATTGCATTTTTTGATATGCTTCACTAGATAACTCCTGTGTTTATTTTACCTTTAGAAAAATCAGAGCCCCTATTTGAAAAAATTTGCCAAATCAAGCTCCATTCCAAACAGCGTGAGATTATTGACAAACTCCACCACTACTGTCTCCTAACAAGTGAATGCATTGGCAATATGTGGCGCAATGATCATCCAGATAATCCAGATCCGCACATTCATGATAAATATACAGACTTTTTTAATCAATTAATGAATGAATTACAGGCACACCATCATACTATTAATACAATCGTGCCTGAATTTAATCCATTACTCACACTGCTTATGACATGGTATGACGAAATATACAGTGAGGGAAAAGCACAAGCTCCATCACCCGCTCATTTTTATAAATTTCATATGAATTTGATCAGCGCAGTATGTCAGTATCAATCGCTATGGTGCATGCGATTAATGAAAGAATCTACTTATGACCAATAATGCCTTGTGGGCACATAACTTAGCCGCACTAAGGCAATACCATCCTCATTTATCGACATGCATTGACACGCATATCACCACAGTACCTGCACAAAAACCAATACCTGCTACAGATAGCACATCCATGGCCTCAACGATTACATCGCAACTGACCAATCCAGCAATTTTAATATGGAATGGAGTATCTCGCGCAGATGTCTTGCTCGCCTATGCCAAAAAACCACATCCACTACAAAAGGTCATCATTGTTATTGAACCATCGTTGGATATATTTGCAGGTCAACTGGCTACATGTGATATGAGTCAATTATTCGCACATCCGCATATACTCTGGAATATTGCAAATAATGACACCGCCACACAGCTATTCTTTCGTGCAGCACTTGATGCACCGGATATATCTCCGCTTACCCATTGTATTCAAATATATACAGAGCCTCATTTAAATGATGCACGCAAAGACTACTTTGACAATTGCAATCGCATTTTAGATGACTGCATCTACGATCTCAATGCCTATATGAATACAGAGCCCATTGATGCCTACCATGGCTTGCTTAATATATTGGATAACTTGACAAATTTTAGCCAACTCAAATCAGTGGATAATTTAAAAGGCGCCATGACAGGCATGCCCGGTGTACTCATTTCATCGGGACCATCCCTTACACAACGCATTCCCTTATTAAACGAACTGCAACACCGCGCAGTCATGTTTGCCTGTGATTCTGCATTGTCCGTCATCTGGTCGCATGGGATTAAGCCCCACTTTGTCGGTACCACGGAACGACGCGAGCATATTACACGCTTTTTTGAAGGCATTGCACCTCTCGAGGATGTATATTTAGTCACTAATCCATTTACACCCCCACAAACATATGATGCCTATCCCGGCCCCATACTCACCATGATTCGCGATCTTGCAATAATGCGCTGGTTTTTTCCGAATAATCATCGATTTTATCCAGGCGCCTGCGTGGCCCATCAAGGGTTATTATTATTACATTATTTGGGATGCAATCCAATCATTGTTGTAGGACAGGATTTATGTTTTGACCAGGATAGTGGGTACACACATGTGGAGGGCATGCGCATTCGCCATCATCGTAACCGACATAATTTTAAAGATCGTGAAATTTGGCTGCCCGGCAATGATGGTACACCCAAACAATCCTATTATCCATGGAAACATTTTAGCAATGTATTTACACATATTATTCATAAATACAAAATCAACTGCCTGAATGTTATTGAAAAACATCAGGGCATTCATATTGAGGGAATGACGCAGTTAAATCCCAATGAATTAACATTACCGCCCATACAACCGACTATTTTACAGCATCTCAATACACAATATCAGACATTAAGCCCCACTTTTATTTCTCCCAATATTATTTCTGATACTGAGCAGGCATTATCCCATTACTTTAATGATTGTTTTTCGACACTAAATGCATGCATGGAAAAATATCCATCTATCATATCTTGTGAAAGCCCTGATCGCCTACATGCAATATCCCGTGAATTATCCCAATTTGAGGATAGCGCGCAAAAATTACAAAACGATACCGCACATGTATATAAGTCATTGCTCGATCATTTCACACAAAAAACATTATTTGATATATCGCGTGAAAGCTATGTGCTCCTAGGAAAAACAACATCCCAAAAAGAGAAATTATTAAGAAAAATGGATTTAATTCATCATTGGTTTTCTACCTGCATCTATTGGTGCAAGCAAATACAATATTCCATTCAAAATAAAAAATAACCTATTATTTTCAGTACATTAACTTACCTTCCTAATAATATGAAATATATTATACGTCTATCTATTTGAAATAGCATACTTTTTATTTTTATTTTTTTCACTAAAGTTATTCAGAATAATACCCGTATTATCTCTTGAAGGGTTTTTGTAGCTAAAATATAAGATTTCAACTCAATGTGATTATACTGGAGGTACTATGTCTACAAATCTAGCGGGTATTCCACCCACTGATATAAAATTACCCTCTGAAGATAAAGACATCTCTCCTGCCAGCGCTACAGGGACAGAAGCCACAAAAGGCGATGTCAGTGCTCATAAGCGAGTCAATCAAGCGGATAAAAGTTCCATTCATACACCAGTCAAGCGAAATCAAAATTTAGCAGAACGGCAAAGTAAAATGCTATTTTCTCAGAATATTGCATTGCAGGCCTCTAAGTTAAAATCTGAAATGAATGAAAGCGCTAAAATCCTTCAAGAACTTAAAAAAACAATCAAAAAAGCCGCATTGCCGGATAAAAAAGCTGAGCAAGTTAGGAATTTTGGCGCAATTACAAAAAATAATCTATCTGAACAAACAGAAAAAAACGATGATACTGCATTGCTCAAAAACACAGCGGATGAATCCGTGCTTAAAACAAGCAGTATTCAAAAGGAAGTCGAGAGAATGGCCGCAATTCGTGCAGAAAAATACGCCAAAGAAAATGATCCCGATATATTATTCATGAAAGCCATTGAAGAACGCGCAGAAACACGCCAATATGAAAAACAAAAAATACGCATTGAAGAATATGAAGAAATTGGACATCAAATAAAAACCAAGCGCAAAGAAGCGCTAGCAGAAGAAGCCAAAGCAGTCCGCGGTGTTCAACTAGAAGCAAGCGGTCAACTCAAGCAAGTAGCCGCCCAAATTAAACTTCAAATTGAAGAAGAACAGGATGATGAACTCAATGTTGTCACATCCATCAATGCAGATAAAGAAGGTAAAAAAAACGAGTTGGAGTCCATGTCACAGTATGTAGAAATTAAACCTATTCAACCAATTAGCATCGATGAAACATCCAACAGCTATGGGTTTTCAAAAGCAGGACAGTTAAAAGATCAGGTAAAGCAATCATCTGAAATTCATCAGGATATTGTCCACTCAACCGAACAAATATTTAGCAGTGAACAAATTGTATTAGGAATTAAAACCAATACAGAAATAAACGACACTGCCAAAATAATCCTGGATAATCTCATTGCCACACTAAAAACAGAGGAAACTAAAATCACGGATGCCATGGATGGGCTCGATAAAGCAACCACAGAAAAATATCTTTCAAGCATTTCTTCAAAAGAACAACGTTTTGAAGAAATGGAAGATGTAGCGATGAAAATATATGAATCCAGTACAAAAAATCCAGGCGATTTACAATCTAGCCATGAATTAATGGATGGTGAGACTATTTCCCAACTCTTGGAGTAAGGTGATTTTATGGACACCCTATTTTTAAAAAACAAACAGTCTCAAGAGGCTTAAATCCATACTTTGACCAAAAATGTTCCACTGTTTTATTTCCAATGGTCATATTTAATTCAATAACTTCCAGATCATGATCTTTAAACCACTCCAACGCTCTTTTCATCAATAAATGGCCATATCCTTTTTTACGATGCCCTGGGTGTATATATATGCCATTAATATACCCTATTTGTGTAGGCTGCTCTGCCAATGCATCTTGATAGCTCAGCATAATAAAACCCAACAAGGTTTGATGTACATACAACAAAAAAATGCCAAAATGATCATTCATATATGCATTTTCAAAAAATACATGTATGCGCGCTTTTGAATCGCTTGAATAATCGACAGATCGAAAAGAATTTGCAGCTGAAAAATGAATTTCCTCTTCCAATGCCGCTAAGTAAAATTCTTTTATACTCGGAATTTGATCTTTACCTAAAGTATTAATAGTAATTGACATAGGGATTATACAGATTCAACAATCGGATTTGAAATGGGTTTTTGATTTTGCACAGGAACAAATTGTGGCAACTCATAGCGAAGTGGAAACTTCTTTTCATCTAATATAACCTGTAATGACAATTTTTTATTCACATTAATAACAATGGGTGCACATAAATTAAGAAAGATTTGTTTTCCATTATCTCTAAATGTTGCAATATTAAAAATCGCCACCTGGTCATCCCCGTCAATATGCAGCTCTTGCTTTGTAAATGCATTTAATTCCGGTTTATAATCGCTAATAAACGCATTTGGTGAACAGAGTACAAATGCAATTTCTTCCTTTTCAGTCGATTGATACCAACAATAATAAGGTGATGCAGGTGTATGTGGAATAATCACATAGTGCTTTAACTCATCAAAACCCAAAATACCTTTGGGCATATGAATTACTTCAGATTCCTCAATTGTTATTTGTCCAAACCGTGTTGTTTGAATATCCATCTATTTGTCCCCCAACGAAATCGCGGATAAGCTATCCGGCATTAATAAAGCATCTTTATTTTCTTTGCATATTTTTTCATATAATTCTGTGCGATAAATAGATACATGTTTTGGCGCATCAATCGCAATTTGCACACGCCCAGATTGCACATCCAATACATGTATCTTGATGTGGCCATCAATCGTAATGGCTTCATTTTTTTTACGTACAATATGTAGCATTATCCACCTAAAATACTATTAAACGTTGATTTTAATACACGACTGGATGATTGAAATATCACCCGCATTGCCATTTCTTGCACAGTTAACTCCGTTGCAATTTCTGCAATATCAGCGGACTCCAAATCCGATAATTCCTTTGTCGCGCGAAGCTCTTCATTTTGAATCAGCGTTTCTGCACTATCTAAACGCTGCATTTCAACACCAACATCTGCACGATCAACTAAAAATTGATCCAGCAGGGTTTCTAAATTATCCATCTCTGTTTCTAATTGACTTTCATCCTCATTATCAATGGCCCATTTCATATTTTTTATAATATTAAATACATCCACACCACCACCACGCCCCATAAACAAAGTCTCTCCTTCGATATTCACCTTTGATGTCACACCAAAGGACACTTCAATGGACATTTCTGTATTATTACCATTATATTCATAGGGTGATGCGGCAATATATGCAGCTACAGCTGCAGCATCTGCTGGATTTGGCTCTGCAGGCATTGCAGGATCTTCAGAAAATGGAATAGTATCTGTTTTTGCACCTGCGAAAATATACCGGCCATTCACTCGATAATTAGCAATAGCCAATACTTCTTCATTAATATTATCCAATAGATCAACATAGTTTTGCCGATCCTGCGTATCAATTACTGAGTTGTTTGCCCCAACAGCAACCTCTCTTAGCCGATGAACCAATGTAACGGCCTCGTCAATCTTAGAATCCGTTGTATTTTGTAAATGACGTGATGTAATAATATTAAGTTCATAGGTCTCAATTGCACTGATTTTATTTTTCAAATTAAACAATCGATATGTTAATGATGGCTCATCGCTTAATGAATTAATTTTCTTACCCGTTGTTGCTGGAATGGAAATTTCAGAATAGCGTTTTTGCGCTCTTGCTAAATTTTGACGAAGCATCAATTGACGCGTATTAAATGACACTCGACCGATCACCATAGTTAGGCCCCCAATTTCACAAGTGTATCCAGCATATCCGTACCTACTGAAATCAACCGTGCTGCCGCATCATAGGCTGCACGGTATTTCATTAAATTAAGTTCTTCTTCCTCAATAGATACACCACTAATACGTTCACGTTCCACCTCTACATGCATAAAAGAGTTTTCATAAAAATCCCCTTGTTGCGCGGCATACCCAGTTGTAATACCAATATCTGCCAATAATGATGAATAAAAATCACTAAATGTAGAGGTTTGTGAAGTAAATACAATATCTGAATCCCGAAGTTGAGCCAATGAAAGTGCAACTGTATTTCCACCAGGCACATCATTTGCCGCACCTGATGCCGCAATTCCAGAAGGAATGCCATCCACATCTGCATGCAAGTCAAGCAAACGTGCAGCCCCTGAAATCTGTGCTAACTCCGTAAAAAACATATTATTATTATTGGAATTCAAGTCAAAACCCGTATTATGAACGGCATTAAATTCAGTACCCAATTCAAATGCCAACTCATCTAACTGACTAATATAATCCACCAACGTCGTATCACGCGTTTGGAGAATCATACCCAATTCACCACTATCTATCTCAGCCGTTAAATCCACATTGGATCCTTCAATACTGTATTCCACTTTATATAAACCATCATTTCCTGCATCCGCACTCACAGAAAATTCACCTGAAAAACCACCGACGATCAATGGAAAATTCGCCGCATACATTTGAAAATCCCCATCCGATGTTTCAAGGATTTCAACGCCCAATAATTCGGATAATTCACGCACTTTCATTTGACGTTCATCCCGATATGTTAAGGCTTCTGCTGGAAAATTTTTGATTTTTTCACTTAAATTTCCCACCTCTACTAATACAGAGTTGATTTCATTGACAGCGCTTTCCACCTTTAAATTTAAACTTTTTCGTAAATTACTCAACTCAGTATCAAGGGAGTGAAATCGATCAACAAGGACCTGCGCCCGACCCAATGCACCTTGGCGCGCAGCCAAAGAGGATGCATCGCTTGCAACTGCACTAAATGAATCAAAAAATTGATTCATATAACTACTTAATCCCTCACCATCGAGTTCATTAAAAATATTTTCCACCTGGCTCATCTGATAGGACAGCGCTGACCATTGCGATTTATTTTTTGCAGCGGTCAACAAGCGACTTTCAATGAACGTATCATAGGATCGATTAATTTCGCCCACATCAACACCAATACCAAATTCATTGCCACCCAACATCTGTGGATCCCTGGGATCCACTGTAATTATTTGCTTTGAATAGCCCTTGGTATTAACATTCGCAATATTATTGGCTGTCACACTTATAGCACGCTGTGACAAATGTAAGCCACTAACTGCTGAAGTATAAAAATTTCCTAAACCCATAATTCACCTCAGTACTACATTGATTGATCAAGAAAACGTCGTTTCATATTATCCTGTGAGTAATGCGCACCTTTATTATTGGCCTCATACAATCCTGATTGCTTCTTGGACTGTAATACACTCAAAGACATTTCCACGCCCTCTAAGGCATGGGATAAGTATTTCTGGTTTTCTTGATATAATTCTTTTACTGACCCCGCAATAGCAATCAAATTATCAAATGCATGTTGAATATCTCTTGCCAATGGATCTGTAATAGTTTGTAGTATTGATTTTAAGGACATTCGGCCACGATAACCGAGTTTTTGTGAAATTTTTTCTTCTGCTGTTCGTCTTGCCGCATCAAATACACGAAGACGAACAATAAGTTGATTATGAATGCGCTGTTCTTTTGTAATGACTTCTAAGTCCCAATGGACCACGGCTTGCTTCTGCCTTCTAAGCGACTCCCCTAATTCCAATAATGCACTTGAATGATCGTCAAATAGTTTTTTTAGGGATCTGAGTTCGCTAAGCATATTATCCAACCGCCCTCTTTTGAATTAAATGTTCAATAATTTTATCAGCAATATCACCTGCTTCAACATGATAATCACCGGATGCAATTCGTTCCTTTATTTCTTGAACTTTATCGACCCGAACATCATCTCCTGAAGCTTCTTGCAATGCTGCTAATTTATCCGCTGATGTGGATACCTGTATACTATCCTTACCAGCTGATTCTGATTTCACATGGCCTTTTTTCTGCGTCCGTGTGGATGAATCTGTTCGGCCAATAGGGCCTGATCGCATTCCATCTATTTTCATACCAAATCACCCCCCTTAGGGAAATTTATGAATCTTTTGCTCCACTCATATAGAACGGAGGTGATTGGTAAAAACTTAACTCTTTTTTAGCCCTTTTAAGTATTTTATCGGTGATATGGACTTTCCTTCCATATCGCGTACTTCAAAATGTACATGCGGACCTGTAGATCGACCCGTATTCCCAGAAAGACCAATAATATCATTTATTTGTATTTTATCACCTTCATTGACTGCAGATCGGTCCATATGTGCAAACCGAAGACTATTCCCAGACTCGCTTCTAATTGTGACATAATTTCCATAACCTTCATCATATTTAGACATTATCACTGTTCCTGCCACTGGCGATTTCATCTGCGATCCAATGGGTAATGGAACATCAATTCCATGGTGAAACCGCCGATCATCATGTATGGGATGATCGCGCCATCCATAATCCGATGAAATCGATGATAAGCCAAACATATCCCTAAGTGCATCATATGCCTGTTTCTTCTGGCTATCCGTAATACCATGCCCAGCATGCATATTATTTTGCACATCATATGCTGCATGTACATGTGATGCGACTGCAGGAGAAACTGACAATTTATTCTGCACAGATGTTATTTTTTCTGCGGCCTGATCACGTAATTCTGGCGCCAACTGCTTCATAATCATATCGCTTAAACTGCCCTCTTTCATAGATGCCGACATATTTTTACTATATTCATGAAATAACATATTTTGAAATGCCGCTTCTTTTGATCCATCTCCAAACAATCCGGACTTGGGTATGGATTTTTGCATACTGGACATAATTGAACCCCAAATATAGGATTCAAACCCTTCAACAGCTTTACGAAGTTTTTGATACTTAGCATCCACTGCATGCGTGGCAGCAGCATTTGGCATCGTACCTATAGTCATTGGTTGAGTCATTAGTGTCCTATCATTCTTAATTAACTGGTAATTAACTCCCCATGCAGGGCTCCTGCCTCATCAATCGCCTGTAAAATAGAAATTAAATCCTTGGCAGATACACCGATCGCATTTAATGCACGAACCACATCACCGATATTCACGCCTTCAGGTACAATCATTAATTTTTTTGGATCCTCTTCTTCAACAAGCAAAGACGTATCTGGCACTGTCATGGTTTCACCCAAAGAAAATCCATTGGGTTGCGAGACAGTATAATCCTGTGAAATAGTAACGCTTAAATTTCCTTGCGCCACCGCAACCGTAGACACTCGAACATTTTCACCCATTACAATGGTACCAGTACGTTCATTAACAATGACACGCGCCTTAATATCCGGCTTAATTTCCAAGGCTTCCACTTGTGCAGTTAAGCTTACAATATTTTTACGATATCGCCTGGGTACTTTAATTCGAACAGATCCAGAATCCGTAGTTTTTGCATACTTACCTTCTAAAAATTGATTAATTCGATCACGTAATCGCGTAGCAGTGGTAAAATCAGGTTCATTTAATGCCAATTCCAATCGATCCATTTTTTCAAAACCAAATTCTACTTCACGCTCGACAATCGCACCATTTAGGATTTTACCCACTGTGGGATGTCCTTGCTTTTGCTGTTCTGCACCTGCTGTTTCAGCATATCCACCCACAGTCACCGGCCCCTGCGCCACCGCATACACATCCTGATTGGCCGCTTTTAATGGCGTCATTATTAATGTTCCACCCCGAAGTGATGTTGCATCACCAATCGATGATATCAGCACATTAATGCGAGAACCTGCTTTTGAAAATGGTGGTAAATTAGCAGTCACCATGACACCTGCCACATTTTTTGATTTAATATTTTTAGGATCAATGCCCACGCCCATTTTTGATAACATCTCGCCCAAAGATCGCCGCATGACATCTGATGATGTACTATCCCCAGAGCCATCAAGACCAACAACTAATCCATAACCAATCAATTGGTTGGACCTGACCCCTCTAAAGTTGGCAATATCTTTTACGCGCGCAGCATGAGCCATACAAGATATTAGACATATGCTAATGCATATCACCGCAATCTTATTAATATATTTTTTTCTTAGCTGCATGCATCCCTCTCATAGGCGTATTCAAAACAATCACTTCAGAAAAATCATTACTTAAAACGGCCATACATAATCTAAAATTCGCGTTAGCCACCCTGGTTTTTGTCGTTCTGCAATCACACCAAACCCTGTAAATGAAATACGTGCATCCGCAACATGCAAAGAGCTAACCGTGTTATTGGGTGTAATATCATAAGGACGAATCATACCTTCGAGGACAAGGCGCTGCTCTTCATCATATACCTTAATTCGTTTTTCACCTTTGATGACTAAGTTGCCATTATTCATTCGCTCTGTTACTCGACATGTAATCTGTGCAAATAACTGTCCCTTGGTATTTATCTTTCCTTGACCATCAAATTTATTTTCTGTTTTTGCAGAGAATAAATTTGCAGGATTTAGACCGGAAAATATTCCCTGTAATTTGGACATTAAGCCGCCCAAACTATCCACACTAGCGCCCACTTCTGACTTGCGCTTGGTGTTGGTCTTTGTATCGCTTGCACCACTTGCTTGTTCGGAAATAATAACCGTTACTGTATCACCAATTTTTGAAGCACGATGCATATTGGCGTATAAATTACTATTATAGGAGTCCACCCATAAGGACCCTGTATGCCCTTCGCGAAAAGCACTCACATCTTTTACTTGTTTCTCATTAAAAAAATCCGATTGATCCGGTGAACTGTCATTGACATTCAATACAGTATGATCCAGCCCTTTTTTAGCTGCACAAGCCATCATACTGATAGCAATTATTACCATGACTCCCATAATATATGTCTGCAATTTCATCAATTTCATCATTGTACGACCACCTCTACATGTTTTATATCCAGTACTCGACCAATGACTTGCTTCTTTGAATCAATATTTTCAACCATGACGGTTTGCCCCAATCCCGCATCTGCAAGTAGGCGTCCGACCGCATGAATCTGCAACCCTGATTGCTTCGTAATCATTGTAATCAGGTCCCCTTTTTTTAAAATAATACCTGACGACAACATCTTTTTTACAATCATCTGCCCCTGAGAAATTGACATTGATGCAACCATATTACTGGTTTCAAAATCTGAAAGGCGACGATATGCCAGCTGCGCATCGGATTTAATTTCTCGTCTTTCCAACATAAGATTGGATTTTTTTATTAATGTATTCTTTGCAATAATTTTCTTTGCAATCACCACCGGCACTTGAATTGCAATATCCGCACGTGCGCTTATTTGATGTGATTTTCCATAATGTACCGATGGCTCTAATTTGATATCCACATCATTACCCAAATGAACAGATGATATATTCACGGATGATACAATATGGCAGGAGCCCGCTATTGAGTGAATATTTAAATCAATATCTGTTTCTTTTACATGATACTTATCCACAATTGCTTGCTGTATTTTCTCTTTGATACGACCCTCGCATACGCTTGACACTACCCCACCGACAATTAAAATATGGCCTTTGTTTTTAATATAATGCTGCGACAAATCAAGGCCATTGCGTTCTAAAATCATTGAAAGCACCGATGTATCAATCGATTTCATCTGCCGTTTTGACACTAAAATATCACCATAATTATCCAAGAACTGCCCATCTGTATGCTGCAAATCCACCAAATCCTTAATTCGAATTTCATGTTGATAGGCCACCTGTGATAACCAGACAATTTTTGACTGACTTGCAGACAATGACATGGGTAACATC
The DNA here is from genome assembly GCA_964480565.1 of uncultured Myxococcales bacterium. Classification (GTDB taxonomy): domain Bacteria; phylum UBA10199; class UBA10199; order 2-02-FULL-44-16; family JAAZCA01; genus CAYZSU01. Next base: position 38,093 of record CAYZSU010000001.1, on the reverse strand, counting down.
CCCATTATCGCTATACAAAAAATAATATAATATGCATGTAAATGTTTTATTTGCATGTCCTATCCAACATTATTTGTTTGACGCATCATTTCACTGGTTGTTTGAATCACACGTGAGTTGGCTTCATATGTTCGCTGCGCAATCACCATATTAATTAATTCTTCAGCCACATTGACATTTGAACTCTCCAAATACCCTTGCAACAAAGTCCCAGCACCCTCTTGCCCTGGCGATGTATCCGTGGCAGATCCCGACGCATCACTCTCCTGATATAATCCCTTACCTAAATATTTTAATCCCGATGGATTTGAAAACAATGCCAATTGCACAGTCCCTAACTCAGTAACCGATGTTTCTCCTGCAATACTCACTGTCACAATCCCATCGGTTCCAACAATCACATTTTCAGCTGTTTCTGGTACAGTAATATTAGGTTCCACTTTATACCCTGTTGGCGTTACCAAATTACCATCCGCATCTGTTTTAAACGAGCAGTCGCGAGTATATGCAATACTACCATCATCCAATGTCACTTTTACAAAGCCCTTACCCTCAATAGCCACATCTAAATTACGTCCTGTTTGGCTATATTGACCTTGTGAAAAATCCTTATACGCGGATTGAAGCCTTGCACCATGCCCAATTTGAATACCTACAGGGCTTATTGTCTCTGTTGAATTTTTTGAACCTGGGGATTTAATCTGTTCATACATTAAATCCGTAAAATCCATACGACCCTTTTTAAAACCCGTTGTATTTACATTTGCTAAATTATCCGCAATGCCTGAAATACGTCTTTCCTGAACGGACATCCCTGTAACAGCTGTTTGAAGTGCTTTATAGCTCATTGTTTATCCCTTCAGTTAGGTCATTTTACCTGCATCATTAATGACTTTTTCTTCAATTTTGCTCATTATCACAATTGATCGTTGATAGGACTCCATGGCATGCGACGACTTAATTAATTTCATTAAGTTCTTAACCACATTAACATTGGACTGTTCAAACATTCCTTGCATAACCTGAGGCGTATTAAAATCCTGCATACCTGCAGATTCCGGCGCCTTAAACAACCCATTACCTACGGGCTCCAATGCGGATTCTTCATTAAAACGTACAATACGAAAACCACCCTGCTCTTCATTATCAACCATTAGAGCGCCATCCTCTGACACCTGCACAGATGCCCCGTCCACAACAAGCTGCCCAGATTTTGCAGAAACCATATGCCCCTGTGTGGTTACAACTTGACCAGAGTCATTTAATTTAAAACGCCCATTCCGCGTAAAACGAAGGCCTTGCTCAGTTTGAACAACAAAGAAACCTTCCCCTTGAATCGCTAAATCTAAGTCACCCCCTGTTTGCTGAGACGCACCTTGCTCATGATTGACAAACATCTCCTCAGAAGAATTAAATGGCATAATCATTGTATCCGTTTGTCCATTTTTTTCCTGTCTGGACATGACCGCCTCAAACACCATACCCACTTCCTTAAAGCCTGCAGTGGATGCATTTGCAATATTATGAGAAACAGCCTCGAGCTCCCGCTCCTTTGACTTCATACCAGTTACTGCTGAATAAATTCCCGTACTCATAAATACCTCCAAATCGCAAACAGTCCTATCCCAGTTGTTAAGCAATTTTCATGCCAATTATCATATCTATTTTCCTTTTACTTTTCAACATGTTAGCCGGACAGCATTTAATTGATTCATTCTTCAACTAGGAAAAAAGTGCCATCGACTCTCGCTTTTGCCTAGCGCAAACTCACATATTCACGCGCTATTAATGCATGCACTTTTCACCAATGCCGCCTAACTCATTGATATTTCATCAAACTATCCCTCTAAATCGCACATAAAAATTTTGGCAACTATTTTGCATACTGTATGTTCGCATTGCAATCTGCGCATAATAAAATGAAAGAAATTTTTAAGGCAATATTCTATGAAAAAACGATATCCACTTATTTTTTTAATCTTCGCTATGATTTTAATTCATACAATATCTAATGCACGTTCGGTTGCTCTATTTAGTGCTCAGTCAAACATCGCTCCCAAGCTAGGTATAATCCCTATAGACAAAGATTCCTGGCTGTTAAAAGCATACCCCAAAACCAATACCACCATATCACCCTGGGCATATTCTTACCCTCAGCAAGTATTAAGCGCTGCCAACTTAACGCATTTTGAATATTCATCTCAGGCCAAATATGAATCCATTTACCATCAAGCAATACATACATTATCCAACCGTATTTCCAATGCATCCCACATAAACCCTGAAATGTTTTTATTGCTAGGCGATATCCATCTATGCTTAGCACTGATGAAAGATAACACTTCGCATTTAACCCACGCACAAATTCAATATAAAAAAGCAAAACAGAGAAAAATCTCACCCAGTTTGAAAATGGCATTGGAGTTCAATTATGCACTCACGTTAATGAACTCAAAAAATTATGAAGCTGCCACACGTTTCATGCGTATTACGGAAAAACATTATTTACATCATGCGGAGTATACCAATCAATTGCGCACCATGATTATGGAGAATTATTATCGCCATGGCCGTTATAAACGCGCAGAAGACTATTTATGGATGCTCGCCAATCAAACCACTGCTGAGCAAGTATCCCACAGCATTCTTTCTCGATATGGCGATGCCCTGTTTCAACGAAATGAATATGAAGAAAGCATAAAATGGTATGAAAAGTACCTTGATATTATATTACCACCATCAAAAACAGATGCGGCAATACGCACATCCGCTATTTATTATGCGGAGAGTTTATTTCAAATAGGCAAGTATGAAAAAGCACATGAATTATTTAAGGAACTGATCAAGCTACCTGGAAAATTTACACCATTATTTGCATATCGAATCATACAATGCCAGTCATTGAACGATAAAAGTTATTTTCAAATCAAAAAACAATATAAGCGACTAGCACGTAAATACGCATCTCACGATGTTCACTGGGCAGCACTCATTGCCATGCATCGCATTGATTTTCTAGAAAATAAGCATAAAAGCTTTGCCACCATTAAAAATACATTATCGCCTATTGTGGACATTGCCATGCCATCATCATTGAGATTAGCTGGAATACGATTATTGAGCCGCATTTTATATGATGAGGATAACTTTAATAAAGTCATTGTACTGCTGGATAAATCATTCCAAATCGATATAGAAAAAAATAAATCAAGCATCTGGCTCAATGATTTATTGGTTGCAACCCTCTATGAATTATACCCCATCGCAAAAGAACAACATACATCCATTGAATTTATTATACTCTGTTTACGTTATGCTGAACAAATTCAACTCTCACATGATTCTCACATACTTGTCTATCACATAGCATCTGCATTCATTGACAGTGGTCTACATGGATGGGCCAAACGCATGTATACTCGTTTACTTCACCGATTCACAATTGACTTGGAAATGAAATATGCCATCCAACTCACATTGGCTAATTTAGCACTTAAGAACAGCAATCTTGATATTGCAAAAACAGCATTAAAAACAATTCCAAAAGATGACATTGTAATAAGCAATAAGGATTACATTGCCATCACTGGACGCATTGCATTGATGGAAAGTAAATTTGGATTAGCCAGCGAAAAACTGCAGACAGCCATTGCATTAGAAACAAATGCAATGCAACGACAGGAGCTTCTATTTGATTATGCGCTAACACTGCATAAATCCGGACGTTATGAAGAATCGATCAAAGTATTATTTGATATCATCGGACCACTTGAGTTTTTTCCATCTGATAAAAAACATGAAAGCAAACATAATGCCGCTTATTTAGGAATTAAAAGCTTTGCTAAATCCAATCAATATTCTAAAGCCACTGCTTTTTTTGAACGCCTTAAACCCACACTTATAAAATATCAAATGCCCGTTGATACGATGTTTATTCTCATTGAAGCATATCGCAAACAGGGAAAATATGATGAAGCCAGCCAATTCTGGAATAAAAGTACAGAAAATGACGACCGATTTTCTGGCTCATTTGCAAAAAATTACGAAGCCTACTTAAAAACAAAACGCCAACTGGAGTTAGTAAAATGACCAACAAACCAATAAATATCCCTCACATGGACCACATTTTTAAGAACCATTTCAATCGCGAAAAAGGGCTAGCATGTGCTAGATCTGCACTTGATTCTGTGATATCACGAATTCGAGGATCCTTAGGAGCCATTGAGCTTAGTATATCATCCTATTCAAGCGTCAACGAAAAAAACAGCGAGCTTCACTGCATTGAAAGTGCCCTATCTGAAATCAAACAAATTATCAGCGACCATACATCTCATAAGGAAATGAGCCTGGAACTGGAACTCGCATCCCCCATTGACCCTATTTTACAAGGCATTGAAGATTGTTATCCACTCATGAGCCAACGTCAAATTGAACTTACATTAAATAAATCACAGTCAATCGTACCCATATGGCTGGACAAAACATTATTGCGCCAACTCACCGTACACTGTATTTTATTTTTATCAGCAATTATTGATGATCACACTGAAATTACAATTGATTTAAATAATATTTCAAAACATTTTACCATTCAATTTAAATCGCTCACTGAATCCTATAATTGCCTAACAATTGAAGAACACATCAACAATGAAATTAATTTAAATTCACAATTATTTAGTGACTTTGCACGCATTCATGAACTCACACAATTTCATCAAGGCGCAGTGGATATTAGTGAACCCATTGATGGACTTCCTGAAATTAATATTTTCATTCCTCATAAGCATCAATTAAATCACACAACCACTATTTATTAAGGAACTGCCCTTGGGAATAGACAATTTTCGGAAATATTCAAAAAACAGCAAATCCACTAAAGATAAAACCCTACGAGCATACAACTGAATTGGATTTATCAGGAAATACAGGAGATCGACGCTTTATAGGCACTCCCGTTAAAGGGTACGACCAAGTCTTTACAATCACTGCATTTGTCAATTTATTTTTCAGCTATTCCTTTAAAAACATCTCGATACAGCTTCAACGAATTACCTCTAATCTCATATCCACAAAAAAAATAAAAAAATCATTCGATAGTCTGTTGTCATTTTACTTTAATGTGATTATGTTCTGAAAAATTACATCGGATGGCTTCAAGGGGGAGATAAATCTAGGTGATTGTTCAGACGAAAATACTCATTGTTGAACCACTACAAAGCATGGCCAATGCCATTGCCGCACTTTTGAATCGTTTGGGCTATACGCCTCTTTTTGCTGCATCCACACAGGCATTAAAAACAAGTCCCGAGCAAAATTATGATTTAATTCTTATCGATGAAGCTGTCATACGCGGTGACTTAAGCAATTTCATTAAATATGAAGCCAAAGCGCCAACCATTGTCATGTCTGCAACTGGCTCTGCCAGAGATGCCAGGCAAGCAATCAATGCAGGTGCAGTCGATTATCTCTTAAAACCATTTTCCGCTGATGATTTACGTGATGCACTGGATAAGGGACTTAGCGACCAGCAAAACAATAAAGAAGCTAGCTCCCCAAAATGCTATATTGCACCCAATGAATGGCCCAGCTTAAAAAATAGTGTAAAAATGCAACAGATGTTGCGGATTTTAAAGAGCGTTTGTACCAGTTCTGTAACTGTATTAATCAGTGGCAACTCTGGCACTGGCAAAGAAATTATAGCCAAACATATTCATGAACAATCCTCTCACTCAAGAGGCCCACTTATTGCAATTAATTGCGCAGCAATTCCTGAAAATTTACTTGAAGCGGAGTTATTTGGCCATGAACGCGGTGCATTTACAGGTGCCATGCAATCACGCATTGGAAAATTTTCCCTGGCAAAAGATGGAACTATTTTTTTAGATGAAATCAGTGAAATGGACTTAAGCTTGCAAGCCAAATTACTACGCGTATTACAGGAAAGAGAATATTATACGGTTGGCGGCACACAATCCATCCAACTTAAAGCACGCATTATTGCCAGCACCAATCGTGATTTAAAAAAATGTGTTGAGCAAGGTACTTTCCGAGAAGATCTCTATTACCGACTCCATGTTATTCCTGTTCATATTCCATCATTATGCGATCGAAAAAGTGATGTGCTCACTTTAACACAATTCTTTTTAGAGCGAGAAAAATACCAAATGCTTTCTAGAAATTTAGTATTATCTGAAAAAGCAAAGCAAGTCATTCATGATTATGATTGGCCGGGAAATATTCGAGAACTTGAAAATACAATTATTCGAGCCGCCATGTTATGCGAAAATGACATCATTGAACCTAATGATTTAACACTTGATATTCCGCAAACATCACCTGTAATGCCGATTACTAAAATATCTTCTGATACCGAAGACTCATTTGAGATCATCCCTATTCGCGATATGGAGCGACGGTTAATACTCCAAACATTAAATCATCATGAGGGAAATCGTACACATACAGCCCAGTCATTAGGGATTAGCTTACGCACACTTAGAAATAAATTAAATGAGTATCAAAAAGATGGCATTAGTATTCAGTAATTACCATAAAAAAAAGAACTGTTGATAAATAGAAGTTTTTAGAATGAGCCTTAACTATCAATTTTACATGCCGCTTGATGCAATTCAAATCCCCGTAAATACCCTGCTAAATAATGTCGCATTATACGCTCTGATATCTCTACTTTTTTAGGGTATCCATTGATTAATACTGATGTAGACTGTGCGGTTACAGATAGTTCTGCTTTATGAGGCACTCGTTTTGATAAATTTAATGTATTAAAATAATCCGTCCATTCATTGGCAAGCACGCTATAATCCCAACGCCGACTCGCCTCAAAGGCCTTTTGGCTCTGAAGTTCCCACATAGAGTCATTTGTCATTAAATGACATACATGTTGAACAAATTGCTCATCATATCTTACATCACCTGGCCGGCCTGGAATTAAAAAACCATTTTTCTCATGAGAGATTCGTTCATTCAACCCTGCAAGCCCTGTAGTAATAACTGGCAGGCCTGCGGCTTGCGCCTCTAATACTGCAATGCAAAATGTTTCTGCAAATGTATTTGGATATGCCATCACGCGTGCCTGCTGCATTGCATGCGCTAATTCCAATTTACACACCGGTGCATGAATATGAACAGATGGATATTGACGCGCCTGTGCATAAATATGCCCGAATTCCGATTCATCTTCTTGTATTGAACTGCCATAAAGTTGCATGCCGCTATACACATCACATCTTGCATTAGGTACTTTATCCTGTATTTGCGGAAATAAACGAATTAAATGATCTAGTCCACGAAAGGGTGTACTTGCATAAATAATAGATGGCTGTCGATTGTTCAGCTCTGGATTGTGATCGAATAAATTTACATCCACACCATTGCCACAAACAACGCACCTCTCTTCAGGAATATGAAATCGATCCATAAAGGTTTTAGCTTGCCAATGCCCTACACAAAAAATCAAATCAAACCATTTCTTTGCAAAGCGCAATGAATAAAACCCTGCTTCAAACGCATAGGGATCCTGATCAATGCGCACAGTAAAGGCCCGGTTTACAAAGGGTTGATCATAAGCATCAGGTGAAAAATAAATATGAAATTTTGCGGGCAAGGCCAATGCAGGTAGTGTTTGGCGAAGGCAAATCAATATATCTGCCGGCAGTTTATTTAAATGCAATTCCGCATCCCGCAGCGGGTAAAAATAAACACCATCTGATTGATGCGCACCATTTACATTGGTATATATGGATATATGATGACCACACAAAACCAATGCTTTGGCCATATAAATCAGTGCAGATTCCGTACCACCTAAGGGTTGCATCTCAAGCGAATGACCTGAAATTTCCATGCCTGTATGCCAAAATACAATACGCGCCATGGTTATTGCTCCTTAATAGTTCTATTTTAATTTATTGAAAAATAAGCATTTCGAAGAGACGCAAAAATACCACAGATGAGTATTTTGGAACAATCTCATTTCATATTCTTACATAGAACCCAGGGGTTGATTATTTTGCACACGCATTTTCTCTACATCCTGTAAAATCAGCTTGGCTTCTGAGTCGTCTGGATATTGCAACAAATAATCATCCAGCTCTCTTTTTGCTGCATCATATTTGCCTAATTTATTTAAGCATATGGCATGATGAAGTGTTAATACATCATTATGTGCATCAAAATGTTGCCTCACATAATCGATGATATTGCACATATCACTAAATAATCCCATTTCATAACCCACATCAAAAAAGTTTAACCATGCAATATCATTCCATGGATTTTTCAGCACAGCCTCTGTAAATAACTGAACAGCCTCATCCTTGACTTCATTTTGCCATAATAATGCACCAAAATTGGAGTAGACCTCACTATACTGAGGCAATAATTCAATTGCATTTCTAAAAAATTCCGATGCTTTCCTCACATCTTTTGCTTGCACTAATTTACCAATCAAATTAAGGGCAATGGCTTGTTGCTTTATTTGCCCCAACTGACCTTCAAGCTCTATAACCAATGCATTGGCTGCATTTTCATCGGATACATCTACTGAAAATGCTTGCTGCAATACATCGTCTATCTCAATAGAAATAGAATCGCTGATAAACCCTGACACAACTCCTAGGTTAAGCATCATAAAGAGTTCATTCCAACTTGAAATACCATCAATTTTCCATACATTATCTGAAACCAAATGAAATTTAATCTCATTATCAAAGATATCATTGAGCTCTTTCTGATAATCCGTACTTGCATGCAAATAATAGCTTTCTTGATCATAGGATAATACCGCTTTATTGCTATTTACATATTCATTTATCCAACCTTGGCTCTCATGAACATAACGGGGAATATATCCATTGACGAATATGATCTCAGCTAATCTCATTTGTTCTATCATGCGATTGCTCCTTTAATTCAATTAACTGTTGTTGGCACCACTGATATGCATCATGTTGTTGTTTATTAGTAAATAGAGCGCCATTTATTTGTTGGCAATACTGTATTGCCTTGTCATTCTTATTTGATTTAATACTCGCAATAGTACAATGCAATAAAAGATCGTCATCCATTTCTTTTTTTTGCATTACGTATTCCAATTTAGTCAATGCCATTTCCCAGTCATACTCTTTTAATGCAATTTCACCCAATTTTCTAGCCGCCATAATCTCTGTTTCCATATATGATTCGCTCTTTATAAATGCCGCTTTTGCAGCAATCATATCATCGATATGAAAATAGGCCAATCCCATATTAAAATGAGCGAGCGCTTCATTTGAATTTATCTTAAGTGCATCATTGCAATACATAATGGCATCAAAAAAACGATTTTTTCGCAAACATAATACAGCCTGATTCACCAATAATGGCGGTAATTGACCACATATTTGAAATGCCTGTTTCAACACCTTGCCCGCTAATGCCAGATCATTCATTTCCAATAATACACTGGGCAAATATTGATACACATTTTTATTGCTAGAATCTATGTCCAATACACGCATAAAATAGGATAATGCATCGGCATATTGATATTGTTTGATAGCAATGTTCGCACCCGCAAGCAATGCATTGATATAATTTGGATTTATGTGCAAACAATGTTTAATCTTCTCCATCGCCTTATCCAAATACCCTAACGACCATAATTGCACGGCTAACTCATAATGTGCCATCATATTTTTTGGATCTTGATCGCATTTAATATAGCCCAAGTTTAAATAGCGCTCCTCTTTTTTTTGATTGCGTGCATGAGAAATATATTTTCCATAATGATGAATCCGTACATGGGCCTTGATAGGCTGAATGTGGTCGAGTCGATGCGTGGCATGCTCATGCACGACACCATGAAATTGAATATCAGTTGACCGTTTAAACAACCGTGTTAATGCTGATTCAAAATAACCCGGATACCCATAGGACTCTGGTTCATTTAAATGATTTGGCTCCCAATCAATAATTGCTGATGCATCCTGATAAGTTGTTTGTATGAGCATATACATTGGGTGCCTATCCTGCGCAACCAACAGTTTAATTGCCTTTAAATCTGATTTAGCAATTACCTCATCTGCGTCCAGCACTAAAATCCATGGACATGTTGCATAGGATAGTGAGATATTACGCGCTTTTGCAAAGTCATTTGGCCAAGGAATAGAAATAATTTTGGCTTCTGGATATACTGATAGTACAATATCTTTTGTATTATCCACAGACCCTGTATCCACAACAATTACTTCCGAAACAATGGGCAATACACTCTGTATGCATTTTGCAATACAATCGGATTCATCTCTTGCAATTATGCATAAGCTAATCTCTACATTGTTCATATATATCTATAACCTCTGAATAATAGTGTATTGGTAAATGATGTCCGCGATAGCATTTTTTGATCTCTTTTTTCACATCCACATCACCGTTAATTAGTTTTAAACACTCTATAAATGCATTCCGCGCATGACTGAAATCCTTCAGATCCAAGCATGTCATCCCAATCTGATAAAATATACGATGGGATTCTTTCATATATATTGCAGCCCTATTTAAATAGTGAAGGGCTTTTTCAAATTGATTCATATCACGGTAAAAAAGACCCAATCGCTGGCACAACATTGGATGATCCGGTGATAATTCTTGCGCATGCTCGAGCATTTCCTTTGTTTTTTCTTTATTTCCCAATGCATCATACACATCCGAAAGACCCATCATGGCAAAAATATTTTTATTGCCTATGGCGAGCAGTTCTTGAAAATAATTTAAGGCCTGATCATAATTATGAAGTGCATATTCAATGGAACCCAATGCAAACAATGTATGCGCATGCTTTGCATTTAATGCATTTGCTTGTGCAAATGCAGCCCTCGCATTGATTAGACTGCCAAGCTCCCACCATTGTGTACCCGCTTCATAGGCTGCTTTTGGATCCAACACATTAAGATTCATTTTTTTCTGCGCCAATGTTGCATATAAATATTTTTTCTCATTCATTGCAGCAGCTGGTTTTAAAAATCCATAATGATGAATGCGAATATCACTATTATATATGCCCCAGTCGCATTGACTGGGTTCAATATTTTCATGCACGCACCCCACAAAACGCAAGTCTGGATGATTTGGAAACAAACGAACCAATCGTGATTCAATAAATCCTGGGTACTTATTAAATTGCGAAATATTCAACTGATTGGGTTTCCAATATACGGAATTATGATCATAGGAGTAGCTTGTTTGAATCATTGTAATTAATGATGGCTGTTTTAATTCAATACTATGCTTAATTGATTCAATATCACATTCTAAAATAATTTCATCGGCATCTATCGATAGTATCCATGGTTGACGTGCATATGACAGGGCTTTATTTTTTGCTTTTGCAAAATCGTCATCCCATTCATCATGGAATACCTGCGCCCCATTTTCTTTTGCTATTGCTACAGTATTATCCGTTGACCCTGTATCCACAACAATCATTTCACGGCTAATTGCAGATATACTTTGCAGACAATCAGCAATATAATTCTCTTCATTTTTTGTGATAATGCATGTACTGATTGGCAAACTCACTATTATCCTCTTCTACATCGAGCTATCCAATGATGTTTTTAGCCGTCGCTCTAACTTTATAATCGCCTGCGCATGTACTTGCGAAATACGTGATTCTGTCACACCGAGTACTTCCCCGATTTCACGCAATGTGATTTCATCATAATAGTACAGCGATACGACCATACGCTCTTTGTCAGATAATTTGTCGATTTCATCAACTAAAATATTTCGCACCTCTACAATTTGTGTTTCTACCTCTGGATCCAAATCATTTTTTCCCATTTTTTCCAGCACGTATTGATTGACACCCGCTACCTTGCAAATAATATCTTCCATGCTAATTAGCGCTTCAGCACGTGCCTCACATTCCAACTGATAAAAATCATCCATTGAAATATCGAGCCGACGGGATACTTCCTCAGGCGATGGGTCGCGCATTAACTCATGTTGTAATTCACGTTTGGCCTTCTTTAGCTTATCCACACGATCTCTCATGGATCGGGTTAGAATATCGCGTTTTCTAAGATCATCCATAATTTGACCGCGTATCCGGCATGTGGCATAGGCACGAAATTCGCTATCACTGCCCTCTGAAAAACGATCCGCTGCATCAATTAAACCCAAATACCCCACTTGTAGCAAATCCTCTTCTTGAATATGCGGTGGCAAATTTTCTACAATACGCCGAACAATCCATTTGACCAATTGCGCATTATCCAAGATACGCTTATCCCTTGCGTCCATAGATGCACACATCACTGTATTTTCATATTTTTTTTCACCACAGGACATAGCCTATACCCCAATATTTATATGGTGCGTTGCTTTTTTTCCTTTTTCAAACAAACCATGCATTTTTTCTTCCAACCAACTTTTTTGCCTCACTTTTACACCCGATAGCATGGCAGCAATGGATTCAAATGATCGTGAAGCGCTAGACTTAGGATACATTGAAAAACAGGGTGTTTGTCTATTAAACGACTCACTGACATAATTATCCGTTGGAATCATCCCAATATATGCAGGCAATCGTTGTAAATATGTTTTACACATACCTGTAAATCGTGATTTAATCATATGCGCTTCTTTCACATCGTTTACTTTATTAACAATAAACGCATAATTTTTTTCCGGAAAACGCAGCTCTATTTCACGTAAAAATGAATATGATCCCGCTAATACGGATGGGTCCGGATTAATAATTAGTATAGTACTATTAGTTTGAGAAATTGCAAACCGTTGATGCGCACCAACCCCCGCAGATGTGTCAATAAGAACCACGTCATACAGCCTAGCCAGGCGTTCAATGCCTAAAAAAATATATTCCAACTCATCCTCTGTTGCACTTGATAGGCGAATACTGTTCATTGTCGATGCAATTAAATCCACATTGGGTGACACGCATTGCACAATTGCTGGCATCTCATAATCTTCTTTTAATACATGTAGCAAATTATGTCGAATATCTATTCCAGACAACATATCCAATAATCCCGTATGTAAATCCATATCCACCAATAATACTTTTTTACCTAAAGCTCCCAAACTTAACCCTAAATTCAGCACAATGCTTGACTTGCCAACACCACCTTTGCCACTCACAAAGGAAAGCATCACTGGCCCATTGGATTGAAGCTGCGATTGCATTCGATCGCGAAGGTTCATTGCCTGGTCCACTGATATCATATGGGTAGCTCCTTGGAGTTAATTGCGGTTGTATCCATATTATAATTACTGCGTTTTCGCAATTGATCTGAATAATTAAAATCCCCTGAATAGTTAAATAGACAATCCACAATGCGCTCTTTGCTCGCATGCTCCAAATCATCTGGCACCTGTTGACCCACTGTAAAATAGGCCAATGGTAAATTGGATTTAATAGTTGTATTCACAAGTGTTCCAAAACTTACAGCTTCATCGAGTTTGGATATGATAATACGATCAATACCAACCAAATCATATCGATTGATAATCTCAGAGGTTTCTGGTTCCTGAGTATTGGCAGGCATCACCAAATGCTTAACCACCGGTACATCTAAGGATAAAATATGTCCTAAATCAGCCAAATGACGTCTATCATTAAACGATCTACCCGTAGTATCAATTAAAATAACATCCATATCACTAAGCTCTTCAATAGCTTTATTTAATTCCTGCTTGTTGGATACGGATACACATGGACATCCTAAAATATCCGCATAATGCTTTAGCTGTTCCTGCGCGCCAATACGGAATTGATCCAAATTAATAAAAGCAATGGATGCTTTTCTTTCCAACACAAATTCACTCGCGAGTTTCACCAATGTGGTTGTTTTTCCCGCACCTGTTGGCCCAATCACTGCACCGATAAACTGCTTACCTGCTTCAATATCAATGGGTTTTGTTTCTGGAAGCCGATCAAAAATAAGCTTTGCAATATTATCCCGGACATTTTCATAAATATTAAAATCGACACGTTGATCCATCACATCATCGACTAGCTTGCCCACTAACTGGCTATCCATTCGATGCCATAGCAATCGATTGACAATATCATCGATCACTTTAGTGGATGGTTTCTGGTCTGCCTTCTTCTCCGTTGCACTCACATGAGAGATCAATTCCTTTAGCTGTGAAATTTCTTCAAACAAAGCGCTGGATGTTTCAACGCTATCAGAAATTGTATCCAATTGCTGCTGCATTTGACCAAGCTGATCGTGAATGGGCTTAAAATGCTCGCCCGTTAAATTATCCAATACCTTTGATAATTTTGGCCTGGCCTGAGGAGTAATACCATCATCCGCTACTCGCTTTCCAACAACATCCACAGCGGCAGTTACTTCAATAGTGCCTGGACCACCCAATTTGCTGATCAGTCCTTTGGACTTTATTCGCTTTGATGATAATATCACGGCATTGGGTCCCAATTCTGATTTAATCTGAGTCACTGCTTGTGACATCGATGATACTATATATTTTTTTATTCTCATGCTATCCTCCAATCATGGATAATGTTTTTACTGATGCATACCCTGCTACTTCGCCATGTGATAATACCGATAAATTTGGAATAAATTTTTCCAATAATTTTCGTAAATGCGGTCGCATAATCTGTGATGTTAACACAACCGGCGGAACAGCAGAGTTCATATTTCGCTCCATTGCACTGCCAATACTTTCTATAATTGCTTTTGCCATATTGGGGTCAATAATCAGTTGGGAAATTCCCTGATGAGCGTGAATACTCGCAGCTAATTTTTCCTCTAAACTTTTTTCCAAACAAAGTGCATCTAAACTTCCATTTGGCTGCATATATAATTGTGTAATGGATCGCCCAAGTGCCACACGTACATGTTCGGTCAATGTATCCGCATCTTTGATGCTTGGCGCTACATCTGCCAAGGTTTCAAATATTGTGAGTAAATCCCTAATCGGTACATCTTCTTTTAGTAAATTTTGAAGCACTCGCAATACAACACCAAACGGAAGAAGCTCTGGAATAAGTTCAGATACTACTTTTGGATATTGCTCTTTGAATTGATCGATTAATGCCTGTAAATCCTGCCTATTTAAAATATTATGCAGATTTTTTCGAATAACTTCTGTTAAATGTGTGGCCATTACACTTGCTAAATCCACCACCGTATACCCGGCAACAATGGCTTCTTCTTTTTTCTCCTCGGGGATCCAAATCGCTGGCAACCCAAATGTAGGATCTTGCGTTTCAATGCCGTCAATTTTACGAGTTGTCATGCCTGGACTCATGGCTAAACAATGATGCGGCAATAAATCACCACCACCTACTTTTGCACCTTTCAACAATAGTTGATACTCATTGGATTTAAGCCGTAAATTATCACAAATATGCACGGATGGTACAATTACACCCATTTCCTGAGCAAATTGTTTACGAATTGATAAAATTCGCGCTAAAAAGGTTCCGCCCACACGTTGATCAACCATGGGAATTAAATCATACCCCACTTCCAATCGTAAAATATCAAGTGCAGGAAGTACATTGTCCGCATCCCCTGGCATTTCTGCAACATCTGCCTGATGCGTTGACTCTGCCAACTCTTTAGATTGCTCTTCTTTTTTCTTACCTTGACTGCCTTGCCACGCATACACGCCCAGTATAATACCAATCATAAAAAATGGAATGGTTGGAAGACCGGGAATAATCCCCAACATAAATAACAATCCAGCCACAATGCCCATAGGTTTATAACGTTGAAACATTTGGCTAGCAATGCTTTCCTGCAAACTCGTATCTCGAACCACTTTTGTCACTACAACACCTGATGATGTAGACACAATCAATGCAGGAATTTGTGTCACTAAACCATCACCCACTGTCAACAAGGTATATACCTTAAGGGCATCGAGAAATGTCATATCATTTTGAACAATACCGATAATAAAACCCGCTAAAATATTAATAATTGTAATCAACAACCCGGCAATGGCATCACCGCGAACAAATTTACTCGCACCATCCATTGCACCATAGAAATCGGATTCCTGTTCAATTGATTTTCGCCTGGTTTTTGCTTCAATATCGGAAATAATACCTGCATTTAAATCTGCATCAATAGCCAGCTGTTTGCCGGGCATGGCATCCAATGTAAATCGCGCGGCCACCTCTGAAATACGACCCGCACCCTTTGTGATCACAATAAAATTAATGATCACAAGAATCACAAATACAATGAAACCAACAACATAATTTCCACCCACAACAAAATCTCCAAATGAGCTAATGACAGTACCTGCTGCATTTTCACCATCAGCGCCATGCAATAAAATCAAACGCGTACTTGCAATATTTAGCGCTAAACGAAACATAGTAACAAATAGCAATATGGTAGGAAATACAGAGAAGTCCAATGGCTTTACCGCATAAATGGATATCAGCATAATTAGCAATGCAATAGTAATAGATAGAACTAGAAAAATATCCAATGCAAATGGCGGCAATGGAATGATCATGACAAACAAAATACCAACAATGGCTAATGCTAAAATAATATCTTTATTAAATATTTGTTTTATCATGTATTAACTGCCTTTATTGCTGGTTTTATTTTCTTCAATTTATACACATAGGCCAACACCTTTGCGACTGCCTTGAACAAATCAATCGGTATTTCTTTGCCCACTTTTACTCGCTTATAAAGTGCACGCGCTAATGGTGGCTCTTCATAAATCACTATTTCATTATCTTTTGCCAACTCGCGAATTCTTTGGGCAAGCAAGTCAGCGCCCTTTGCCAAAACCTTTGGTGCACTATGTTGCCCCCGAACATATTGTAGTGCGACAGCAAAGTGAGTGGGGTTGGTAATAACCACATCTGCATTGGGCACTTGTGTTTCAATTTCCCTTCTCGCGCGTTCATGCTGCACTTGCTTTAGCTTTGCACGCACACCTTCAGGCACATGCGTTTGTTTCATTTCTTCTTTAATGTCCTGCTTGCTCATTTTCATTTTTTTCCGAACACTGTGATATTGATAGAGATAATCAAATACAGATACAACGAATAAAAAAATCACTGTAATTAAAAAAATACTCGCAATAAGTTTAAAAATATAGATAAATTGATCATATACTGCTATCTGACTAATATTAATAATTTCATCAAATCGATTGGAGATCACCCGGTATAAAATCCACCCAATGACACCTGCTTTTAATGCATTTTTTATAAAATTAACCGCAGATTGGCTTGAAAAAAGCCGTTTAATCCCCCCCAATGGGCTAATCTTATCTGCTTTTGGTTTTAATGCTTTCAATGTAACTAAAAATTTCGTTTGTGTGGATCCTGCTAAAATCGCTGTCACAAACATCAAACCCAATACAGGCATGAGGCTAATAAATGCATCCTGCGCACTACTGCTAAGTCGCGACACCGCATCTGACATAGTATCAAAGTCAGCTGATATTAATGCTGTTTGTGTACATGTAACCACTGATTCCAAAATATTTTTTCCTGCAAAATAAAACCCTGCAATAGCGGCAATAAAACCAAACATCGATGTGATTTCTTGACTTTTTGCAACCTGACCTTCCTCACGAAACTTTTCCAGCTGCCTCTGAGTAGGTTCCTCGGTTTTCTCCTGCGAATCATTTTTTTGTTCGTCAGCCATATTAAATTAACCCAAAGATATGATGCGTTAAATTACTTCCCACTGATTCAAAAAAATAGCGCACTCTTGGCAACAAAGTCATGACCATAATTAAACCCAGGCTCAAATTAATACTAAATGCGATATTAAAAAACATATTCATCTGTGGTGCAGTTTTTGAAATCACACCCATGACTAATTGTATCGCTAATATCGTTATAATAATTGGCGTGGCAATTCGCACCGCCACTTCAAAGCTAGTCGATAAAAAATTGATCAGATTTTCAATAATTGGACTATCAAAAAAGTTAAACATTCCAATAGGCATTTTTTCATAACTATATAAAATAGACACCATCAAATAGTGATGAAAATTCATGCTAAAAAAGAAAAAAACTGCGATAATTAGAATAAACTTCGATAGCACTGAAATTTGCTGATTATTTTCTGGATCAAAAATACGGGCAATTGCAAATCCCATCTGCATCCCTGCAATTTCAAAAGCCAGTGTAACTGCTAAAAATAGCAGATGAACAGTAAACCCCATAAATGAACCAATAATTACTTCAAAAACAATCGCCATCATTATTTCAATTGTGGAGGACCAGATATTAATTGATACCATCGCCACATGTGAGTGAAGTAAAAAACCAATAGATAATGACAATATTACTTTTACATGCACAGGAATTGCCCGACCGCTAAAAATAGGAGATGCCATAATTAAGCTTCCAAATCGAATGCTTATCAGTACTATCAATATAGCGCTGTTAATATAGCTCTCAATATTTGTCATTGGCTAACCATTCCAGGAATACTGTTAAACAATGTCACGGTAAAGGTGGACAATCGTGCCAACATCCAGCTTGCAAAAAACACTAATGCAAAACCAATGGCTACCATCTTCGGCACAAATACAATTGTAATTTCATGAAGTTGCATCACTGCTTGTATTAAACTCACCGTTAGCCCAACAACAAAACCAATGGCCAAAATAGGTGCAGCCGTTGTCAATAATGTAAAAATAGCATCCTTGCCAATCGATATTGCTAGGTCAGGTGTCATGAAAAACTCCTTACAAGTGAGCCAATTAATAAATCCCATCCATCCACCAAAACAAAGAGCATCAATTTAAATGGCAGCGAAATAAGCACTGGCGGTAATACCATCATACCCATTGTTAGCAACACCATTGCTACCAGCATGTCCACTAATACAAATGGAATATAAATTATAAAACCGATTTCAAAGGCAGTTTTTAATTCACTCAATATAAACGATGGAATGAGAATCATATTTGACAAATCATCAAATGACTTGGGGCGATCCTTTTTACTTAAAGTTAACATGAGCTCTAAATCTTTTTCATGCGTTTGTGCATACATAAACTTGCGAATCGGTGCCATAGCTAAATCAATCGCCTCGCTTTGTTCAATTTTATCTTCCTGATATGGCTTTATCGCTGTCTCATTTATTTCACTAAATACGGGTGTCATAATAAACATAGTCAAAAATAAAGCTAAGCCAATAAGCACTTGATTGGGAGGGGATTGATGAATTCCAATGGCTTGGCGAATAAATGAAAACACGACGATGATACGCGTAAAGCACGTCATTGTCACCAATACCGCAGGGGCCAAACTAAGCAATGTCATAAATATCAGGATCTTTACCGCAGATGATATTTCACCTGCACCATTCCCTGTATTGATATTTAATGACAATGAAGGCCCAGCACTTTGTGCCATGGCATTCATATCGATCAATGCAACGATAAGCATTGCAATGCCTATAGCTATTTCACGCCATGGCAGTGAATGGATATTTTTCAACAATCCTGAATTTGTTTTTATAAAATGCATTCTATGCACACGAACTCTCTTTTTTAATTAATTAAAAACTTTTTTAAATTTTTAATTCGATCCTCAATTTGCTTTTCAACCGATGAGGACCCTGCTGTACGATCAGAACTAATATTTATTGGATCAACGATATTTGCCGCCGCCTTATCCATCGATGCAAATGATGATTTTTGACTGGTATTAGTAACGTTCGACACATTAACGTCTTTTTCAACCTCTGACTCCGCTTGAATGACTTCACTTTCAAATACAGGTGCAATACTATGAACCGCCTCATCTCGCATGGATCGCTTTGACAGTAATGTCATTCGATCATTACTAATGCCAATCACCATACGCTCACCATCGGCTTCAATAATGGAAATACGCTGTTTTTGATGGATAGCCATACTCTGAACCACTCGCAAC
Source organism: uncultured Myxococcales bacterium (assembly GCA_964480565.1). Taxonomy (GTDB): domain Bacteria; phylum UBA10199; class UBA10199; order 2-02-FULL-44-16; family JAAZCA01; genus CAYZSU01. The sequence goes on along the minus strand of CAYZSU010000001.1, from coordinate 18,160 downwards.
AAGCACTTTCCTTTGCCTCGACCAAATCCTCCCACACCTTTTCGCTTCATGTATAATAGTGTCAGTACAAATGTGAGTAAAAATGACAGGCCAATGGCCCATTTCAATGTATGTTTATATTGATCACCCGACATCGCTTTTGTACTTTTTTGAAATACACTTTTTGTTGAAGCAGCGATTGATTTTTTTGGAAACGGCATATTGGCTACCTGCTTAACCGGCTGAGCACTAACAAGCTCCGGTGCACTTTTCTGAAATTCCGGCTGTGAATTTTTAGTCGCTGGCGCAGGATTAATCGTTTGAGCCATTACAGGCCCAGTGCAGGCCATAATCACTACAGCAATTATTATAGTATGTACTTTTTTCATTCTCACTCCTATTCCGTTGTCACATCTTTTAAATCACCTGTATGCAATACATTGGTGATTTTCACCCCTAAATTTGCACCATCTTCCACAACTTCACCTTCTGCCACTGGCCGGCCATTTAAAGTAATCAAAAAAGGCTCACCAATACGCTTGTTTAATGTAATGACTGATCCACTACTACATTGCATCAACTCACCAATAGTGAGCGTGGCATTGCCTAACTCCACATGAAGATTTACAGGCACATCTGCCACGAATTTTAAATCATTCATATCTGTCGATATTTCTGCACCTGTCGATTGCATTGGCTTCTCATCCATTGTCATTCACTCCTTTTATTATCTTTATTGCTTGCCTGTCACCTGCCACACCTGCATTTGCTAACCATTGTGTTTTACCATCAATCAAAACAGGATATTGCTGATCAAAGATATTAAGCTGAAAAACATCACCTTCTTTAATCTCCATTACCTGCTGAAAGGTCACGTCCACCACTCCGAGTACTGTTGTAATATCCACAGCAAGGTCCATAATATTATTACGAACCATATTGACCCAATCTTTATCAACATGCTTATTCGCTGATCCACCTTGTGCAGCTAAAGGCTTAAGCACTGTTTTGGGATATGCCATATGAATATCCCACGCTGACTCACCTGAACTCACAGTGTATTTACCAATTAAAAAATCTTGTGCCCATGACGTATCTTCCATATCATTTTGACTAAGTATTAGCATATCGCCATTAAATGTAAGATCTGTTCGAGGCGGCCCCCAACACGCATCATGCGTACCTAAAATGCTAGATGAAATAGTATTGATGGACTGAAGTTCAATTTCAGTAAGATCTCCCTTTTTCTCATACCCAAACACACCACCAAGCGATCTATTATAGAAAAAATAAAACAGCTCCAATGGCCAAATCAATGCCCCACATGTGGAATCCGAAGTACTATGCCATGGAATAATAATATTTTCATTCAATGAAAAATCTGAAAAAAATACCTGACTGCGAAGCACGCGATGCTTTGAAAATGAAACAACAACATCCTCTCCATACCGACCCTGAAGAAACCGTTGAATTCGCGAGTTCACCTCAGAACCAATCTCATCAGCAACCTCAAGACCTTCATCTCCTTTTTTTACTTTTTTTGTGAGATTATATGGGCGGACACGATCATCAATCACAATATCCTCAGAAAAGATATCATTCACGACTGCAATCTCTTTTTCAGTTAATTCATAGCCTACCATAGCCCGCCTTTCATGCAAAATGAACAGACTATATATATGCAATTTCAGTGCCATAAAAAACACTATTAAAAACAGGTAGTTATATGTTTATTGATTAAAAAAATGGATGGTTTTGCCTAGTATTTGCTAGGAAAATGTTGCCTGATATTGAACGCACCTACTCATTAGAGAGTGGTCCCTGTATTGAAGTCAAAATGCACCTATAAAATGTAAATACTATCATACCAGGCCTTTCAAGCCAAGGTTCAGGAAACCCCGTCTCATGCACAAGTATTTAGCCACATCTTTTTATGTATACACTTTCATTACTACTTCTTTGAAAAAAACTGCGTCATCCATGGGGCAAACTGTAGCCCGACTCTTGCTTAAGGCTCCAATGCTTGGATTGCTTCGCTGGCCTAAAGGCCATCTCGCTAGTGACACGATTTTATTAAACACCTATAAAACTGATACGCTTAAACTTGTGACTAATTTTTAGTATTGAAACACCTCCCTCAAAAATTTATTGCAATGTAAATTCAGTAAAATAGACATTTGTTACTAAATCATCACCAATAATACGATTTACAGCCGCCAAGATATCCTCTTTTAGCAATTCTTTCCCTGCTGAATCATTCAGTTCTCGCACGCTCGCATCGCCCATTATAAAGATAATCGCATCTTTGATTCGTGGCACTTGTTGTTCAAATCGCGCCTTTAAATCCGCTTGTTCATATCCGAGTGACAATGCAATTCGTAAATATCGTATGGTCGTTCGATCAAAAATATTTACAACCATTGGATCTAATGGAAAAATAAATTTCGACTCATCGGTTAATGGCACTATTTTTGTGACGCGATCCTTAGCTTCTTTGCGTACTTCCTGAGCAACAAGTTCGGTATTTTCTTTATTCTCATCGCTATGCGTCTCTACCTGCTTACCATTGTCATGCTCAACATTTTTTTGCTCATGACTTTCGCCCGCTTCATTCTCCCCTTCAGACACATGAGATGCATCATCTGGCAATACAAACAACCAAAATACAAGAGCTGTAATTAATGCAGCCGCAAGCGCAGGCACAGCTGCAAAGATGATTTTACTTAAACCACCAGAGCCACCCCCTTCATCGCCACTATCTTCTCCCTCAGCACCATCCTCAATGGCTGGCATCTCATCTTGCTTAACCTCTTCTTCTGCCATGATCTTTTTCCCCTCTCAATATCAATTCCATTATGGAAATTAGGAATGCCCATTTATGAACACAACCCCATAATTATAATTCCATGCCTTATTGGCCAATATTCACCAACTGCGCCAGCATATCATTCACTGCGCTAATGGTACGTGAGTTTGCTTGAAAACCGCGCTGAATAATCATCATCTTAATCAACTCATTGGCAATATCCACATTGGATTGTTCCAAAGTAGCAGATAATACAGATCCTCTACCACCTAAACCAGGTGCAGCAATCAGGGCCGCACCTGAATCCAGTGTTTCCTGAAAGTTATTTCCACCCACACGCTGCAACCCATCTTCCGCCTTAAATTTTGCAAGCACAACTTGCGAAATAGTCCGAGTTGTACCATTGGTGTAGTTACCGCTGATTGTTCCATCATCGGATACATTGATACTTTTAAGCGATCCCGCCGCATATCCATCCTGCGTAATATTATTAATTGCAGAGTTACTACCAAATTGTGTCGCACCATCCAACCCAGTGCTTGTGCCAGTGACTGATCCAAAATCAAATGTTGGCGCTTGATTCTGAGTTGCACCAATAAAATCAAAATCACTGGTTGTTGTTACAAGAGCCGTAAGTGCACCATTAGCATTAAATGTTAGCGTGCCATTGGCTTCTATTTCATTCACACCCTCGACACCGCCTGTCACTTCCCCACCATCTACCAGAGAATACCACTGCCATGAATTGGCTGCATTTTTTCGAAAATAAATAGTCACTAAGTGACTATTGCCCAATGAATCATAGACAGTCACACCTGCAGAATAATTTGATGTCGCTGTTGGATCGGTTGAATCAAATGCCGCTGGTGCACTTTCATTTGCATCTAAGTTCATCGCTAAATCAATATCTGTCGTTGCACTCGGCGATACTGGTGATGATGAAATTTGTATATCACTCACTGTAGAAGTTAGATTATTACTGGAATCGGCTTGATATCCTTGCAAACGTTCCGCACCCGCATTAATCAAAAACCCTTCATCATCCAAGCTAAACTGCCCGGCACGTGTAAAATAAGTGGAACCATCCGTTGGATCAACAACTGTAAGAAATCCATTGCCGTCCACAGCAAAGTCTGTGGTTGAACCTGTGGATTCAAAACCACCTTGTGTAAACTGTGTGGATACATCTGAAATACGTGAACCCAAGCCAATATTTTGAGACTGACCTGCCAAAATATCTTCAAATTGAGCCAAACCACTTTTAAAACCAATTGTATTCACATTGGATACATTGTCACCAATCACAGAAATCACTTCACCATTGGATCCAATACCATTCACACCTGCATAAAGCGCTGTAAAAATACCCATAATCAAACTCCTTCCTTAAAATTTCACTTATTTTTTGCCAATTTTATGCCGATAACTTATTTCCAATATCGATTTTTTTTACTAATCCAATTTGGTATCGCCCTTCACTTCCACGATTTCATCTAAGCCAAATCGCTTACCTTCTACAATAAGCACAGGCACACCATTTTCAAAATTGACCGCATCGACATGCGCTTGCATGCGCGTATCAACAAGCACTGGTCGTTGTTCATCATCGAGTGCACGCACCATAAATTGATACTTCCCATCCGGCAAATTGCCACCCTCAATATCTTTCGCATCAAAGGGATAGTCATATTCACCTGCTTCCATATTTTCTATTTGCTCTGCAGCCACTACTTGCCCAGCAGAGTCCATCACTGATATCACTGCTAATTTAGCATCATCGTGTAAGTTAAATCGCATTGTACCGCCCACACCATCTTCCACTGTTACTCTGGACCCATCCACAAGCACATCTTTGCCCACATATTGCATTGCAGACATGCGCAGCGATGCTTCTGCAGATCCTATCATTGATTCCATGCTCTCATTCATATTAAACATTTGCTCTAAAATACCAAATTGAGTCATTTGATTGGCAAACTCACTGGCATCCTGTGGTTGCAATGGATCTTGATTTTCAAGCTGTGTCACTAACATTCGTAAAAACTCATCTTTTGTTGTTTTAGCCGCATCCTTTTGCTCACCCACTGTTTGTGAACCATCCAATCTAACGGGTGCTGTATCATATATCATAATTATCTCCTCATTTTCGCTATATGGAACTATCAAAAATATCCGCCTGCGATATTGAAAAACTCCTATATTTTAATATCAAGCATGTGATTACTTTGAATCACATTTTTAATTGAGTTTACATTTACAGCACGCTTTTTATTTCCAAGCATAGTTAGCCCCGGTATAAATTCCTCTGCCGCTTCTTCCCACTCATCGCTATTATCTTTATTTTGATTAATATCCACCTGCGCACCAGCTAAATTTAAATTATCGTGATTTAGATCATCCTTTAAATCCATTAAATTGGATTCAACAATTCGCTTTGCAGCATCATTATCCACAGACATCCGGATATGCACTTCAGCACCTTCTGTACGAATTGCAATTTTCAATTCTCCCAATGCAGGTGGATGCAAACGAATGGTCATCTCATTATTGCTAGCCGTTAATTGCAACTTTACATTGGGATTGAGCTTTGCCGCCCATAGCTCCAAGGTTTGTTGCGTGCGAGCAATTACAGAGTTTTCAGATGCATTAACTCCAGGTTGCCCGGCCACCCTTTGCGACATCGTTTTCAGGTGATCACTTGCATCAAGATTTATTTTACCTGAATTCAATAAATCTGTAATTTTTAAATCATGATTCTCATATTGTTTTACATCTACAGAATTTTGCGATTGTACTATATCAGTGGATGCCTGCTTTCCAGTATCATGAGTTACTATCTTAGCTGTCACGTCCAGTTGTTTTAGATCTTCACTCTCTAAATCAGCATCGCCTAACTTGCTATTTTCCAGCAGTTCATATCCATCCGCCACCAATAAATCTTCTTCCAATACAGTTGTTTGATTTTCAGCCTCACTACTTTGATCCAATTGATCGGATAGATCATTTAAACTTTCTTCCATATTATCTTGCGTCGTAGACATACCATCCATCGCATCTATTTCAGATAATTGATCGCCAATCTCTTGATCAATATCATCCAATAACTCCTTGGCGTTTAATGCAATTGACTCATCTAAATTAATATCTAAAGATTCTATCAATTGATTATAATCCAAGGCATTAACATCCTCTACGGGCTGAGATACCATCGGTGCTGGCGCAACAATGTCCTCTGACTTTACTTCACCCGCTTCATCATTTTCAGATGTTGCTTGATCATCTTGCGCTTTTGACTGTGCATGAGTGGCAGACTCACTCTGCTTGGATTGCGATGATATATCCGTTTTACTGGACTCACTCATTTGAGTACTTGAACCATCCTTGGCATCCGCATCTGTATTTGCACCACTTGCGGCATCCACATTTTTTCTCTGCATATCTATTTCCGAAGCAAACTCCTCTGCTGCTTGCACTGCATTGGATGCTTTAACACTATTTGCATTTAAACTACTCATCATTGCACTAGCTGCATTACGAGATACTCGTGAACTCATTTTCCCTCCCCTGATTGAGGCTTTTGACTTTCAAGCAATCGTTTTGAAATAATTGCCGCCACACGATCATCCATTGCCGCGATAATTTGACTTGATTTTCTAGGACTCATCATTCGAATAATCGCCAATACCATCTCCGCATCCAATCGTTTTAACATATTGGCTGCTTTTTTAGGATCCACTGATTCATATAGCGTTACAACCAATTTCATATTTGGGCTTTGTTTTTGTTGCTTTGCCGCAACCACATCCAATTCCTTACGAAGCGTATTTAGCTCTTGAATCGATTTATTCAATTCTTTCTTAAGCACTTCCATGGCTTTTAATTTTTTTGCAATTTCTAATCGCTCCGCTGATATGGCATTGGCCATTGAAATCATATGCACAATACTTGCATCTGTTAGCGGAATATCCAATTTTTGAAAAATATCATACATGGCTTTACGTTCTTTAAACCCCTTATTATCCGCATACACAGGCGATATACACGCACACATGAGAATCATAATAAAATATCGAGTGATTTTATGATTAATCATGCATTTGCCTCCTGCTGCTTTTTCTGCCAAAAACGAATTGCCACCATATCGTCCAATATTTTTTGCTCCTGACGTTGTATATCCAGCTCATAGGCATCTCGATGTTTGTCCTGCAAAAATTCCAATTGCTTTCGTTCGGAAACAGCCTTTTCCATATTCAATTGCGCATCATAGATTCTATTCTCTAGAATTGATTTTTCTTTACGCAAGTTCATTTGTTTTTGATCCAGTGACATTAAATAACGCTCCAATAACATCACTTCATTAACATCTGGATTCCGACTATTGAGCTGATTAAAATGCCCGACCCAATGTTCAATATTTTTCTGTGCATTTACAATTTCCGCCTCAAGCGATGCTTTTTCAAAAATGAGCTCTTGAAGGTGGATTGCAGTCTGCTTTTCCACTTCCTTTCGCCATCGAAGTAATGCGTGCATGCGAAATTTAAATGCCATTTTCACCTCATAATTGAAATTAACTAATATCCAACCACTTGCCTTAGATTCGTTTGAGTTCGATCAAAACTATCTCCCTGATCATAACCCTGCTGTAGAAAGTTCCTCATTGAATCAATTCGCCCAATCGCTTCATCCACTGTTTTATTTTTTCCTTTGGCGTAAATACCCATATTAATAAAATCTTCCATATCCATATAATTCGCCCATAATGTACGAAACTGATCTGCGGATTTTAAATGATCTTTTTCCACTAAATCACGATGTAACCGTGACAATGAATTCATAATATCAACGGCTGGATAATGATTTTGCCCAGCTAGTTTTCGTGATAATACAATATGCCCATCAACAATCGACCGCACTGAATCAGCAATTGGATCCTGAATATCATCCCCTTCAGTAAGCACTGTATACAACCCCGTAATGCTTCCACTGTCATTGGTTGTCCCGACACGCTCAAGCAACTTTGGCAAAACTGAAAAAACAGTCGGCGTATACCCCTTGGAGGTAGGTGGCTCACCAATGGCGAGCCCTACTTCTCGCATCGCCATAGAAAATCGTGTTAATGAATCCATTAATAACAATACTTGTTTTCCTTTGTCTCTAAAATATTCCGCAATAGCAGTCGCCATAAAAGCAGCGCGCGTTCGAACTAGCGGCGGCTCATCAGATGTCGCCACAACAATCACGGATCGCTTCAACCCTTCCTCGCCCAAATCACGTTCGATAAACTCACGAACTTCTCGGCCGCGCTCACCAACAAGCGCAATCACATTAATATCCGCCTGCGTATATTTAGCAATCATGCCCAAAAGAACACTTTTACCCACACCTGACCCTGCCATAATAGCCATACGCTGCCCAATTCCACAGGTAAGCAAACCATCAATCACACGCACACCTAAAGGCAATATGCTTTCAATTCGTTTTCGCTTAATTGGATCCACAGGACTGGCATAGAGAGAATAACTTTCCAGCGATGAAATATCAGGGCCACCATCTATTGGATTTCCATGCGCATTTAGCACACGCCCTAATAATTTATCGCTCACAATTACGCTGGCTTGACTATCCTTGGGTTCGACTGAACACCCATGTTTAATGCCTGTAATATCACCAATTGGCATCATCATTACATGTTCGCCTTTTAGACCCACCACCTCTGCATCCACATAAGTATCATCATCAACCCGAATGGTACACATGCCGCCCACTGGCATATTGGGTAAAAAGGCTTCAATGATTAAGCCCAAGACTCGTGTAACTTTCCCTAAAAATTGAGGCTTCCCAGCGCTTGGCAATGCATTGAGCACTTTGTCATAATATATCCACTTTGTGTCTAGGTGATCAGTCACTATATATTATCCTCATTTGTTTCTTCATCCGTTCCTAATGTTATTTCTGGGCACGTTCCTACACTATCTTTATTCGCTAATGCGATAATTGTTTCTGCCAACGATTCTAACTGATGATGATAATCCATTTCATACCGTGACAGATCTGTATCCAAAAAAGCACAGCCCGCGGATAAATTATTATCCTCTTGCACCTCAAAATAAACATCATCACGTGCTTTTTCAAAAATATCTGGCCGTTTTTCCTTAAGTAATGACACATCAACATCACTCATTCGAAGTACAGCTTTTTCTTTTGGACGCCGCTTAGCCATCAGTTCATCCACTATTTTTTCAATTACCTGTACATTTGATTGTATTTCAACATTTATAATATGCTTGGCAAGCTCTATGGCAAACGCAATACTGTTTTTCTTTAATCGACCCCACATAATATCTTTTTCTTCTTTTAACAGTAAAACCTGTTTTTCCAATGATTCAAAACAGGATGATGCGCGCATTTCCAGCTGATTCACTTCCTGTTCTTTTTCTAAAATCCATTGTTTAGGATCCATCACACCTTGTTCATCACCTACATGCCCTAATAAATCACCCAAACAAATATCTCTAAATTCACCTTTAACTACTGGCTCTTGTGATACTGAAAACTGATGTTCTTTAAACTCCACCATTTATTATTCCTCATCCAAACTAGAAAGAACTAGTTTACCTTCAGAAATCAACCGCTTCACCTCTGTAATAATGACTCGTTGTGAACGCTCCACCTCTTCAACGCGCAGCGCTTGCATCACTTCCATATCTTCTCGTAAAATTGTAGCTGCTCGTGATGACATATTATTTAAAAATTTATCCTTCACTGTATCCGGCATATCCTTTAATGCTACTTTTAAATCCTCTGTTGGAATAGAGCGTAATAATTCGCGAATGCCCTGATCATCGGAGCGCATCAAATCTTCAATTGTGAGCATTTGTTTTTCTATTTCAGATCCCAATGCCTCATCTTGTTTGATAATCGTGTCAATAATCGGCACACTTTGATCCACTGGAATCGACTTTAATACGCGTAAAGCACAAGACATCCCTTCAATACTGACCTTCTTTTCTTCTTTTTTTAATCCTTTGGAGACTTCTGCTCGTTGCTTATCCAAAAAATCTTTAATTTGAGAAATAACTGTTTGCGGTATTTCGCTTAACTTGGCCATCCGAGCAATAATATCACCACTTTTTTCATCTTCCATTTGCTTGAGCACTTCTTTGGCTAATCGCATTTTTGCAAATGATAGTACTATCGCAATAAACTGTACATGCTCATCTTTGATGGCTTGAAATAATGCTTTTTCATTCATGGAATTTACAATATGCGTCAACGCACCCTCTGCTGAATTTTTATTTGGCATTTCAATTACTTTTGTTTCAGCTTCCGGATAATATTCACTAATTAACCGCTCTGCAGCCCTACTGCCACTGACTTGCACGCTATTATTTCGAAGCACATCCACATTGCCCAACTCTGTATGAAATTCTATCATTGCTGCATGCACTTCAGCCAATGGAACATTGGATAATTTCTGCAAAATTCGCCCGATTTCCTTAACCTCATCATCGCGTAATTGACTAAATATATCAGATGCAGAGGACTCATCCATACATAGCATCATGAGCGCTGCTTTCTCTTTATTCGATAATTTTCTAACATCTAAATTCATAATTTATTCCTATTGCTGCATCCACTGCCTGATCACAGTTGCTGTTTGTTGTGGGTTTGCACTGACAAGCCGAGCAATCTCACTTCTCATTTGATCTGGATCAGGCAATGCCTGCATCCCTGGCATAAAGACAGCACTATCTGCGCCTTCCACTGCATCATTTTTTTCACGCCAGGCTTTAATTAATGGACGAATCACGAATAAGAATAATGCCAATGCCACAATGACAATCAATACATTCACAACAATTGAAATAATAAAACTATATTGATCTCTTTGAGCAAACATACTTTCATCTTTAAACATTTTATTTAAATCAACAAATTGCATGCTATTAATACTTAATACATCACCTCGTTCAGTGTTGAATCCAATTGCACTTTTTACCATTGATTCATATTTTCCTAAATCATCCACACTACGAGCGACATATACCATTTCACCTTCTTGATCCTGATATACACCATCCACAACCACTGCCATTGAAATCTTTTTAATAGCACCACTTGGAATTATTTGCTTTCGCGTAATGCGGGTCACATCATATTTTGTAGATGTAGTGCTTTCATCTGCGCTCGATCCACTTGCACCTGAGCTACCGCCTGCACCCCCTGGTAAATTAGCTGATGCACCTGCAGCACCACCTGCTGATGCAGTGGAACCTGAGGAGCTACTCTTTGTACTGCTTTCTGAAAGCACGACTGTTTCATTGGGATCTACTTTTTGAATCATTTCTTCTAAACGTGAAAAATCAATTTCTGCCGTAGTTTTAGCCACTACCTTTCCCAAACCAATAATAGGCTCCAACAGGCTTACTACCTGAGTTTCCAATGCTTTTTCAATTCGTTTTTTCTGTTCAAAAATCCGCCCAGACCCCGCAGTCTCCTCACCGCCGGCTGCAGATAATAAATGCCCTCTGGTATCCACAACTGTTATCTGTTGCGGATCCAATCCTTCCACTGCGCTGGATACCAAGTGAATAATGGATGCTACTTGTGAGCGCCCCATACTACCATTACCCAATTTAAGAATAATGGATGCCCGTGGCTCTTCCTGACTTTCTGAAAAAACAGATTTTTCAGGAAGGACCAAATGCACACGCGCTTCTTCCACTTCCGATATTCCAGATATTGTACGTGATAGCTCACCCTGCAATGCGCGCTGATAGTTTAGTTTTTGCTGAAACTCACTCATTCCAAAACCCGCATTGTCAAATAACTCAAAACCCACACCACCGTATCGGGGCAATCCCATGCCTGCCAACTTCATGCGTAAATCAAGTACTTGTGTTGAAGGTACAAGCACTAACTTTCGATCAGCATCAATGGTATAAGGAACATTTTGTTTATCGAGCTGCGTAACAATCGCGCCAATATCATCGGAGTTTAGATTTGTAAAAAGTGGTGAATACCCTGTTTTATTGGATAAATGCAGCAAATAAACCACAGCACCGAGTGCAATAACAATCACTGCAATCATGGATATTTTCCGAACAGCGGATAAGCCATTAATTGTATTTTTAATCTGTGATAAAAAATCACCCACAATAGACCCCTTTTATAATGTTATACAGGCAAACGCATAATTTCGTGATACGCTTCCAAGGCTTTATTTCTTACCTGTGTAATAAATTTGAATGAAATATCCGCCTGCTCCAATGCAATTATTGCCTCAGGAATACTCACCTTGCCACCTGTTGCAAAATTCTCTATCGCTTGATCTGCCTTTTGAATATTTTTATCCGCTTCATTAATTCCCTTCATCAAGGTGTCAACAAAGCCGGGTTCTTCCTTCTTCGGCTGCATCGTTGCTGAACGATCCGGCGTCATGCGAATAGTTTGTTTTAGATCATTAATTGTTGTCATCACATACTCCCAATATCTAATGTACGCAGCAACAATCCCTTTGACGTATTAAGCGCTGTTATATTCGCCTCATACGCACGAGACGCCTTCATCATATTAACCATTTCTTCGACCACACTGATATTCGGCCTAGCCACATACCCTTCCTCATTCGCATCTGGATGACTTGGATTAAACTCAAAATCAAAAGGATCCTGGCTTTCAACAACACCTGCCACTCGCACTGTATGCAATTTAGAGCCACCAAGCATTTGCTTTTCAAGGGCAGTATCAAAGCTAAGCGGCACAGACTCCAATACAGGTATTTTTTTACGATAGGGACCGCCCTCCGGTGTACGCGTAGAATCAACATTGGCTAAATTCGATGCGGAAATATCCAAACGCAAACGCTCACTCATCATCCCTGCAGCACTAATTTCCAATGCATTTAAGAAAGACATGCTCATCCCCCCCCTGTAATGGCATATTTCATCATTGCAATACGCCTAGCTAATAATTTTGTGGCCGCCATATATTCCGCTGAATTCCCAACTAACTTGGCCATCTCAATTTCCATATTTACTGAATTTCCATCTTCACGCATACTGACCATATTACGGGATTCTTTTGGCTTAAATGACCATTCCTTTGAGGACTGATCATCTACCACGCCTTTTAATTCCGCTTTAAATTGTATGTCTCGCGATTTAAACTCAGGTGTGTCCACATTCGCAATATTGGATGCAATTACATTATTGCGCATGGCACGTGTACCAATAAATTTTCCTAACAATGATACAATATCTGTTGAACTCATATGCACCTCAACCCATGGTTGATGCAATATAGATGCCACTTGCAAAGTCGTTATTTTTCAACTAGTTACATGCTCAACCCTATTAAAACACACAAAAATGCCTAGTCATCACTAGGTAAATCTTGCCAACATGTAACAGGCAGCTTTATTGACAATGATCAGTATGATCGTGATTGAATAGGCTTAATTGAAAATAATTAAAAAATTCAGTTACATACAATTATGCAATTAAATTGAATTTGCTGGATAACGCCGAAGATGGGCGTTTGTGGGCAGCCCCGTGAGATAATAAGTGATAGGAGAATAGTATGAGTACAATCAAATTAGCAGGCCCAACACTAAACCCAAAAACATACAACCACGCTAAACACGCTGTCATGGCATTCATCTCCACCAACATTGAGGGATATACCAACTCAAAAAGATGCTGGTAATAGAAAATTTACTACCCTCCCCACCCTATACACAACATCGCGCGGATTAAATGGTAGATGCATGGAATTAAGGATCTAGTGAAAAGACTATCAAGTAGCATTCCAATAGTTCTCTCACAGTACCTAGATATACGACAAGCTATCATCGATTCTGCAAGACAACGTCATCATCATCCCGATGTTACTCTAGAAGTGCTCACCCTTCTAGAATCGTATTGTTGATGATTTGATGTCTTTCATGGTTTTACAGGGCGGGTCGCATGACCTTATAAACTTGCAACTATGGCGGATAAATATGGAGTCCTATGAACAATAATTCAAAAATAAATAGTCAAGGTATTCGACTTGCCCAGATGTTAAAGGGTGGCGTTATTATGGATGTATCCACACCAGAGCAAGCAGAAATTGCTGAAAAATCCAGAGCATGCGCAGTAATGGCGCTTGAGCGAATTCCCTCTAAAACAAGGGCTGAAGGTGGCGTTGCTCGTATGAGCGATCCAAAACTGATAAAAAAATTAAACAATCTGTTTCTATCCCTGTAATGGCAAAAGTGCGCATTGGCCACTTTGTAGAGGCGCGTATTTTGGAAGCGCTAGAAATTGATTTTATTGATGAGTCGGAAGTATTAACGCCCGCTGATAATGTTTATCATATCAATAAAACCGAATTTTCTATTCCATTTGTTTGTGGTTGTCGTGACCTAGGTGAAGCTCTTCGCAGAATTGCAGAGGGGGCAAGTATGACCCGAACCAAAGGTGAAGCTGGAACAGGAAATGTCGTTGAAGCCGTTACGCATCAGCGCAATATTCAAGCACAAATTCAAAAAGCCAGTGTTTTGCAATATGAAGAGTTAATCGCATATACCAAGGAACTGGGTGTTTCATTGGAGTTATTGAAGTATGTGTCTGAAAACAAATGCCTGCCAGTGGTAAACTTTGCAGCAGGTGGCATTGCAACACCTGCAGATGCTGCACTTATGATGCATTTTGGAAGCGATGGTGTATTTGTTGGATCAGAAAATCCAGAAAAAACAGCGCAAGCAATTGTGCAGGCTGTCACTTATTTTCAAGATTTTGAAAAAATAGCAACTGTTTCTGAAGATTTAGGCCATGCAATGAAGGGCAGCGAGATAAGCGACCTAGCCATAAAGATGGCACAACGAGATGAGTGATATTCAATGTGGGGGCTGTTGAAAAACGCCCATCTTCGGCGTTGTCCAGCAAATCCAAATCGGCTACATACTCTTATGTATGCGCCCTCATTGAATTTGCTGTCTGCCTTGAATCTGAACATTTTTGAACAATCCCCAAAATTGCTATTTTTCAACAGTCCCATGTGGTATACTTGCTTTTCAAGGAAATATTAAAGAGCATCAACAAGCCCTTGTTCACCTGGGAGTGAAAGTTGTTGATATACGATATGAACAGCAAGTTCACGATATTACTCATTTAATTATTCCTGGTGGTGAAAGTACAGTTATTGGTCAGTTTATGTGGGATTCAGCAATACATTGCAATGAATAAGCTGAAAATTTTTGGAACCTGCGCAGGTGCTATTTTACTTGCCAATCATATTATTTCAGATCAGTTCGCACACTCTCTTAAGCTCATTGATGTAACAATAGAACGAAATGCCTATGGATCTCAAATCCATTCATTTGAAAAAACCATTTTGATTAAACCCTATCAGAAATATATTACAGGTGTATTTATTCGTGCGCCACGAATTATTGCCTATAACGATGAAAGTTGTTCACTGCTTGCCATGCATCAATCATCTCCTGTTTTAATTCAAAATAATAATATATTATTGAGCACATTTCACCCTGAATATACAGTCCCTCCGATTATTCATGATTATTTTTTGAATATGAAGTGAATTGAGCATTGCTATGTGCCAAACCAATTGGCACTTTTTTTCATATTCTTAGCAACTTTTTTGTCAAATGTGCGATAAGTATAGTACAGATGACAATAATTAGGTAATACCAATTACGTAAAATAAACGTGGGTTTTTATAAAGGAATTTAGTATATAAATTAATGGCTTAGGCTCTTAATTGACCAACGATTTATTTACGTAATTGGTATAATTAGTGATAGGAAGGTTATATGTTCAAAATTAAGCCAATAGCCCCACCATCTAACTTTAGCACATCCGCACTGCCTAATAGTATGTTTCCACTCACAAAACATCCGAATTTAACAAAAAGTAGAATACTGCATCCCCGCCAAACAAAGGATTATCTTAGGCGGACGCATGATGCACTCTCACAATTTGATAAATATCAAAATAATCCATATGAGTTATTTGATACACCCGCGACCAAACATATAAATCTATTTCAGAATACCAATAATGCTGAATCTGAAGCCACCTCTTTGAATAATTTTTCATTTGATGAGCTTGCTGCACGATTAAATAATAGACCAACTAACGAATTTATAGCTCATTTTGAGCAATACATTATATCTAATCCTAATATATTACAGCATAATGCAATACGAACCGCCTTTATCCATAAATACATTCCAGTCTATCCACTCAATCTGACATATATCGTAGAACATACACTGCTACCTGCACTTATACAATATTCTGACAGTCGACATGCTATCTTAAAACAATCATTCACATGCCCGCCAGCTGATCGTATTAATGTACTCTCTCATCTAATACCGTATATCCGCATTAAAGAGGTATTCGATGTATTTATCGCAATCGTGTTAACCAAAAGTTTTTCATTATACCCCAGCAGTGCACCTCATATTATTGATATACTGCTCGCTCATCCAGATATGATTACACCCAAAGTATATAAAACATTAATGAATAAGTGGCCTGCCTATGAAGCAACTTGGATTTCGAACCTGCTATATCCACAAGCAGCTACATTATGTCAGCGTATTGATAACCTCGTGACAGGGTATGAATCCACAGAATCTATTTGCCAGCATATAATCAATGAATCGATTGATTTTTCATTATTTGAACAGGTGCCTCACCCTATGACACAAGCATTCAATCAAAACCTGGCCCAGCCAATGAGCATCCGTCATTGGATAAATACACACATAGACAATTCCAATCCAGCAAAGGCGAAAATAATATCCTTAATTGAGGCGATAGACCCACCTCAAACAATATTAGAAAGGGTAAGTCTTCATCGCATACTGCCAAACAACAACAGATCCACCATTATTCACGCACTATCGATTTTCATACATATGCATGAAATTGAGCATGCTATTAAAAATAATTGTTTTAATTTAGATGAGCAGCTAGCAGAACATCAATTAGTCACAACAATCAGTGAAGAACAGAGAAGTATGTGGAAAGAAGCATCATCCTAAACTTACCGCCCCATTTGAACCTGGTCTACAAGCGAAGCAAAGAGATGGTCAAAGTCATTGAGGCGATCCATCAGCATTTTACGTGAAATAGCCGCCATATTGACCGAGCCACAATCCGACATATTGCCTGGTAAGTGCCCAATATCCACATCATCATGTGGGGCTTCTGATTTGGCATGCTTTTTAGGAGATTCTTCATCCAGCTCATAAAAGGTGGAATTATCGCCGCCATCGCGTGCGCTGCGACTGATATCATGAACAGATGATGGGATGTGAGAAATGCTATCCATAATGCCCCTATCACTATAATAGAACGGCATTTGGTGGATAATCTGTAGCCTAAATCAGACTATTTTGTTACATTTAAACACGAGTCATTTTATGATTAAATGAAGCATATATTATCAACTACAATCGGCGTAATACATGTCGATACACGTCTTTACGATGAGCAACTCCAACAATGTAGACAACAATTTCCGTAACATGAACTTCATAAACAATTCGATAATCATTCATACGAATCCGATAGGCATTGGAACGACCGTGCAGTTTTGAGGCAATCTGAGGAACAGGATTAAAAGCGAGTTCATCTATAATTGAACATGCTTTATCTTTGATTGGCTTTGGCAAGCGTGACAATTCCTTAATAGCAACTTTGTGAAGCATAACTTTATAATTCTTTTTTCGCATCATTCCATTCCACCCATGGGCCCTGACGCCGTTCATCAATCAATGCCATATCTTCTGCATTTTCAAGCCACAGTGCAATAGCCTCCTGCACAACAGCCTGAGCCTTTAGCCCATACTCTTCACAGAACGTATCCAATCGTTTCTTTAATTTTTCATCAATGCGATGTGTAATAGCTGCCATATGAAATATTATATTTTCAATTGCAATATATTGCAAGCAAATCATGTCATACTATCCATCTATGGAAACAAGCACATATTGCGGACTAAGGCCCTGCAATACGAGCGATACCGCTACACCTAAATGAAATGGAATTTGGTACAACCCACGATAGGCCCCAGTTGCAAATGATATCAAGTCAACAGGTGTTATAGTGTACACCTATCCATAGGGCACCCTTTCTTATTTATGAATAATGGGAGTGTTGAAAAATACCCATCTTCGGCGTTTCCCGCTGCATCCGTGGGTCCTCACGTACTCGCATGTACGCTCGCGGCCCGCGGATTTGCGGGAGCCTTGTAACACCAAGACGGAAGTGTAAAATAGATTGTGTAAATGGTCCTAAAGGAGTTAGAAGAAGTAACACTTATACAACTAACACTGGAGCAATCAGATGACTATA